>NZ_WOTN01000003.1:1539105-1878210 GCF_010993745.1 Fodinicola acaciae
TCGATCGGCGCGATCCCGGAGTTGCCCAGGCTCGCGTTGCGCAGCGTCAGCTGGTGCATCCGTCCCCACTGCCAGCCCTTCGGGTCGGCGCCCTGGCTGTCGGCCAGCTCGGTCGCGGCCTCGGTCATCGCGCGCGCCAGGATGTCGTCACGGCTCTCGACCCGCTTCGTGCCGCGTACGTCCCACCACGGCGACCGCGGATCCGCCAGCAGCGCTTTCACGACCGCGAACCACCGCTCGTTGCCGACGACACTTTCGCGGTCGTACGCCGGGATGTCGTCGTAGAACGTGTCGGCGAGCAGGTGCCGCCAGGTGGCGTTGAAGAAAGCACCGGCCGCCGAGCCGGCCGGCTGCTGGAAATCCCAGCCACGCAACAGGTCCTGCGCCCGCGCGGCGAAACCGGTCAGCCGGATCCTCAGCAGCGCCGGCACGACGTCGACGGCGTTGCCGTTGCGCGTGTCCATCTGCATGCGCTGCACATCGGCGACACTCACCTTCGCGCGTGAGGTGATCAGGTCGCGGATCCGCTGCGACCGATAGCCGTATTCCCAGTCGGTGGTCAGCAAATACGGATAGCCGGGGCCGACGACCGCCTGGTTGGCGGTCACCACGAAACCCTCCTGCGGGTTCAGCACGCTCGGCAGCGCGTCGTACGGAATGCGGCTTTTCCAGTCATAGCGCGGATCCCAGCCCGGCGCCGGCCACCGGCCGTCCCCCAGGCCACGGACCGGGATGTCACCAGGCGCCTGATAGCCGATGTTGCCGTCCACGTCCGCGTACACGAGATTCTGTGCCGGTACGGCGAAAAGCCGCGCCGCCTCGCGGAACTGCGGCCAGTTTTGCGCCAGCGCCATCGAAAAGACGGCGTCCATGGTGCGGCCGGCGTCCAATGCCGTCCAGCGCAACGACACCGCGGTCGTCTTCGACGCGCGCCGTACGCCCGGATCGACGTCGGACATCAGCGGGCCGTGACCCGTGCTGCGGACTGTGACGACCCGCGAGGAGCCGCCGGCGATCCGGATCGTCTCCTTACGTGTCTGCAGCGGCCGCCATTCGTCGCCGACCTGATACCGCGTGCCGTTCAGCTTCTCCAGGTAGAGATCAGCGACGTCCGGACCGAGATTGGTGAATCCCCAGGCGATCCGCTCGTTGTGTCCGATGACGATCCCGGGTACGCCGGAAAAACTGTAGCCGAGCACGGAAAACGGGCAGCCGGCCGAGACCGTCCGGCAGTGCAGGCCCATCTGGTACCAGATCGACGGCATGCCGGGACCGAGGTGCGGATCGTTGGCCAGGATCGGTTTTCCGGTGGTCGTGCGCGAGCCGGCGATCACCCAGGAATTCGACCCGATGTCGGCGGAGGTCCCGGGGCCGAGCAGGTCCAGCGCGCGAAAAGCCTTCGAAACTCCGGAAAAAGCAACAGCCGGCTGTACGGTCGCCGAGCGGAACGTGCCGTTCCGCACGCCGCCGCCACCGACGATCGGCGCGTGTTCCGCAAACGGATATGCCGGCCACAGCTGCTCGATGCGGTCCCTCGACAGGCCGGCGGTGAGCAGTTGTGCGCGGTCCAGCTCGGCGATCAGGTTGGACCGCAGATCCCACGCCATCGCCTTCAGCCAGGCGACCGAGTCGACCGGTGTCCACGGCTCGATCCGGTAGTCCGGTGCGGTGATTTTCAACACACCGTATTCGAGGCTGGCCGCCAGGCCCTGGTGCGTCCGGAGATACGCGTTGACGCCGGCCGCGTATGCCTGCAGGTAAATCTTTGTCCGCGCGGACAACAGGCCAAATTCGCGCTCCGCGACCCGCCGCCATCCCATCGTCCGCACGGCCGCGTCGGTGTCCACCTGGCTCGCGCCGAACATCTCCGACAGCCGGCCAGCGGTGACATGCCGGCGGAAGTCCATTTCCCAGAACCGGTCCTGCGCGTGCACATATCCCTGGGCACGGAAAAGATCCGTCGCGGTCGACGCGTACAGCTGGGGCACGCCACCGGCGTCGCGGCTGACCGTGACCGGCGCGGACAGGCCCGGCACGGAGACACTGCCGGACGTCTGCGGAAAAGACGCGCGTACGGCGATCGTCCCCCCGCCGACGGCGAAGGCGCCGACCAGCAACAACACCGCGAGAATGCCGCACATCAGCCGGACGGCGACCCGTCCCCACCGTTTCATGACGCCAACATAAGGCCCGGCACCGACAGGCCGTACGAATGGGACAGATCGCTTCACTCCGCAGTCATGGGATCACTGCGCGCCGAGAAGTTGTCAGACCCGCGTGTTAACGTCACGGCCACCGCGGACGATGTTTTCGGTGTCCGCGGCGTCAAAAAACGCGTGCTGAGCAGGTGCGCTGGCAGTGACCGTCGGGGGCCAGGACCATGCGGCGCCGGAAGGCCGGCACCGCGCGTCACGAGTGCCCGAGGAGTGCTCATGAGCGGCCGTCGGCGCCGCCGGACCCTGCGTGGTGCGGCCGTGCTCCTGGCGCTGTGCGCGTTCCTCGGCACGAGCGCCGGTCCGGCGGTGGCCGATCCGAGCGCGGAGCCGTCGGTGGCCGCGTGGTCGTCCGGTCCGTGTGCCGGCGACACCGGCGTGACGGTGGTCGCCGACTTCACGCCGTTCCGGTCCGGCCGGCGGTTCGGTGACACGCCGGTGGTGCGCCGCTGCGACCACGGCACGCCGGCCACCGCGATGCGGGCGCTCGCTGACGTTGGTCTCGACGTGACGCGCGGCACGGACGGCTATCTGTGCCGGATCACCGGCCTGCCGAAGGTGGCCGACGACGCCTGCACGGGCGCGAGCGGCGGCCGGCCCGGCTGGGCCCTGTCGGTGCCCAACGCCGACCGTACGGTGTGGACCTATCCGGCGGAGACCGCCGATCGCTATCACCCGGCGGCCGGTGGCGTGGTGGCCTTCTCGTACGGCACCGGCACGACCAACCAGCCGTCGGTCAGCGTCGCCGGCGCGGCACAGCCGGCGTCCGCGCCGGCCGCGATGGACCCGCCGACGCCGTCCGGCACTCCCGGCGGACCGAGCTCGCAGAGCGCGCCAGCGCCGGCATCCGCCGCGCGCGCCGCCACCTTCCTGGCCGACGACCTGCGCCGCGGCGGCCACACGTTCCCGGCGGCACCGGCCGGGCTGGTCGCCGACGCGATCCTTGCCCTGCACGCGGCCGGCGTCGCGCCGGACGAGGCGAAGGCCGCGACGGCACGGCTGCGTACGCAGACCGCCGCCGATCCGCAGCTGACCGCGAAGCTTCTGCTGATCGCCGTCGCCCAGGGCATCGACCCGCGACACTGGTCGGCGAGCGGCCGGCTCGCCGACCTGGTCAGGGCGGTGGCCGCCGGCGTCGACCGCACCGGCCGATACGGACCCGACACCGCGTCGCAGGCGTACGGCGTCGTCGCGCTGAGCAGGGCCGGAGCGGCTGCCCTGGCGGTCGCGTACCTGCTGCGTCAGCAGTGTCCCGACGGCGGCTTCCGCGCCACCGCTCAAGGCAGCTGCGCGTCGAGCGTCGACGGCACGGCGATCGCCACGTGGTCGTTGGCGGTGGTCGGCGGCCAGGACGCGGCCGTGCAACGCGCGGCGAGCTGGCTGACCAGCCACCGCGACTCCACCGGCGGCTTCGGCGTCGCCGGCAGCACCGGCCTGGCGGCGCGTGCGCTGGCGGCGGCCGGCGCGACACCACCGGGCGCGTACGCCGGCTGGCTGGGATCGCTGCAGGTGCCGGCCGCCCTGCCGACCGTCCTGCGGGGCGCCATCGCCGCCTCGCCGGCCGACTTCGCCGCTGTGAAGACCGGTCTCGACGCGTACGCGAAGTCGCCGGCCGGCCTGGCGCGGCTGCGCCAGACCACCGCGCTGGCGGTGCTCGGCCTGGCCGCTCCGTCAGCGCGACACGCTGGCGGCGCGGCGGCACCGGCCGCCGGTTCTGGAGGGCGCGCGGGCGCCAGCCGGCCACACGACGCGGCCGGCCCGCCGGCACGGCCGATGACCTCGTTGCCGGAGACCGGTCCGGCGGTCGTACCGATGCTGGCCATCGGCGTGCTGCTCGTGCTGCTCGGCGTGGCCTGCACGCTCAGTCCTGGTCCGGATCCATCCAGCGAGCTGGTCGCCTGGATCCAACGGCGAGCCCAGCGCTCGGCCAACACTTCCTGATCAACGGCATACTCCAGGTGGAGGCGGCCGGCCCTGACCGGCCGCTACCGTGACCAAGTGCTCAAAGAGGATCTACATCGGGGGCTCAGCTCCGCCGAGGTCGCGCAACGGATAGCCGACGGCCGCACGAACGACGTGCCGACCAGAGCCAGCCGCAGCGTCTGGGACATCGTACGCGGCAACGTCTTCACCAGGATCAACGCGATCTTCGGCGTACTTTTCCTGCTGATCGCCTCCACCGGCTTTTTCATCGACGGCGTCTTCGGCCTGCTGATCATCGCCAACAGCGTGATCGGCATGATCCAGGAGCTGCGCGCCAAGCGGACGCTCGACCGGCTCACCATCGTGGGCCAGGCCAAGCCACGCGTACGCCGCGAGGGCGTCAGCACGGAGGTGGCGCCCAACCAGGTGGTCGCCGACGACGTGATCGAGATGGCGGCCGGCGACCAGATCGTGGTGGACGGCGAGGTGCTCGGCGCCGAGGCCCTGGAGGTCGACGAGTCGCTGCTGACCGGTGAGTCCGACCCGGTCGTGAAGCGCGCCGGCGACCAGGTGATGTCCGGCAGCTTCGTGGTCGCCGGCGGCGGCACCTACCGGGCCACCAAGGTCGGCAAGGAGGCGTACGCGGCCAGGCTCGCCGAGGAGGCCAGCAAGTTCACCCTGGTCAACTCCGAGCTGCGCAACGGCATCAACCGGATCCTGCGCTTCATCACGTATCTGCTGATCCCGGCCGGTGCGCTGTCGATCTACAACCAGCTCTTCTCCGGTCAGCAGCAGTGGCGCGAGGCCGTACGCGGCATGGTCGCGGCGCTCGTGCCGATGGTGCCCGAAGGCCTGATCCTGATGACCGCCATCGCCTTCGCGGTCGGCGTGATCCGGCTCGGCCAGCGGCAGTGCCTGGTCAACGAGCTGCCGGCGATCGAGGGGCTGGCCAGGGTCGACACGGTGTGCGCGGACAAGACCGGCACGCTGACCGAGAACGCGTTGCGGCTGACCGAGGTGCTACCGGTCGGCAACGGCGAGCCGGCCGAGCGGGCACTGGCCGCGCTGGCCGCCGCCGACTCCCGGCCCAACGCGAGCCTGGCCGCGATCGCGCAGGCCTACCCGGAGGCGCCTGGCTGGCCGGTCGAGGCGGTGGCGGCCTTTTCGTCGGCGCGGAAGTGGAGCGGCGCGAGCTTCGGCGAGCACGGCAACTGGGTCCTCGGCGCCCCGGACGTGTTGCTGCCGGCGGACAGCGGCGAACGTGCCGAGGCCGAGCGGATCGGCTCGCGGGGTTTGCGCGTACTGCTGCTGGCGAAGGCCGCACAGAAGGTGGACGTCGCCGGCGCTCCCGGGGTCGTCACGCCGGTCGCGCTGGTGGTGCTGGAGCAGAAGGTGCGGCCGGACGCCAAGGACACGCTCGACTACTTCGGCGAGCAGAACGTCACGGTCAAGGTGATCTCCGGCGACAACGCGCTGTCGGTCGGCGCCGTGGCCACCGCGCTGGACCTGCCACACGCGGACCGGCCGGTCGACGCGCGTACGCTCCCCGAGGAGCCGGAGCAGCTGGCCGAGTCGGTGGAGAACGGCACGGTCTTCGGCCGCGTGACGCCGGCGCAGAAGCGGTCGATGGTCAAGGCGCTGCAGTCCAAGGGCCACACGGTCGCGATGACCGGTGACGGCGTCAACGACGTACTGGCGCTCAAGGACGCCGACATCGGCGTGGCGATGGGGGCCGGCAGCCCGGCGACCCGGTCGGTCGCGCAGATCGTGTTGCTGGACAACAAGTTCGCGACGCTGCCGCATGTCGTCGGCGAGGGGCGGCGGGTGATCGGCAACATCGAGCGGGTCTCCAACCTGTTTCTCACCAAGACCGTCTATTCGGTGCTGCTGGCGCTGCTGGTCGGCATCCCGGGCCTGATCGGCCTGGACGCTCTGCCGTACCCGTTCCTGCCCCGGCACGTGACGCTGACCGGCTGGTTCACCATCGGCCTGCCGGCGTTCGTACTGTCGCTGGCGCCGAACAACGAGCGCGCACAACGCGGTTTCGTCGGCCGGGTCATGCGGATGGCGATCCCCGCCGGCCTGGTCATCGCGGTCGCCTGTTTCGTGTCGTACGTGCTGGTCTACGACGGTCGCGGCGCCAGCCAGACCAACGTGGTGCAGGCCAGCACGACCGCGCTGATGACGCTGATCGCGATCGCGCTGTGGGTCCTGATCATCGTGGCGCGGCCGTACGTCTGGTGGAAGGTCGCGCTGATCGCCACGATGGTGGTGCTGTCGGCGGTGATGTTCGTCCTGCCGCTGAGCCAGAAGGTCTTCCAGCTCGACCCGAGCAACGGGTCGTACACGTTGACCGCCTGTGTGTGTGCGGTGGTCGGCATCGTGCTCATCGAGGCGTTCTGGTGGATCGACGGCTGGCTGCGCAAGGAAAAGCGCCGCCTCTTCGCCGCCTAGCGACGACGCAATCGGAATCCGATTGCGTCGTCGGATGCCGGCTGACCTGCGGCGATGCGGCCACCGGTGACACTCGGACAGCCGATCTGGCGCCCGAATGCGACTTTGTCGACCGGTTTTCCCGCCGGATCGGTCAACAAGGTTTCCAATTGGATGCGCCGGCCGGTCACACACGGCGGGGGCCACGCGGAAACCGTCGCTCGCGGGTGTGAGACTGGTGCGGTGGTCAAGCGTGTGCTAGGAGCTGTCGTCGTCGGCGGGTTGCTGCTCGCCGGGTTGTTGAGCGGTTGCGGGCTGGCGCCGGAGCCGCGGCCGAGTGGCAGTCCGCACAGCACGGCGATCCCGACCGTGCCGCCGAGCTCGCAGATCCCCGGCGGCCAGGCGTGGTGGCCGTACGTCGTCTTCGGTGTGATCGTGCTGGTGTTGATCCTCATCGGCGTGGCACTGGCGACCGCGCCGAAGCGCCCGAAGCCGCCACGGCCATGAGCACTCCGGCGCGCACCGACAGCCCCGTCCACGTGCCGACGGTGCTGGCCGCGGCGCTGTTGGCCGCGGTCGCCGTCGCCGCGATCGCACTGTGGACCGGCGGCGCGGTGACCAACCAGGTCCCCGGCCTGCCGGATCCGGGACCGCTCACCATCTGGGCCCTGCCGCTGTCGACGGTGCTCGGCCAGCTGGCGGCCGCGACCACGGTCGGCGGCCTCGCGGTCGCCGCCTTCGCCATTCCGACGCAGCACGCCGACAACGGCCGCCGCGTGTCCGCGCACGGCTATCTGATGCTGCGTACGGCTTCGGTCGCCGCGATCGTCTGGGCTCTGGCGACCGCCGCGCAGCTGTGCTTCACGCTGTCCGACCTGCTCGGCCAGCCGGTCACCCAGGCGCTCAACCGCACGTCGCTGGTCAGCTTCG
This sequence comes from Fodinicola acaciae, assembly GCF_010993745.1. Lineage (NCBI taxonomy): Bacteria > Bacillati > Actinomycetota > Actinomycetes > Mycobacteriales > Fodinicola > Fodinicola acaciae. The sequence goes on from NZ_WOTN01000003.1 coordinate 1,546,605, forward strand.
TCAGTACGGTCGAGGTCGGCCAGACGCTCACGGTCATGATGGTGGCCGCGCTGCTGATCGCCACGGCCTCACGCATCGTGTTGTCGGCGACCGGCGCCGCGGTGCTCGCCGTGTTGTCGGTGGCCGCCGCCATGCCGCCGGTGTTCAGCGGCCACGCGGCATCGGCCGGCAACCACCAGATGGCCGTGTCGACGATGATCCTGCACGTCGGCGGCGTACTCGTCTGGACAGGCGGCCTGATCGCGCTGCTGCTCTGCCGGCGGCTGCCGACCCCGGCGCTGTCCGCCGCCGCGCACCGCTACTCCAAGGCCGCGCTGGCCGCGTTCGTCGTGGTCGGCCTGAGCGGCGTGGTCAACGCGACCGTACGCGTGCAGTCGTGGGGCGCCCTGTTCGGCACCGGCTATGGCCGGATCGTCATCCTGAAGTTCCTGGCGCTGGTGTCACTCGGTGTTTTCGGCTGGTGGCACCGAAAACGTACGCTGCCCGCATTGGCCGACGGTGCGCGCGGCGCGTTCGTACGGCTCGCCGCGGTGGAAGTGCTCGTCTTCGCCGCCACGGTCGGCCTGGCCGTCGCGCTGTCGCGTACGCCGCCGGCCGGCGTGCCGGAGGAGCTCGACCGCACCGGCGCGCTGCTCGGCTTTCCGATGCCGGGGCCGGCGACGCTGGAGAAGATGGTCTTCAACTGGCTGCCGGAGCCGCTGTTCATCGCCGTGTCGCTGGCCGCGATCGGTTTTTACCTGGCCGGCGTGTGGCGGCTGCGCAAGCGCGGCGACCGCTGGCCGGTGTCGCGTACGGCCTGCTGGGTCGCCGGCTGGCTGATCGTCATCGTCGTGACCTCGAGCGGTCTCGCGCGCTATGGCTACGTACTCTTCAGCATCCACATGATCCAGCACATGACGCTGGCGATGCTGGCGCCGGCGATCATGGTGCTCGGTGGACCGATGACGCTGGCGCTGCGCGCGCTGCCGCCGTCGACGGACAAGGACCTGCGCGGCCCGCGCGAGTGGCTGCTGTGGGCCACCGGGACGCCGGTCGCCAAGCTGCTGACCAATCCGCTGGTGGCGCTGACCTTGTATGTGGCGTCGTTCTATGCCATGTATTTCACCGGTCTGTACGAGCAGATGTTGCGCTCGCACGCGCTGCACCTGCTGATGTTCACGCATTTCCTGGCGGCCGGCTATCTGTTCTTCTGGATCCTGATCGGCGTCGACCCGGCGCCGCGGCCGCTGCCGTATCCGGTGCGCATCCCGCTGCTGTTCGTGTCGATGATCTTCCACGCGTTTTTCGGCCTGGCGCTGATGCAGACGGCCACGCTGTTGGCCGCCGGCTGGTACGAGTCGCTGGTGCGCACCTGGGGTGCGACGCCGCTGGCCGACCAGCAGGTCGGCGCCGGCATCGCGTGGGCCTTCGGCGAGCTGCCGAGCCTGGTGATCGCGCTCGCGTTGCTCTACCAGTGGATCCGCTCCGACGAACGCGAGCAGCGCCGCCTCGACCGCGCCGCCGACCGAGCCGAGGCCCGCGCAGCCGCGCGCGGTGACGCCGAGCCGGCCGAGGACGACCAGGACGCTCTCGCCGCGTACAACCGCCGGTTGAAGGCGCTGGCCGAAGCCGACGACCGTACGCGCCAGCGCCATTAGCGGTCCGGTACCGTTGTCAGGTCTGGCCTCGTAGCTCAGGGGATAGAGCACCGCTCTCCTAAAGCGGGTGTCGCGCGTTCGAATCGCGCCGGGGCCACCAGCCAATGCGCCGCAGGGACTCCCTACGTGCGTGGTGAGACCTGCGTGCATGGCTGTCGGCGGTCGAGAATGCACGCATGCGTGTCCTTGTGGTGACTGGGCCGCCAGCAGTCGGGAAGACGACCGTTGGCCGCATGGTCGCCGGCGGTCGTGAGCGATGTGCTTTCGTTGACGTCGATGACATCCGGCACCTGGTGGTCGCTGGACACGCAGCGCCATGGGCCGGCTCTGAGGGCCGGTCGCAGCAGCGGCTCGGCGTGTTGAACGGTTGTGCCTTGGCGCGCACCTTCGTACGCGAGGACCAACGAAGGGGGCGTCGATGATCGGACGGATGCATCACGTCGTGATCGACTGTCCCGATCCTTCGGTGTTGGCGGAGTTCTATTCGGCTTTGTTGGGGAAGCCTGTCACCTATCGCAGCGCCGACTGGGTCGTGGTCGCCGACAACGACACCACTTCGGGTCTGGCGTTCCAGCGAGCGCCAGGCCATCGGCCGCCGGTCTGGCCGGACAGTGCGTCGAGCCAGCAGTTTCATCTCGACATCATGGTCGACGACACGGAAACGGCCGGTGAGCGCGTGATCGCTCTCGGAGCCACCAGGCTCACCGGCACCGACGTTTACGCCGACCCGGCCGGACATCCGTTCTGCCTCATCCCGCGACCTCACTGGGCTCCGGCCATCGAACGGCATCCGGGTCAGCCGGTGTGACGCGTTTGTACGTCGGCGGCGACGGCGAGCAGGGCGCCCAGGACGCGTTGCACGGACAGCCGCTCGGCTTTGTCCGGCCGCATGATCGCCGACACGTGGCGCGTCGACGGAATGTCGGTGAGCGGCCGCAGCACCAGGCCGCAATCGGTCGGAGTGGTGAACCGCGGCAGGATGGCGAGTTGCCGGCCGCTGGCGACCAGTGACTCGATCAGCCGGTTGTCGCGCAGCCGCTGCGCGATCCGCAGCTCGGCGCTGGTCGCCTGCTCGATGGCCCGCAGGACGCTGTCGAACGGAAAGCCTTCCGGTACGCCGATCCACTCGGCGTCGACCACGTCCGCGGCGGTCAGCGCCGGCCGTACGGTCAGCGGATGGTCGGCGGCCATCGCCACGTCGAGGGGTTCGCGTGCCAGGGATACGACGGTGAGGCGCTCTGTGCCGGCCGGCCGCGGTCCGGCCAGGCTGTGCGCGATGACGATGTCGCTGTCGGCGGCCAGGCCGGCGAACTCGGCCTCGGCGATGTCGAAGTCGCTGAACCGCAGCGTGATCGCCGAGCCGGCCAGCTCGCGGATCGCGCCGGCGAACAGGAAGGTGGCCGCGCTCGGCAGCGCGGCGATCGTGACCGTGCCGGCGGGACCGCCGCGGAACGCGTCCCACTCGGCTTGTACGCGCTCGATCGCGGCGGCCACGCTCGCGCCGCCGTCGGCGAGCAGCCGGCCGGCCTCGGTGAGCCGCAGGCCGCGGCCGGACGGCTCGACCAGCCGCATGCCAAACTCGCGCTGCGCCGCCTTGAGCTGCTGAGACACCGCAGACGGCGTACGGAAGGTCGCCTGCGCGACGGCGGTGACGCTGCCGCGCTCGGCCAACTCGCGGAGCAGCTCGAGATGCCGCGTATCCATGAAGCCAGACTACAGAGTGCCTGTCTCATTTATTGATTGTGCTTAACGTACGGCTCGGATGAACATAGCGGCATGCCTATGCGCCACCGCCTCGTCGCTCTGTCCGTCGCCGTCATGTGGGGTTTGAACTTCATCGCGATCGACGCCTCGCTCCAGCAGTTTCCGCCGATGTTCCTGGTGGCACTGCGCTTTGCGTTGATCGCGATCCCGACGATCCTGTTCGTGCCCCGTCCGCGCGTACGGCCGCGTTGGCTCATCGGCTATGGCGTCGGCTTCGGCGTCCTGCAGTTTCTCTTCCTCTACTGGGGAATGGCCGCCGGACTGCCGGCCGGCCTCGCGTCGCTGGTGCTGCAGGCATCCGCGCCGTTCACCGTCGTGCTCGGCGCGACGTTCCTGCGCGAACGCCTGAGCGGACGCCAGGTCGTCGGCATCCTGGTCGCGGTCGGCGGCCTGGCGGTGGTCGGCTGGCAGCGCGCCGAGCACGCCACCGTGCTGCCGTTCCTGCTGGCACTGGCCGCCGCGCTCGGCTGGGCGATCGGCAACATCTGCAACCGGCAGGCCGAGCCGGACAAGCCGTTCCACCTGACCATGTGGATGTCGGTCGTGCCTCCGCTGCCGATGCTCGGCGTCTCCCTGCTGGTCGAGGGACCGGCGCGGATCGGCACCTCGTTCGCCTCGCTGGCCAGCCCGGCCGGCATCGCGGCGGTCGCCGGGCTCGCGTACACGGTGGTGATCGGTACGGTGGTCGGCTCCGGCATCTGGACCTGGCTGATGACCCGCCATCCGGCCGGCGTCGTCGCGCCGTTCTCGATGTTGGTGCCGGTCGTGGGCATGAGCGCCGCGTGGGTCATCCTCGGCGAGAGCGTGACGATCCCGGAGCTGGCCGGCGCCGCTCTGGTCGTCGTCGGCGTGCTGCTCGGTTCACTGCGGCGCGGCGTGAGCCGTACGCTCGCGAGCAGCGAGGCCGCCGCCGAAGAAGTGCTGATCTGAGACTGTCAGCGCGGTGGCCAGTTACGCAGGAGTGTGTCCAGCGCGTCCAGCGTGCGTGACCAGGAAGCGTCCGCGGCGCGCGGAGTCTGCGCGAACCCGCCGGCCTGCTCGAGGCTCGCATAGCCGTGGAAGGTGCTGCCGAGCAGTCGTACGGCGTCGGTCTCGTCCGGCTCGGCGAGCCGATAGCCGCGCAGGATCGCGCGCGTGAGCTCGGAGTGCCGGGTCGCCGGACCGGCCACGGTCGGGCCGAGCTCCAGCAGTATGGACGCGTAGCGGCCGGGATGCGCCTTCGCATAGTCGCGATAGGCGTTGGCGAAGGCGACCAGGGCCTCCTTTCCCGAGCGGCCGGCCAACGCGGCCGCGGCGTTGTCGGCGAGCTCGGTCAGCGCCAGCGCCGCCACGCGCGTACGCAGCTCTTGCAGGCTGCGTACGTGCGAGTAGAGGCTCGCGTCCTTGACGCCGAAGCCGCGCGCGAGCGCCGAGACCGTGACGTTGTCGAAGCCGATCTCGTCGGCCAGCTCCGCCGCCGCTTGGGTGAGACGTTCGGCGGTCACTCCAGCGCGCGGCATCCACTCTCCTAGCAGGTTTAACCATTTGCCTAATGTCTCTAGGCTACCTAACGTCGATGGCATGAGACCAGTGACCGAACGCGAGATCCGCGACTCGTTCGTCAACTGCACGAAAGGCGAGGCGAAGCGACTGGCGGTCCCCAAGGACCTCGACGCGCGGCCGTGGGACGACCTGGACTTCCTCGGCTGGCGCGACCCCGGCGCGCCGGACCGTGCCTATCTGGTGATGGAGTCCGGCGACGGGTACGTCGGCGTCGCGCTGCGCAAGGCGGCCGCACCGGCCGGCCAGCGGCGGCGCAACATGTGCTCGCTGTGCCTGACCACGCACGGCGGCGACGGGGTTTCCCTGATGACGGCTCGAAAAGCCGGTCGCGGCGGCGCGCAGGGCAACTCGGTCGGCACGTACATCTGCACCGACCTGGCCTGTTCGCTCTATCTGCGCGGCAAGAAACCGGTGGGTCTCGGCGGCCGGCCACCGGAATCGCTCACGGTCGCCGAGAAGGCCGACCGTACGCTGGCCAACCTGTCCGGCTTCGTCAGGCGAGTCGTGGACTGACTGGCGGAGGTGTCGAGTTCGCGCCAGGCTGTTCGTCCTTGGACGGAAAGGAGCGCGGATGAAATACATGCTGCTGATCTACGGATGCCATCCGCCGGGTCCCGGCGAGGCCGGCTTCGAGGAGGCGGTGGCCAGGATCAACGCCTTCGCCGACGAGTGCCGGCGGCGCGGTGTCCTGGTCGCCGGCGATCCGCTGAAACCGGTCGAGACGGCGACGACCGTACGCGTGCGGGACGGCCAGACACTGATGACCGACGGGCCGTTCGCCGAGACGCACGAGCACCTCGGCGGCTACTACCTCCTCGACTGCGCCAGCCTCGATGAGGCGCTGGAGCTGGCAGCCGCGTGTCCGTTCGCGGCGATGGGGTCGGTCGAGGTGCGTCCGCTCGCGGTCGTGCCCGAGGTCGACAACCGGCCCTGATGGACGCCGTCGAGCGCGTGTATCGCGCGGAGCGCACGCGGATGCTGGCCGCGCTCGTACGCGCGCTGGGGGACGTCGAGCTGGCCGAGGAGACCCTGCAGGAGGCCTGCGCGCAGGCGATGACCAGTTGGGCGGCCGGGCCGCCGGACGATCCGGTCGGCTGGCTGGTGACGGTCGCGCGCAACCGCGGCGTCGACTGGATCCGCCGCGCCGAGGTCGGCCGCCGCAAGCAGCAGGCCGCGGCCACCCGGGAGGTGGTGCCGATGGACCTGGATCCGAGCCGCCTGGTGAGCGTCGGCGACGACCGGCTGAGCCTGCTGTTCGCGTGCTGCCATCCGGCGTTGGCGATGCCGGCGCGCGTCGCGCTGACACTGCAGGTCGTCGGCGGACTGACCGCGGCGCAGATCGCCCGCGCTTTTCTGGTCGGCGAAACGACTTTGGCGCAGCGGCTGGTACGCGCCAAACGCAAGCTGCGCGACGCTGGCGCGTCTTTCGAGGTGCCGCCGGACCATCGGCTGCCGGAGCGGCTGTCCGGCGTACTCGCGGTCATCTACCTGATCTTCACGCACGGCTACACCGGTGACGACGGCGAACTGCGCGCGGAGGCGATCCGGCTCGGAAAGCTGGTCGCGACTCTGATGCCGGACGAGGCCGAGGTCTTCGGTCTGGTCGCGCTGATGTCGTTGCATGACGCGCGAAGCGCCACTCGCTACGACGTGTCCGGCGACCTGGTGTTGCTGGACGACCAGGATCCGGCGCGATGGGACCAAAAACAGCTCGCCGAAGGCATCGGCGTCCTCGACCGCGCGTTGCGCCACGGCACGGCCGGACCGTACGTGCTGCAGGCGACGATCGCCGCGATGCACGCGCAACCGCCGACCGACTGGAGCCGCGTTTGCGGACTGTACAAGGCATTACTGGCGATCGACCGGTCGCCGGTGGTGGCGCTCAACCACGCGGTCGCGGTCTCGATGCTCGACGGTCCGGCCGCCGGCCTCGCGCTCGTCGACGACCTCGACCTGAGCTCGTACCACCTTTTTCACGCCGTACGCGCGGATTTCCTGCGCCGCCTCGGCCGGCGCGAGGAGGCCGCCGACGCCTACCGGCGCGCGCACGAGCTGGCCGGGCAGCCGGCCGAACGACGTTTTTTGGCTCGCAGACTGATAGAACTGGACGAGAGATGCGACTGACAGTGCTCGACCGCGGACACCGCCTGCCGGCGCGGATGTTCATGGGGATGACCTCCCGGATGTCCGGCACCGAGACCGCCGACGTGCTCAAGATGCTGTTGTACCGCCCGGAAATCCTCGGCCGGCCGGTGCTGTCGCTCGCGGCCATGTCGATGCGCGGGCCGTCCTTCTGGACCGCCGGCGAGCGCGAATACATGGCGGCGAAGACGGCGACCTGGCACCAGTGTCCGTTCTGCATCGAGACGCACACCGAGCTGGTGCGGCTCGCCTCCGACGGTCAGCTCGACGCCAGCTCCGTACGCCCGGAACTGGCCGCCGCGTTGACTTTCCTGGAATCGGTGAGCATGCGGCCGGACGAGCCGGTGACGCGTCCGGAGCTGCCGGACCAGGCGATCACCGAGGCGCTGAACGTCAACCTGATCTGGAACATCGTCAACCGGATGGGGAACGCCTTCGGTTTCCTGCTCCGCGACGGACAGCTGGAGCCCGGCACGCGTGCGCTGCACCGGTTTCGCTATCGGATGCCGGGTTTCGTGACCGGCGGCCGGAGTGCCGATCCGGTCGGTGAGCTGCGCCGGCTCGTACGTCCCGTGCCGCCGGAGCTGGCCGATTATGCGGCTCTGGTCAGGGATTCCTCGTACAAGATCACCGAGACGACCATCGACGACCTGAAAGGCGCCGGCCACAGCGAGGACGAGATCTTCGAGACCACCGCCTCCGCCGCGACCGGCGCCGCGCTCGCCAGTTATGACAGGTGCTGACCCGGCTCGCGGCCGAGAAAGGCGAGCAGCTTGGTCTGCTCGTCGGCGTCCGGGGCGACCGGGACCGGCGGCCCGAAATAGCCCGGCTGGCGCGAGCCACCCAGATGCTCCCGTGACCACTCCAGCGCCCCCGGCAACAGCTCCGGGTCCAGCCGTACGTCCAGGCCGGCCGCGTGGCCGATGTCCCAGCTGTGCGCCAGGAAGTCGGTCACCAGCAGCTCGACCATGCCGGCGACCGGAAGCGTCCCGAGGCCCGGCAGCGTGAGCATCCGGCGGAGCGACTCGTCGGTCAGCGTCGCGTCGGCTTTCTCACGAGCGTCCCGGAAAGTCGCCACCGGATCGTCACCGGTCAGCTCGCCGGGATGTGGCGAGCCGGGAAAGCCGGTCGCCGAGTGGAACTCCTCGCCGGTGGCCCAGGCGCGCAGCTGGAGCTGCGCCCAGATCACGTGTCCGGCGACGTCGCGGATCGTCCACTCCGCGCACGTCGACGGCTGGTCCCACTGGTCGGCGCCGATCTTGGCAAGCACCGTGTCGAAGCCATCCTGCGCGCGTTTGTACGCTGTGGCGGTCTGCATCTGCACTCCTTGGTCGGGAACACTCGTACGGTCCAAGGACGAACGGCCGTGGCCGAACTCGACGTCGTTATTTCACCAGCTGCCTGACCTCGGTCGCGGCGAAGCGTACGAAGGCCGGCAGGTCCGGATCCTCGGAGGTGTGCTCGAGGACCACGGTGTCCGCGCCGGCGTCGACCAGGTTGCGCGCGGCCTGCGCCACGGACTCGGCGGTGACGCCGTCCGCGTACTCCTCGATCGGCCGTTCCTTCCACATTTTCAGCTCGGCGGCGATCCGTTCGCTGGCGTCGGGACCGGTCGCCGCGTGCAGGTAGACGACGATCTCGTGGTGATCCGTGCGGCCGGCGGCGGCGCGGCCGGCGTCGATCAGCTCGCGCGCCCGGCGTACGGTGTCCGGCCGTGCGCTGGCGTCCAGGACCGTGCCGTCGGCGACCTCACCGACGAGCTTCAGCGTCTTGGGCCCAACCGCCGCGGCCAGCACGGCCGGCGCCGAAGACGGCGGCCAGTCGAGCGTGACATCGTCGAGTTTCACGTATCGTCCATCGGTCGTGACACGTTCGCCCCGCAGCAGCGCGCGCATCGCGTTCGCGTATTCACGCAACAGCGTCAGCGGCGACTCGACGCGCGCCGACACCTGCGCCATCCACGGCTGGTTGCCGTGACCGATCGCCGGAATGAAACGGCCGCCGAACATCCGGTGCATCGCCGCGGTTTCCATTGCCATCAGGCCGACATTGCGCAGCGGCACCGGCATGACACCGACACCGACCCGCAGCCGCTCCGTCCACGCCAGCGCTGCCGCGGCGGAGGAAAAGCCGCCCTGGAAAAAGCAGTCCTCCCACAACCACAGCTGTTCGAGGCCGGCGTCGTCGGCCGCGCGTACGACATCGCGAAGCTGCTCCGGCGGGACCTGCGGACGACACACGGCACCAATCGATGTCATGCGCTCCTTCCTACCTGACCTGCAATCGCCCGGACAACCGGGTTAGATTGCTGGCGTGCCAACGGATGCGGGCCCGACGCTGCCGGCCGACAGTCACGTGCACAGCGAATGGTCGTGGGACGCGGCGGCCGGTTCGATGGAGCGGACGTGCGCGCGAGCGGTCGAGATCGGCCTGCCGGCGATCGCGTTCACCGAGCACGCCGACCACACCAGCTGGATCCTGCCGGCCGGCGTCGTCGAGCATCTGGACAACCTGATCGTGGACGGCGTACTGAATCCGCCGCCGTTCGACGTCGACGGATATCTGGACTGCCTGCAACGCTGCCGCGACCGGTTTCCGAGCCTGCCCATCATCAGCGGTCTGGAAATGGGCGAACCGCACTGGCACAAGCAACAGGCGGCGCGGCTGCTGCGGGCCGGGCAGTTCGACCGCGTGCTCGGTTCGTTGCACTGCCTGCCGTTCGGCGAGCGGTTTTCCGAGCCACCACACCTGTTCGCGCACCGACCGGCAGCCGAGGTGGTGCGCGAATATCTCGCCGAAATTCCGCGGCTGATAACGGAGTCGGACGCGTTTGGCGTGCTGGCGCACATCAACTATCCGATACGTTACTGGCCGGCCGAGGCCGGCCCTTTCGACATCGCGGACTTCGAGGATGAGTTTCGGCACGCGCTGCGCGTACTCGCCGACGCCGATCGTGCCTTGGAAGTCAACACAAGAATGCCTTTTAGTGCAGGCCTCGTACGCTGGTGGCGCGAAGAAGGCGGGAAAGCGGTCACTTTCGGAAGCGACGCGCATTCGCCGGAGGCTATCGCAAAGGGTTTCGTTGAGGCCGCGGCAATGGTCGAGGCGCACGGCTTCCGGCCGGGCCGTCATCCGTACGACGTCTGGTCGGCGTGAGGAAACGCCCCGCACTCCTTTGTTAGCGTAAAAACATGACTGATTCCGGGATGGCCGCGGTCGACGGTGGCGAGCTTTACTACGAATCCGCCGGCGAGGGCCGGCCAGTCGTGCTGTCGCACGCGGGCTTTCTGACCCACCGCATGTGGGACGAACAGTTCGCGCTGCTGGCCAGGACGCACCGGGTCGTACGCTTCGACGCTCGCGGTCACGGCCGGTCGTCAGTCGTGACCGAGGAATACCGGCCGTACGAGGATTTGCGGCAGTTGCTGGATTTTCTCCGCATCGACCGCGTCACGATCGTCGGCAACTCGCTGGGCGGCCGGACCGGCGTCGACTTCGCGTTGACCTGTCCGGAAAGGACCGCGGCGCTGGTGACGGTCGCCGGCGGCGCCAGCGGAATGGACATCCACGATCCGGCGATCGTGGCGCTCAACCAGCGGCTGGCGACCGTGACGACGGTCGAGGACGGCCTCGAGATTTTCCTGCGCATGTGGGTCGACGGTCCGCGCCGCACGCCGGACCAGGTCGACCCGGCCGTACGCGAGCTCTGCCGGCGGCTGGCCGCGGAAACCGCCAGCCGGCACAACATCATGGCCACTTTCCAGTCGATGCGTGAGGTGCGGGCGATCGACCGGCTGGAGGAGGTCGCCGTGCCGGTGCTCGCGATGGTCGGCGACCTCGACGCCACCGACATCGAGGACATCGCCGAACGACTCGGAAAGCGTGGCCGCAAGGTGCTGATCCCCGGTGCCGGCCACATGATCAGCCTTGAGCAGCCGGAAATCTTCAACCGTACGCTGCTGGACTTCCTTGCCGGCCAGGAGAGCCGATCGCGGCGAAACAGCGGATGAACATCGACCAACATCGACGACCGTCCGTACATATGTGCGGTCAGCGCTTACTATTTGATCTACGGCCACCTACACCAAGTGAGGACCGTTGGCACTCGACCGCAGCCAGCACCAGGGCCTGTACGGCGAGTCGTTCGTGCGCGTACTCGCGTCGGCGGCGGGTCTCACAGTGGCGCGGCCGGACCTGGATGTGGACGGCACCGACTTCACGCTCGGTTACCCCGGCGCGCTCGGCACCCAGCGGCATCCGAAGATCGAGGTGCAGGTCAAGTCGTGGGCCCGGCGGCGCGCGCGGCTGCGGGATGGTTACTGGCGTTACCATCTGCGAGCGCGACACTTCAACGAACTCGCCGGAGACCACTTCGCGCTGCCGCGTTATCTCATCGTGGTCATTGTGCCTGACGATTACCGAGAGTACATTTCGGTAGACCACGATGCGGCGCGGCTCCGTCACGCCGCTTACTGGCAGTCACTGGAGCGACACGATCCGGTCACGCTGGCTCCGAACAGCAGGGTGTCGGTGCCGATACCGGAGAAGAACCTGCTCACGGTGGATGCCTTGGTTGGCCTGATGGCGTCCGGGGAGCCGACCAGGATGGGGGTGTGAGCCGTGATAGCCGGACTGACCGCCAACGAGCTCGCCTTCGTCGACCTCACCGACCTCGTCTCGTACCTGCGCTCACGTGGCTGGCAGGAAGCAGGAAAATACGCGCGCGCGGTGATCTGGACCCGTGACCTGCGCGATGGCCAGGCCGAGGTGCTGGTGCCGGAGCGGTCCGACCTGCTCGACTATCCGCGCCGGGTCGGTGACATCGCGCGTACGCTCTCGGCGGTCGAGCGCCGGTCGGTCGGCGCGGTCCTGCAGGATCTGCTGTCGTCGCGGATCGACGTGCTGCACGTCCGTACGCTGCCTGGCGGCGCGGTCCCGCTGCTGGAGGGTTATCTGGCGGTCAAAGGCGTCAGCGACCTGCTGCTGGCGGCGGCGACCGCCGCCGTGTTGCCCGAGCGGCCGCCGGTGCTGCCGACCCGCAAGCCGTTTCGCGAGCGCGCGCAGGAGTTCGTCGACCAGGTGCGGCTCGGCCAGCCGGCGGACGGCAGCTATGTGCTGCGGGTCGAGGTGCCGCTGCCGGCGCCGGACGTCGTACCGCTGGTGTCCAGCCGCGACGTGATGACGTTCCTCTACCAGGCCAGCAGCTCGGCGCTGGAGGCCGCCGACGAGGTGCACGGCGACGATCTGTCCGAGTTCAACGAGCGGGTCGGCGACGGCGTCTCAGCCAACCTGTGTGCCGCGCTCGCGGCGATCGGCGGCGAGCGGCAGAGTCCGTACGAGCTGAGCTTCGGCTGGGCCCAGGCACAGCCGGTGGAGCACGACACGCCGTCGCTGCGGTTCGACCAACGCGCGATCGGCACGCTGCGGCGCGCCAGCGGCTATCTGAGCGCGCTGCCGGTGACCGAGTCGGCGATCGTCATCGGCCGGGTCGTCGAGCTGCACCGCGGCCGCACCGACAAGCTCGGCAAGGTGACCCTCAAAGGCGATCTGGAGGCCAGCGGCGTCGGCCGGCGCGAAGGCCGCGTGACGGTGCGACTCGACCCGCGCGCGTACGACGTCGCGCTGACCGCGCACGCCAACGACCAGCTGCTGCGCGTCACCGGCAGCCTGCGCGACACCGGCCGGCGCTATGAGATCAGCCGGGTCGACAGCGTACGAACGGTGCAGGCCTGACGCGTCGCGAGAACCCGCGACGAAGACAAGCTGGCGCAGCCGCGCGCTGCGCCGACCGACGCCCACCGACGACGCAATCGGATTCCGATCGCGTCGTCGGCCGTGGAGTATTGACAAAAAGAATTTGTACGTACAGACTTTTTTGTGCGATGAGAGATGTCATGTACCTGGAGCAGATCCAGCAGGCCGAGGCGCTGCTCAAGCAGCCGCGCATCGACGTGCTGCGGCAGCTCGCCGAGCCGCACTCGTGCACGGAGGTCGCGGGCCGCCTCGACCTGACCCCGCAGCGCGTCTACTACCACGTGAAACGCCTGGTGGACGCGGGTCTGGTGAGCCAGGTGTCGGAGCGGCGGGTACGCGGCATCAGCGAAGGCGTCTACCAGGCGACGGCCCGCTCGTACTGGCTCTCGCCGCGGCTGGTCGGCCGGATCGGCGGCCTGCGCCGGGCGAGGGACGAGCTGAGCCTCGGCTATCTGCTGGATCTGACCGAGGAGATCCAGGCCGATGTGGCCGCGCTGGACCGCACCCGGCCGGAGCTGCCGTCGATCGGCGTGTCCGGCGAGATCCACGTACGCCCGGAGGACCGCCAGGCGTTTCTCGACGACCTCAAGCACACGCTGCAGGACCTGTTCACCCGTTACGGCGGCGCCGAAGGAGACGCGTTCAAGCTCGCCGTCGCCTGCTATCCCAAGGAGCACCACGATGACCGAGCCGATGACACTGCGCCTGCGTGCGAAGGCTCCGCTGACGACGGTCCGCCAAGCGCTGACTGACCCGGTCCAACTGCGGGCGTGGCTGTCCGAGCACGCCGAGGTGGAGCTGCCGGACCGGTACGCGTTCTGGGGCCGCTACACGCCGGGCCTGGAGCCGAGACAGCGGCTGCTGCACGCCGACGACCGGTCGCTGCGGTTCGTCTGGCGGCTGGACGACATCGACACCACCGTCGACATCCGCCTCGCCGAAGCCGGACCGGACACCACCGAGCTGACGCTCACGCAGTCCGACATGCCGTCCTTCGCCGACATGCTCGCCGGCAAAGGCGACCGCGCCATCGTGCACACGTTCTGGGCTCTGGCGCTGGCAAACCTGGTCGATCACGTGGAAGGCCGCGACCTCACGCCGAAAGGCGACCTGACCTCGCCGGTCATGCGCGAGGAGGTGCTGATCGACGCGACCCCGGCAGAGGTGTACGAGTCGCTGACCGACGAGGAGGTCTTCGCGCGGTGGTTCGGCGCCAAGGTCGGCATCGAGCCGCGGGTCGGCGGCCGGTGGGCCATGGGTGGCTTCGACGCCGGCGGCGAGTACGGCAAGATCCTGGAGCTGGAACCCGGTCGCAAGATGGTGATCAGGTGGCCGGACGAGCAGGTCACCAGCTGGGAGCTCGCCGACTCGGGCGGCAGGACGCGGCTGACGTTCGTGCAGAGCGGCTTCGACTCCGGCCAGCCGCCGTACGGCGCGTGGCTCGGCTGGCTCGGTGGCCTGGCCGAGCTTCGCCGCTATCACGAGATCCCCGGCTGGCAGCCGGTCTGGCAGCAGATCGCGGTCGACGGCCTGGACGCCGACCTGCTCACGTACGGCTGACGCGACACGCCGGTCGAGGTGCGATAACGGGTGGTTGGCCGGCACGGCGGGCATCCTGGTGGCATGCTCCCCGTCCCATCGGGCGACGGCGCTCCGCGGCTGGAGCTTCCGGTGGAGCGCCGATACCGGGTGCCGGCCCGCTGGCCGGCGACCCGCGTGCCGCGCGGCGAGACCGAGGTGCGAGCCGCCTGCGCCTGGCTGCGGCACGAAAACCTGGTGCTGCGGCAGCTGTCCGTACGCGACCTGATGGCGCTGTTCCAGCCGTACTTCCTGGCCGGCTACACCACCCGCGACCTGGTCGAGGCGATCGAGACCGGTCCGGACGGCGAGGCGCAGGACGGCGAGCCGCCGTTGCTGAGGTGGGGTGCCAGCCGGATCCTGCAGTGGACCCGCAACCGGCTGGACAGCTGGCGCGACCCCGCCTCCGGCCAGCCGATCCCGCCGCCGTCCGCCGCCGAGGCCACCGAGCGCGCGCGAGCCGCCGCCGAGCACGAGCAGCGGCAGCGTACGTACGAGGAGCAGCGCGCCGCCGCCGTACAGGCCGCGCAGTCGCCGGCCGCGCAGGAGGCGCTGCGGCTAGCTCGCCGGCACCGTCGCCGCTAGCCTCGCGCGCTTCGCCGCGCGGCGGCGACGCCAGCGGCGGAAAGCCCAGAAGAAGAACAGCGCCATCACCGCGATGAAGAAGATCACCAGCACTGGTACGAAAATCGCGACGAGCACCAGCACCACCGACACGAAGTCCTCGATCAGGCTGGCCACCGGCGCGCCGACGCCGGCCGTCGTCACGTTCACCGCCGCGCGGGTGACCGCCTTGCCGCCGTGGAAGAACAGCGCGACGACCACGCCGATGACCACCGGCAGCCAGTTGCCGTTCTGGAAGAACGTCGACGGGTCGGCGAGCGTGAACGTCTCACCGCTGGCCGCCGCGCCAAACGTGATGCCGCCGCTGGTCGGTCGTACGACCGTCTGGATGATGTCGTTGACGTGGTCGATCGCCGGCACCTTGTCGGCGACGAACTCGATGACCAGCAGCACCGTGAGGATGCCGAGCACCCACGGGTTCTCGAGCCAGGACCAGCCCGGCGGCACGGTGATCACGTCGGTGAACCGGCCGAGCAGGCCGACCGCCAGCAGCGGCAGATACGCGTTCATGCCGGAGGAGGCCGCCAGCCCGGTCCCCGTCAGCGCCTCGATCATGGTCGTCCTTCTTGCTCGCCTGCCTGGCTAAGAGCTTCCCATGCTTACGCCACAGCCGGGTCGGTTACGTCGGTCGGGATGCACGCATGGTGGCCATGCACACGCCCAACGCACGCATGGTGGCCATGCGCGCATCCGACGCACGCATGGTGGCCTTGCGTGCATCTGGGTCCCGTCGGTGGCTGGTCGCCGAAACTGTCGGTGGCGGCTGGAAGACTGGCTTCAGGGGACCTCGGTCCCCCAGGGGCCCCGGGGGACCCCCGAATTCAATTCTTCCGGGGGCGGCCGACAGTTTTGGCGAGGATGCGACCGAGTGCCACGGCGCGCGGCAGAAGGCGGCGGGGGCGTCAGAGGGTGGCGGCTACGGCATCGAGGTGGGCGAGCATGCGTACGACCGCCGGCGGCCGGCTACGGCCGGCCAGAGTCGCGGCGAAGATGCGGCGCTCGGCGACATCGTCGGCGTGCAGCCGCAGCAGTACGAGATCGGCTGGTGCGATGCGTACGGCCAGCGCCGGCACCAGCGCGACACCGAGGCCGGCGGCGACGCAGCCGAGCTTGCCGGTCCACTCCGCCGCGACCAGGTCGATCCGCGGCGCGAAGCCAGGCGCCCGGCTGGCACGCAGCAGGGTGTCCCCCGGCGCCGGCCGGCCGACCACGAAGGCGTCGTCGGCCAGCTCCACCAGCCGTACGGTCTTGCGCGCCGCCAGCCGGTGATCGCGCGGCACCGCCACCAACATCCGCTCGTCGAGCAGGTGGTGCAGGTCGAAGCGGTCCGCGTCCAGCGGCTGGTCCGGCACCGCGCTCACCACGGCGAGGTCGGCGTCGCCGGCGGCCAGCCGATCCAGCAGCCGCGGCGTGATGCCTTCGACCAGCGACAACGCCACACCGGGATGTGCCTCGCGAAAGGCGGCCATCGCGCGCGGTACGAGCGCGGCGACCGCGGTCGGAAACGCGCCGATGCGTACGCGGCCGGCACCGACCTCCCCGACCGCGGCCAGCTCGCGCCGCGCGATCGTCATCCGCTCGACGATCGCCTCCGCGTGCGGCAACAGCGCGCGACCCTGCTCGGTCAGCGCCACACCGCGCGGCAGCCGGTCGAAAAGCCGCGCACCGGCCTGCGTCTCCAACGCCACGATCTGCCGCGACACCGCCGACTGCGTGTAGCGCAGCGTCTCGGCGGCGCGGGTGATCGACCCCTGCCGCGCCACCACACAGAAGACTTCGAGCGATTCGATCTGCATGCTAAGACAGCATGCCAGCCATGCCAAAGACTCGTTTGTCGCATGGCAGACCACGAGCTTCACTGAAGCCATGACGTTGACTCTCGACAACCCCACCACAGTGCCGGCGCCGGCCGGACCGTACGCGCACGTCGCTCGCATCGACCTCGGCGACCGCGCGCTGCTCGTGCTCTCCGGCCAGATCGCCGCCGACGAGAACGGCGAGGTCCACGGCGACATCGTCGCGCAGTCGGAACGGATCTTCGAGCTCGTCCGCGGCATCCTCGAAGCGCACGGCTCCAGCTTCGAGCAGGTCGCGCACATCCGGACGTTCATGACCGACCTCGACGACCTGCCCGGCTATGGCACCGTACGCCGCCGGCTGTTTCCGCACGCACCGGCCAGCACGACCGTCGAGGTCTCCCGCCTGTTCAAACCCGGCGCGCTGCTGGAGGTCGAGGTGACAGCGGTGGCCGGATGACCTGCCGAGGGAGGGAGCGGTCACCCGGCCAGCCGCTGATCTCCAGCCTACGGCGCGGCACTGTCAGAGCGCTGTCACGTTGCTGGCGAATGCGAGCAGGGCGGCGTTGACCTCGGCCGGCCGCTCCTGCTGCAGCCAGTGGCCGGCGCCGGCGAGCAGCCGCGACTCGCGCAGGTCGGCCAGCGCCAACTGCTGGATCGCGGCCACCTGTTCCGCGCCAAACCAGTGCAGCACCGGATCGCGGTCGCCGGCAAGGAACAGCGCCGGCGGCGCGATCCTGACACCGGACCACGGGGCGGTCAGGGCCCAGTTGCGGTCGATGTTGCGATACCAGTTGAGCGGACCGCGCAGGCCGGTCGTGGCGAAGTCGCGCGCGTACGTGGCGATGTCGTCGCGCGTGAGCCAGGCCGGCAGCGTCTCCGGCTCCGGCCAGATCGCCGCGAAGCCGCCGTCCGGCACGATCAGCTCGCGGATCTGCGGGCTGTCGCCGGACACGCCGACCAGCAGCCGGCCGAAGGTCGCGGTCAGGTCGGCCTCCAGCTCCGCCTCCGCCACGCCGGGCGCCTGGAAGTAGTTCTGGTAGAAGCGCTCGCCGAACCGCTTGGTCATCACACCGAGCGGCGGCACCGGCGACCGGGGCGTCGCCGGCACGCTCAGCGACGCCACGCCTCGTACGAGATCGGGCCGCAGCAGCGCGGTGTTCCAGGCCACCGGCGAGCCCCAGTCGTGGCCGACGACCAACGCGTCCGGCGCACCGAGCGCGCCGATCAGGCCAACCACGTCACCGACCAGATGCAGGATCGTGTAGTCGGCGATGTCGGCCGGCTGGTCGGTGCCGGGATAGCCGCGCTGGTTCGGCGCGACCGCGTGGAAGCCGGCCTCGGCGAAGGCGACCAGCTGGTGCCGCCACGAATACCAGCTCTCCGGAAAGCCGTGCAGCAGCACGACGAGCGGGCCTTCGCCGGCCTCCGCCACGGCCATCCGCAGGCCGTTCGCGTCGATGGTGCGGTGCCTGATCTCGGTCATGACAACGATTCTGCTCTCGGCTTCCGACAGTCCCGCGCCGGACCTCCAGCCATCGTTACGCCACGAAACTCTTCGTCGCGTCCACCATCCGGGCGGCCAGCTCGCGCGTACGGTCGACCAGCGCCGGCGGCCCCTCGATCCGGTACGGCACGCCGATCATCGCGACCGTCGTCGCCAGCCAGTCCCACTGATCCGCCGCCGTCACATAACGACACGAGCCGGCGTCGATCGCCTCCAGCGACCCCGCCTCGGCCGCCAGCCGCTCCGACACGACCTCGACCGGAGCGCCGAAGCGTACGACCGCGTGCTCGGCGGTGACGCGCGGACCCGGCCGTACGAAGCTGACCGGCTCGTCCGGCACCTCGCGCGGCCGGAATGTGCTGCCCGGAACAGAAAGCTCGGCGATCCGCTCCAGCCGGAAGGTCCGCCAGCCGGCCCGATCCACGTCCCAGCCGAGCAGATACCAGCGGCGGCCGAGCAGCAGCTGCCGATACGGCTCGACCCGCCGCACGCTGCTCTCCCCCGACCGGCTGGTGTAGGAAAACCGCACGTCCTGACGCGCGTACGCGGCCATGCTCAGCCGCTGGAGCACGGTCAGGTCAAGGCCTGATTGTCGCGACGCGGTCTCCGTCGACGCGACCAGCGCCTCGACGCGATAGCGCAGCCGTGCCGGCAGCACCTGCTCGAGCTTGCGCAACACGCCCTCCACCTGCGGAAACGCGGCAAATCGCAGGCCGACGACGGTCGCCACCGCCTCCTCGTCGGTCAGCAGCAACGGCGGCATCGCGCGCCCGGCGACCAGCCGATAGCTGCCGCCGGGACCGCGCTCGGACACCACCGGATAGCCGAGCTCCTTGAGCCGGTCGAGGTCGCGGCGCAGCGTACGCGGCGAGGTCGCCAGCCGGCGGGCCAGCTCGGCACCGGACCAGCCGCGGCCGTCCTGCAACAGCGACAGCAGCTCCAGCATCCGTACGCTCGGACCGTTCATAATTGTGGTCATTATATGGCCACAACCGCTCATAGCGTACGACTCATGGCTCACCTCACCGTGCGCGGAGCGCGCGAGCACAACCTCAAGGACATCGACCTCACACTGCCGAAACGCCAGCTCATCGTGGTCACCGGCGTGTCCGGCTCCGGCAAGTCGTCATTGGTGTTCGACACGATCGCGGCCGAGTCGCAGCGCCAGCTCAACGAGACCTACACGACCTTCGTCCGCAACCGGCTGCCGCGCTATGGCCAGCCGGATGTCGACAGCATCGACAACCTGTCCGCCGCGATCGTCGTCGACCAGCGCCGCCTCGGCGGCAACTCGCGGTCGACGGTCGGCACGGTCACCGACATCCATCCGCTGATGCGACTGCTGTGGTCGCGCGAAGGCCGTCCTTTTGCCGGATATTCCAACGCTTTCTCCTTCAACGAGCCGGCCGGCATGTGCCAGCGCTGCCACGGAATCGGCCGCGTACGCACGATCGACCTCGACCAGTTGGTCGATCGCCGGCTTTCGTTGAACGACGGCGCGATCCGGTTTCCGACCTTCGACACCGGCAGCTGGATGTGGCGTACGTTCGCCAACTCTGGCTTGTTCGACAACGACAAACCGCTCGCCGCGTACGACGGCGCCGAATGGGACGCGTTCCTGCACGGCGTCGAGGACCCGCCGAAAAACTACGAAGGACTGCTGCACCGGTTCGAACGTATCTGGCTGCCGAAAGACCCCGAGTCGCTGAAAGGCCGGACACGGCAGGCTTTCGAGCGCGTTGTCACGCAGTCGATCTGTCCCGACTGTGGCGGCGCGCGGCTCAACGCGGCCGCGCTGGAGTCCAAAGTGGACGGTCTGAGCATCGCCGACTGCGCTGCGATGGAGGCCGCTGATCTGGCCGAGGTCGTACGCGCCTGGACCGGCCCTGTCGCCACCGCTTTGCTGGCACAGCTGGAAAGACTCGTCGGCATCGGCCTGGGCTATGTCACTTTGGACCGGCCGACGACGACGCTGTCCGGCGGCGAGTCGCAGCGCGTGAAGATGGTGCGACACCTCGGCAGCGGTCTCACCGACATGACCTACATCTTCGACGAGCCGACCATCGGCCTGCATCCGCGCGATGTCGGCCAGCTGGTCGGCCTGCTGAAAGACCTGCGCGACAAGGGAAACACCGTGCTGGTCGTGGAGCACGATCCGGACGTCATCGAGGCCGCCGACCACGTGGTCGACCTCGGACCGGGTGCCGGACCGTCCGGCGGCGAGGTGGTGTACGAAGGTTGCGTACGCGGCCTGGTAAACGCCGACACGCCAACCGGCCGGCATCTGCGGAGACGGCCGTCATTGCGTGCGGAGGTGCGTAAACCGACCGGTGCGATCGCCATCCGCGGTGCCGACAAACACAATCTCGACAACGTCGACGTGGACGTGCCGACCGGAGTGCTGACGGTCGTCACCGGCGTCGCCGGCTCCGGGAAAAGCACGCTGGTGCGCGGATATCTGCCGGACGCGGTCGTCATCGACCAGGGCGCGGTCCGCGGCTCACGCCGGTCGAGCATCGCCACCTACACCGGCGTTCTGGACCGCGTCCGCACGCTGTTCGCCGAGGAAAACGGTGTCAGCAGCGGACTTTTCAGTCCCAACGCGGAAGGTGGCTGTCCGGGCTGCCACGGGCTCGGCCTGGTCCACACCGACCTGGCGTTCCTGGATCCGATGGTCAGCGTGTGCGAACAGTGTCGTGGCCGCCGGTTCACCGAGGCCGCGCTTCGCTACCGATGTCGCGGACTCGACATCGGTCAGGTGCTGGAACTGACGGCACGAGACGCGTGCGAGGTCTTCGACGAGCCGCCGACACGCGCGGTGCTGGAGCGGCTGATCGAGGTCGGCCTGGACTATCTTTCGTTGGGACAGCCGCTGAACACGCTGTCCGGCGGCGAGCGGCAGCGGTTGAAACTTGCCGACGAGCTCGGCCACTCCGGCCGCACGTACGTCTTCGACGAGCCGACGACCGGCCTGCACATGTCCGATGTGGACGGTCTGGTCGCGCTGCTCGACCGGCTGGTCGACGGCGGCCGTACGGTCGTCGTCATCGAACACAACCTCGACGTGATCGCCCGTGCCGACTGGATCATCGACCTCGGTCCCGGTCCCGGCCGGCGCGGCGGCCAGGTGGTTTTCCAAGGCACGCCGGTCGATCTCGTCCGCGCCGGTCACTCGCTGACCGGCGAGCACCTGCGTAAATCGGGTGACAACCGGCGCCGGCGCGGTTAGCGTCTGCCCACCACGGTCAGAAGGAGTCCAGATGCGCCAGTCCGCACAGGTGATGACGAGCAACCATCCGGCCCTCTGCCTGTGGACAGGACGTGAAGACTCTCAACCTCGGAATTCTCGCACATGTTGACGCCGGCAAGACCAGCCTGACCGAGCGACTGCTGCACGCGACCGGCGTGATCGACCGGATCGGCAGCGTCGACCGCGGCACGACCCAGACCGACACGCTGGAGCTGGAGCGCCAGCGCGGCATCACGATCCAGTCGGCGGTGGTGTCCTTCACCATCGGCGAGCTGACCGTCAACCTCATCGACACGCCCGGTCACTCGGATTTCATCGCCGAAGTCGAGCGTGCCCTGCGGGTGCTCGATGGCGCCGTGCTGGTCGTCTCGGCGGTCGAAGGCGTGCAGCCGCAGACCCGGATTCTGCTGCGTACGCTGGAAAGCCTGCGGATCCCGACGCTGCTGTTCGTCAACAAGATCGACAGGACCGGCGCCGCGTACGCGGAGATCCTGGCGCAGATCAAGCGGAAACTCGGTGTCGTCGGCGTGCCGATGTCGGCCGTCGCCGACGTCGGCACGCGGTCGGCGCGTACGACGGCGATCGCGCCGGACCGGTGGGTCGAGACGCTTGCCGAGAACAGCGACGAACTCCTCGCGTCCTATGTGGACGGACGCGAGATCAACGCCGCTGACAACCGGCGCGAGTTGGCCCGGCAGACGGCGGCCTGCCTGGTGCGGCCGGTGTTCTTCGGCTCGGCCGTGACAGGTGCCGGTGTCGAGGCGCTGATCGAGGGCATCCACGACCTGCTCCCGGCGGCCGACGGCGACAACAGCGGTCCGCTTTCCGCGCGTATCTTCAAAATCGAGCGGTCGCCGGCCGGCGAGAAGCTGGCGTACGCACGTGTGCTCTCCGGCTCCGTCAGGACACGGCAGCGGGTCGACTGGCAGCGTGGATCGGGAAAAGTGACCTCGCTGCAGGTCTTCCAGCACGGCGGAGCAGTGCCGGCCACGCACGCGGTGGCCGGTCAGATCGTCAAACTCGGCGGCCTGCCGGACATCCGGATCGGCGACCAGATCGGCCTCGCCAGCGCCGGCGCCGACTCGGCTTTCGCGCCGCCCACCTTGGAAACCGTCGTCACCGCGGCCGACTCGGTCGGACTTTTCCTGGCACTGCAGAATCTGGCCGACCGCGATCCGCTGATCGCCGTGCGGCGAAACGACAACGTCATCACCGTACGTCTCTACGGCGAGGTGCAGAAGGAAGTCATCGCCTCCCAGCTGGCGACCGAGTTCGGCGTCGAGGTCGGTTTCGCCGAAACGCGGACGATCCACGTCGAGCGGCCGGCCGGCGTCGGTCACGGCCTGCACGAGCTGACCCGGCACGGACCGATCCTGTTCCCCGCCGGCATCGGCCTTCGCGTCGAGCCAGGCGAGGGCGTCGACTATCGGATGGAGGTGGAGCTGGGGTCGCTGCCGCTGTCTTTTCACACCGCCATCGAGGAAACCGTACGCCACGAGCTGCGACACGGCCTGTTCGGCTGGGAAGTCACCGATGTCACGGTCACGCTCACGCACAGCGGTTTCTGGAGTCCGGTGAGCACTGCCGGAGATTTCCGCCAACTGACACCGATCGTGCTGCGCCAGGCGCTGGAGGCCGCCGGCACGCAGGTGTACGAGCCGATGCACCACTTCGACCTGGAAGTGCCGGACGGCACGCTCGCCGCGGTGCTCGGGCGGCTCGCCGAATGCGGTGCGCAGCCGCGGGAAACCGTCGTACGCGATGGAGTTTGCCTGCTGGAAGGGGTGATTCCGGCCGGCCGGGTGCACGATTTCGAGCGGCAGCTGCCCAGCGCCTCTCAGGGCGAAGGCGTGCTTCGGACGCGTTTCGCCGGATTTCGGCGCGTTGCCGGACAACCACGCGACGCTCTACGGTGATCCGGTGACGATTCTGGTGACTGGTGCGACCGGCAATGTCGGTGGCGAGGTGGTGCGCGCGGTGGCCGCCGCGGGTGGCAAGCCGCGCGCCTTGGTGCGTAACGAAAATCGACCGGTGTTCCAAGGCGCAGAGGTCGCTGTCGGCGATCTCAACGACCCGTCGTCGATGGCGGCGGCGCTGGAGGGCATCACCGGCGCGTTCGTGCTCAGCGGCTATGCCGACATGACCGGACTGCTCGCCGCGATCCGCGACGCCGGCGCGAAACGCGTCGTGCAGCTGTCCGGCGGCTCGGCCGGCCTCGACAACCTCGACAACGCCGTCACCGCCTACATGGCGCGGTCGGAGCAGGCCGTACGTGCGTCCGGTGTGCCATACACGATCCTGCGGCCGAGCGCGTTCATGTCCAACACCTTCGAATGGACATCGCAGCTGGCCGAGTCCGACACCGTACGCGCCGCGTTTCCCGATGTGGCGGCCGCGGTCATCGACCCGGCCGACATCGCCGCGGTCGCGGCGGCCGCGCTGGTCGGCGGCGGCCACGAGGGCCAGACGTATCGGCTGACCGGACCGGGGGCATTGCTGCCGGCCGATCGCGCGCGCATTCTCGGCGAAGTGCTCGGCCGCGACATCTCGTTCGTCGGTCTGACCAACGAGCAGGCCCGCGAAGAGATGACGGCGGCCATGCCGGTCGAATATGTCAACGCCTTCTTCAACTTCTACGTCGAAGGCGCGCTCGACGAGTCCCCCGTTCTCCCCACCGTCTCCGACATCCTGGGCCGGCCTCCGCGCACCTTCCGCGACTGGTGCACCACCCACGCCGCCGCCTTTCAGTGAGAGTGGGTGGAATCCGGTGAGCCGCTCATCATGCGGAGCATCGGGAGGCCGCCGGTGCGTACGAACCGGAGGACCAGCACCGCGGCCAGGACCAGGAAGGCGATGTTGAGCCAGGTGGTGTAGTTCCAGCTGATGCCGGTCTCCATCAAGGTCATGCCGCGCTGCGCCGGGATCAGTTGCAGCGCGCCGAAAACAAGCTCGACCAGATAGCCGGCCAGCACCATCGACAGATAGAAAGCGCCGGTGAGGATCGCGGCCATCTTCAGTCCGTAGTATTTCCGGTAGATGTTGATGATCGGCAGGATGATCAGGTCGGCGAAGATGAAGGCGACCACGCCGCCGAAGCTGATGCCGCCGTTCCACAGCACGAGCGCGAGCGGCACGTTTCCGATGGAGCAGACGAAACTCACCACCGCGACCAGCGGACCGACGATCGGTCCCCAGATCGCCGCGAGCGTCGCGTTGTCCGAAAGGAAAAACGTCTTCCAGAAGCTGTCAGGAACCCAGGCACCGATCGCGCCGGCGATCAGCAGGCCGCCGACGATGTCCTTCCACACCGCGGCCCACTCCATCACGAAAATGTGTGACACCGCCGTGCTTCCCTGCGCCGACCGCAGCCGTTTCCACAGTGTGCCGTCCATCGCGATGCTCATGTCCATCGCGGCGTGACCCTCCATCGAGCCGGCGACACCGCGGTTGGCCTGCTCCAGCGCCTTCTCCAGCAGCTTCTTTCGCAGGAAGATCCGGAAAAGTACGGCCAGGATCACGATCATCACCGGACCGCCGACGAACTCGGCGAGGGTGAACTGCCATCCCATCAGCAGCGCCAGGATCACACCGAGCTCGATCACCAGGTTGGTGGAGGCGATCTCGAAGGCCATCGCCGCGGTGAAGTTGGCGCCTTTGCGAAACAACGACCTGGCCAGCGCGACCGCCGCGTACGAGCAGGACGAGGAGGCGACGCCGAGACCGGTGGCGATCGCGAGCGTACGCGGCCGGTCGTCGCCCAGCAGCCGGACGACCGTCGCGCGCCGGACGACCGCCTGCACGACCGCGGAGAGCACGAACCCCAGGATCAGGGCCCACAGGATCTCCCAGGTCATCGACCCGGCCATCGCCAGCGCCCTGAGGATCGCCTGGCCTGCGACATCCATGATCGGTCTCCCTCCAGCGACTCCGACATACCCCCTAGGGGTACGCCGGAGCCGACCTTACACCCGGATGCCAGTCACCGCATCCGTTGGCTAGCTCACCTGGAGCGTGACCGCCGCGGTGTGCAGCTTTCCGGCGGTCTGGAACTGCACGTACAACCGCCAGTCGCCGGCCTTGGGCAGGCTCGCGTCGAACGACAGCTTCGGTCCGCCGTTGCCGCTGGCCGCCATGCCCTGCGGATGCAGATGCGCGAAGGCCAGGTCACCGGCGCGGAAGGCGGTCAGGTGCGCGTACGTCTGCAGATATGGCTGCAGATCCGTGACCGGCTTGCCGTTTTTGCTGACCGTGATGGAAAGCGTCTCGCCTCGGTCGACGGTCAGCGTGTAACCGTCCACGGTGGTCGTCGTGGCGGCCGGTGGCAGTGGCTCGGTTTTCGCCTGCCCGGCGACGGAAACCGTGTCACTGAGGACGAACGGCTTGTTCTTCGTGCTGAAGGAGGCATACACGCGATAGCTGCCGGGAAGCGGCGGCGCGAAGGCCGCCGACCAGGTGCCGTCGGCGGCCATCTCGGGATGTACGTGCTGGAAGCCGGTCAGGTCGGAGCGGATCAGATAGAAATGCATCCGCTTGGTCTGGTCCACGTCGAAGCCGGTGACCGGCTTGCCGCCGGCGCCGAGGATCTGGAAGGCGAACGACGTCGAGCCGATGGTTTTCTGTTTCAGCGCGAGGCGAATGCCGCCGGAGCTGGCGGACAGGCCGTCTCCGGACGCCATCGCGCCATGGTCCATGCCGTGGTCCATGCCGTGGTCCATCGGAGCCGGCGCCGCGTTTCCGCAGCCGGCCAGCACGATGACGGCCGCCGTCGCGGCCAGGAACTTCTTCATTTTTGGTCGTCTTTCCGGACGTAGTGATCAGGACAGGTGGCTGTCGCTGATCACGTCCGGCTGACACACATGCTGAGCAGCAGACAGCGGCCGGCGCGCGGCGGCGGGCGGGCGCGCGGTGTCCGTACGAGCAACGTCACCGTGACCAGGCCGGCGACGATCAGGAAGGCGGAGAAGAGGAAGGTCGGCGCGGCCCAGTCGAACAGCCGCGGCATCGAC
Source organism: Fodinicola acaciae (assembly GCF_010993745.1). NCBI lineage: Bacteria > Bacillati > Actinomycetota > Actinomycetes > Mycobacteriales > Fodinicola > Fodinicola acaciae. The sequence continues at coordinate 1,573,205 of NZ_WOTN01000003.1, forward strand.
GGCGTGCAGGTCGCGCTCGCGCGGTCGTCAGGCGCCGCCGGCGTGACCGTGTCGCCGCTCGCCGGCGCCATGTCGTGATGGACGTCACTGGCCATCGAGCCGCCGTGACAGCCGGTGAGCGGATCGCCGGCCGCCACGTGCATGCCGTAAAGACCAGCCAGGACACCGAAAACGAGCGCGAGCAACACCACCGCGCCGACGCGCGTGCGGGGCTCGCTCGATGTCATCGCCACCAGCCTACGGAACCGGCCGCACGCGCGTCACCTGGCGCTGGCAACGCGCCGGCCGGCCTCGTATGAACGTAGATTTGGCTGATGATCCGAGTGGCCCGCGAGGACGATCTGGAGGTCCTGCAGGACATCGAACGATCGGCCGGTCAGCCGTTCGCGGACCTCGGCATGCCGGAGATCGCCGGCGACGAGCCGCCGTCGCTGGCCGACCTGCGCGCGTACGCGGACGCCGGTCGTGCCTGGGTCTTCGAGGAGGACGGCCAGCCGGTCGCGTACGTGATCGTGGACCTCGTCGACGGCAACGCGCACATCGAGCAGGTGTCCGTACGCGCCGAGTCGGCGCGGCGCGGCATCGGTCGAGCGCTGATCGAGCAGGTGGCTGGCTGGGCTCGCGCACGCGGATGTCCGGCGCTGACGCTCACATCGTTTGTCGACGTGCCGTGGAACGTGCCGTACTACCAGCGGTTGGGGTTCGTACGCATGACCGACATCGGTCCTGAGCTGCGCGCCATCCGCGCACGCGAGGCGGCGCACGGCCTCGACCGTTGGCCGCGCGCGTGCCTACGGCTCGCGCTCTGAGCTCGCCGCATGGCCTCCCAACGGGTGGCGGGCGTGGCGTTGTGGGGACGGTGCTGGTGTGACTGCTGTGGGCCACCGTGCAGGTGAGACGGCCTGACCGAGTAGTACTTGGTCAACAGGACATCAAACCGGGCAATTGTTGCCCCTGGACATTGAGCCCGGCCCGGCGAGCAGTCACAACAGCATTACTCGCCTCGGCAGTCATACCCGCCACAGGGCTGACGGTCACGCGGACGTGACAGGCGGTCGCCGCGCCACCGGACGATGCGCACGTCGGGTGGCCCTGCGGCGTCAATAGCGGGAGGCGACAAAGAGGAAGGCCGAGGTGGGGGCCGGTTTGGTGGTGAGGCGACAACCGAACAGGCGTTAAGGTCGGGCCGTCCCGCTTCAGAACGGAAAGCCGCGATGCCTCCATCCCGCCGCCTGCTGGCCACCGATCTCGCTCAGATCGCGGTGTTCGCCGCGTTCATCGCCGTCCTCGGGCTGATGCCGGGGATCTACGTCTTCAGCAGCGCCGTGCCGATCACGCTGCAGACACTCGGCGTGATGCTCACCGGGTGCCTGCTCGGCAGCCGCCGCGCCGCGCTGACGTTGGCGCTGTTCATCGTGCTGGTGGCGGTCGGCTTCCCACTGCTCGCCGGCGGCCGCGGCGGCATCGGCGTCTTCTTCGGTCCGAGCGGCGGCTTCGTGATCGGCTGGCTGGTCGGAGCGTACGTGACCGGCCTGATCGTCGAGCGGTCGCTGCCGAAGCTCGGCTTCGTCAAGGCGCTGCTGGCCTGCCTGGCCGGTGGCGTGGTGGCGATCTACGCGATCGGCATCCCGTACTGGGCCGTCGCGGTCGGCAGCCTGACCACGGCGGCGGTCCAGTCGCTGGCGTTCATCCCCGGCGATGTCGCCAAGGCGGTGATCGTGTCACTGATCGCGGTCGCCGTGCACCGTGCGTATCCGACCATCGTCCCCGTCGCGAAGGCCCACGCCGCCAGGGCCGACGTAACCTCGTCGCGTGAAGGCTGACGGGCTGGTCGGCGCCGACCTGCGGCGCCACGCGGAGCTGCGCCCTGATGCGTTTGCGCTGGATGACGGTCAGGTCAGGGTCACCTGGTCGGAGCTGCTGGAGCGCGTGCTCGGCGCGGCGCGCGAGCTGCGGTGGCGAGGCGTACGCCCAGGCGACCGGCTCGCGCTGGAAGGCGGCAGCCCGACGCAGACGGTGACGTGGTTCCTGGCCGCCGACTGGCTCGGCGCCGCCGCGCTGGTCACCGATCCGCTCTGGTCGGCCGCCGAGCGCCGGCCCATCGACCGGGCCGCACGGCCGTCGTATGTCATCGACGCTTCTCAGACGCGCGCCTCCACCCGACCACTGAGCATCACCGGCGACGACGAGACGCTTTTCTATCTGGGCACGACCTCCGGCAGCACCGGCGGACCGAAGGTTTTCACGCGTACGCGCCGATCCTGGCACCGCACCTTTCCGGCGTTCACCGACCTCACCGGACTGTCCACAGAGGACGTCGTGCTGACCGCCGGCCGGATGTCCACCTCCGGCGGCCTTTTCGCCGTCATGCATGCGATCTCGGCCGGCGCGGGCAGCCTCATCCTGCCGGACTGGTCCCCCACCAAGGCGGCCGCGCTGGCCCGCGAGGCGACCGTCGCGCATCTCATCCCGGCGATGCTCAACGCGCTCGAGCCGATCTGGCGACAGGATCCGGCCGGGTTGCACACAATCCTCACCGTCGGCGCGAAACTCGACTCGGATCTGGCCGTACGCGTGGAAAAAGCGCTGCCGGGTTGCCGGATCGTCGAATATTACGGCTCGTCCGAGCAGTCGTTGATCAGCGCTCGTACGACCGAGCCGCCGCATTCGGTCGGCACTCCACCGTCCAATGTGGACATCGAGATCCGCGACGGTGAGGTGTTCGTACGATCTGACATGCTGTTCGCCGGCTATCTGAGCGACGGCGTACACGCCGAGGCCGGCGATTGGGTTTCGGTCGGCGACCACGGCATTCTCGATGCGAGCGGCGCATTGATTATTCACGGCCGGGGTGCGACCGTCGTCGTCAGTGGTGGCACCAAAGTCTGCGCCGAGGAGGTGGAAGCCGTGCTTCGCAACGCACCGGGCGTGACCGAGGCGGTCGTCGTCGGTCTCCCGCATCCCCGCCTCGGCCAGGTCGTCGCGGCCGTGCTGCAGCCGGCGAGCGTCGATCGCCGCGCCGTCCGGGCGTACGCGGCGGATCGGCTCAGCCCCGGCAAACGGCCGCGGCGCTGGCTGCCCGTCGACCGGATTCCCCTGACGGCGAGCGGGAAAGTCGCGCGAGCGGCGGTCGCGGAGATGCTGTCGTGAACGCGGTGATCGTCGCCGCACGGCGCACGCCGATCGGCACGACCGGCAAGTCGTTGCGGTCGGTGCCGGCCGACCGGCTCGCCGCCGCGGCGCTGACCGCGACGGCCGCCGACGCCGCGCTGGCGACCGTCGACGACGTCATCCTCGGAAATGTGATGGGTCCGGGCGGAAACACCGCGCGCGTCGCCGCGCTTTCCGCCGGTTTCGGAGAAAATGTTCCTGGCCTGACCGTCGACCGGCAGTGCGCCAGCGGCCTGGAGGCGATCAACCTCGCGGCGACCCAGGTGGTCGCCGGCCGCGGCCACGCGTATCTGGCCGGCGGTGTCGAGAGTCCGTCGACCGCGCCGTGGCGCGCCGAGCGGCCACGGATGCCCGGCCTGCCACCGAAGTTCTACGAGCGAGCGCCGTTCGCGCCGGCCGAGTACGGTGACCCCGACATGGGTCCGGCCGCCGACGCGCTGGCGGCCGCGGCCGGGATCAGCCGGCAGCGCCAGGACGAGTACGCCGCGACCAGCCACGCCCGCGCGGTGGCGGCGCAGGAGACCGGCTCGTTCGACCGCGAGATCGTGCCGGTCGCCGGCTGCGCCAGGGACGACCGGCCGCGGCGTGGCTTCGGCGTCGGCCGGTTGTCCCGGCTGCCGGCCGCGTTCGGTCCGCACGGCACGGCGACCGCCGGAAACTCCTGCGGTGTCAACGACGGCGCCGCTGTCGTCGCCGTGGTCAGCGAGATGTGGCGGATGGCCAACTGGCTGCCGGGCCTGCGGATCGTCGACTGGCAGACCGCCGCGGTGGATCCGCGCCGGCCGGGTTTCGGTCCGGTGCCGGCGATCCAGACGCTGGTCAAGCGCAACGGCCTGACCCTGGACGACATCGAGACGATCGAGTTCAACGAGGCATTCGCCGGCCAGGTGCTGGCCTGCCTCGACGCGCTCGACCTGTCGCCGCAGCGCGTCTGCCCCGACGGCGGCGCGATCGCGCTCGGCCATCCGTGGGGTGCCTCCGGCGCCGTGCTGGTGGTCCGGCTGTTCAGCCAGCTGATCGACCGGCCCGGCGCGTACGGACTGGCCGCGATCGCCTCCGGCGGCGGCCTCGGCGTGGCGACCCTCGTGCAGAGCGTCGGTCAGTGATCGAGTTCCACGGCGTATCGCACCGGTACGGCGAACGGGTCGTCCTCACCGACATTTCCCTGACAGTAGGCGAAAGACGCGTCGCGTTCATCGGCGCCAACGGCTCCGGCAAGTCGACGCTGGCGCGGATGGTCAACGGCCTGGTGTCCCCCACCGCCGGCCACGTGGTGGTGAATGGCCTGGAGGTGGCGACGGACGGCCGGTCCGTACGCAGGCAGGTCGGCTTTGTGTTCGCCGATCCGGACAGCCAGATCGTCATGCCGACGGTCGCCGAGGACGTGGCCTTTTCGTTGCGGCGCAGCGGTTTGCCGAAGGCCGGGATCGACCGCAAGGTGACCGACATTCTCGACGCGTACGGCCTGGCCGGCCACCGCGACCATCCGGCCCACCTGCTCTCCGGTGGCCAGAAGCAGTTGCTGGCGCTGATCGCGGTGCTCGTGGTGGAGCCGAAAGTGCTCGTCTGCGACGAGCCGACCACGCTGCTCGACCTGCCAAACAAACGAAAGTTCGCCGCATTGCTCGACGAGCTGCCGCAGCAGGTGCTGCTGGTCACGCACGACCTGGACGCGGTCGCGTCCTTCGACCGGGTGATCGTGCTCGACCAGGGCCGTGTGGTCGCCGACGACGTGCCGGAGCCGGCGGTGACGTTCTATCGAACCCTGGTCGGATGAGCCTGCTCGGCCTCTACCACCCGGCCTCCAGTCCGCTGCACCGCCTGCCACCGGCCGCCAAACTGATCGCGCTGCTGGTCGCCGCGATCGGCATTTTCTTCGTCACCTCACCGATCTGGACCACGGTGGCGGCCGTCGCCAGCCTCCTCCTGTATGCGCTGGCGCGTATTCCGGTGCGGCTCGCGGTGGCTCAACTGCGTCCGGTCGCCGTCGTCTTTGTCTTCGTTTTCGCCATGCAGTGGCTGCTCGCCGGCCTGCCGACCGCGGTTTTGGTCTGTACGCGGCTGATCGCGTTGATCGCTCTCGCCGGCCTGACGACGCTGACGACGCGTACGACCGACCTGGTCGCCACCATCGAGCGGGTCATCCAGCCGCTGAGCCGGTTGGGCGTCGATCCGACCCGTTTCGGCCTGCTGGTCGCGCTGACGCTGCGGTCGGTGCCGGTCCTGGCCGAGATCGCCGGCGACATCCGCGAGGCGCAGCGCGCTCGCGGAGTCGCCTGGTCGGTGCGCGGCTTCGTGCTGCCGTTCGTCATCCGTACGCTGCGCCGCACCGAGTCGCTCGGCGAGGCGCTCGCCGCTCGCGGCGTCGACGACGACTAGCCAACCCACCTGAGTCACACCACCTTGCTTGCCTCAAGAAGTGCGTGGCAGTCCCATGATCAACTCGGACAGGCCGTGGCATCCCGGCAGGTGGCGAGACGAACCACTATGTGGGACCAATAACGACCTGTAACGCTAAATGTCCGCCTTGCGGTGTTCATGGTTGACCTGACCGCCGCTCGCTGTGACTGGTGCGACTGTTGAGGCGGGCAACGCTGTTGTGACTCATGCGGGTTGGCTTGCTCGTTGCCCCTGGCTCGAGCTTTCCTCGACCGCGACGGCGTCCAGCTATCAGACCCTGGCGCCAGTAAATCGGCTTTCGCGCCATCCGCGGTTGTTGATCATGGGGTTGTCGCGCACCTTCTGATCGTGACGTACGCGAAAACCCCATGGTCAACAACACTCTTCCCCTCGGCGACCCCGAGACGAACCCTAGATCCGCTCGCTGAGGTGGACGGTGATCGGGTCGCCTGGCCGCTTGCCGATGAGCTTGAGCAGGTCGGCCTTCACCGGCAGCTTGTGCCGGCCGTCGCCGAGTGCCATGAACGAGCTGGCGAACGGATGGCCGTCCATCGTGCCGCGCACCTTCACCAGGCCGCGGGTGCCGAAGAAGTCGGCCGAACCGGGCATGATCAGATACGTCCAGCCGCCTTTGGCGTCGCTTTTGAGCAGCGGCGCGGTGAATGTCTTGTCCAGTTTCGTGGTCATGATGCCTCCGTCTCGGTTGCCTTCACCGGAGACGTAGAAGCCGACTCGCGGTTCTCGACATCATCCCCGAGCGCGGGCGAGGCTGGGGATCACGTGGTCGACGAAGCCGTAGTCACGGGCCTCCTCGGCGGTGAACCAGCGGTCGCGGTCGGCGTCCTGTTCGATCCGCTCGTACGTCTGGCCGGTGTGGAAGGCGATCCGCTCGAACATCACCCGCTTGGTGTAGACCAGCTGCTCGGCCTGGATCGCGATGTCGCTGGCGGTGCCACCCATGCCACCGAGCGGCTGGTGCATGACGATCCGCGCGTGCGGCAGCGCGAACCGCTTGCCGGGCGCGCCGGCGCAGAGCAGGAACTGTCCCATCGACGCGGCGAAGCCGAGCGCGTAGGTGGCCACGTCCGGCTGGATGAACTGCATCGTGTCGTAGATCGCCATCCCGGCCGACACCGAGCCGCCCGGCGAGTTGATGTAGAAGCTGATCTCGCGGTCGGGATCTTCGGCCGCCAGCAACAACAACTGCGCGCTGATCGCGTTGGCGTTCTCGTCCTTCACCTCACCGGTGAGGAAAATGATCCGCTCGCGCAGCAGCCGGTCGTAGACCGCGGTGTCGAAGCCTGGCCCGCTCTCACCTGACATGAAATGCCTCCGGATCTCGTCGATATGCCGCGACGATAATCCGGAGACCACGGTTTTCGTTGCCACGGAAGCGCAATTATGCTCTGAGCGGTTCCGCTGACAGCTTACGAGGCGAAAAGCTCCACCAGCTCGTGACCGAGCACGGTCCGCTGCACCAGGACCGTGCGGCCGCGGCGCGTACGCTCGATCAGCCCGGCGTCGGCCAGCCAGTCGCAGTGGCGGCTGACCGAGCTCATGGCCCAGTCGCCGACCTGCGCCAGGTCGCCGATGGTGATCGGTTCACCGCAGGCCCGCAGGAGCGACGAGCGTACGGCTCCGATCAGCGCCGGCAGCCGGTCGCGCGGGCTCGCGTCGACCTGTCGCTCGACCGAGTCGACGGTGGCGCCGGTGTAGAGGTGGTGCAGACCGGGCAGCGGATAGCCGATCCAGGCGGTGTCCTCGTCCTCCAGGTCGTGCGCGATCGACTGCGCACCGGAGACCATCGGCACGAGCACCAGCCGGCGCGCGCGCACCTCGTAGCGGTTGCCTTCGATCGCCGGCAGCCACAGCGCGCCGTCGGCATAGCGTGCGCGCGGATGCAGGCTGGCCAGCAGCAGCTCGGCCTTGTTGCGTACGACCGCGTGACCGACCCGGTCGACCTCGCGGTCCAGCAGCCGGCTGGCCGACTTCCAGGTGTGCGCGACGACCGTGCCCGCGACACCGGCGGCGCCGGCGAAGTAACGCAGCCAGCGGCGCGGCTCGCGCTCCACCGCCTGCCACTCCTCCGGCAGGCTGCTGCCGTAGATGCCGTCCAGGTCGGACAGCAGCGTGTCCGGCGAGGTCGTACGCAGCTGCTCGAGCGCGTCGGCCAGCGGTGCTTCCTGGCTGGTGGGGACCGGCACGATCATGCAGTCGGGCTGGCGCGCGCGGCCCTGCTGGGTCATGGTCTGGATGGCCGAGCGCTGCTCGGCGGTCGCCGTCCGGCCGATCCGCTGCCGCCAGCCCTCCGGCACGCCGCGGTCATAGCCGCCGAGCGCGTCGAAAAGCAGCGTCGGAACGCTCGCGTAGGGGTTGAGGGAAAGCTCGATCCGGAGCTCGTTCACCGGCCGGGTGAACCGGATCTCCTCCCACTGCGGCTGCTCCCACATCGCGGTCCTCCTGGAAACTGAGACTGCCTCCTCACCCCCGGACGCACCCAACCCGGTCCGATCGGCCCCAAAAGGCATCATGGCACAGGCATTCCAACGTGGAACATCAATCGCGGCGTTCGCAACCAGTTCGACACAAAGAAATGCTCCTGACCAAACAGTCAGGAGCATTTCTGCGATCAGCCGCTCACGCAGTGCGAATTTCCGGCTCCACGGCCAGTTCCAGCGCCTCCTTCTCCACCGCCGCGTTGACCTCCTCCGACGTCATCGCCACGCTTACTCCCCAGTAGAAAATCACCAGGCTGAACGCTGCGACGACCAGCAGGTCGATCCAGTCCGGCAGCAGTTTCAGGCCCCCGCCATAGCGGCCGAGCCAACCGATCAGCACGGTCACCAGCAGCCACGGCGGCACCCACATCGCCGACCGCCAGTGCTGCACGACCCGCTGGACCGGGCTGGTGAAGACCTGGGTGATCTCGAAGATCACCACGCCGACGACCATCGCGGCGATGATTTTCCAGGTGGTGTCGAAACCACCCCAGTAGATGACCAGGTTGGCGAATATGAACGCGACCGGCGCCAGGAACTTCATCGCCGGCAACCGATACGGCCGAGCCCTGCCGGCGTCGCGTTTACGCAGCGCGTAAAGCGAAATCGGCGCGTACGCGTACATGATGAAGGTCGCGCCGGTGACCACGCCGACCAGCGACTGCCAGCTGGGGAAGGGCAGGAACATGATCTCGCCGACCACGAAGGCCAGGATGATCGACCACAGCGGAATGCCGCGCAGGCTCACCTTGCCGAGCCGTTTGGGCAGCTGGCCGTCCCGGCCGAGCGCGTACGACAGCCGCGCCGAGGTGCCGAGGTAGAGCAGGCCGGTGCCGGCCGGTGAGATGAAGGCGTCCACGTACAGGATGAACGCCAGCCAACCGGCGCCGGCGCCGACGGCCAGCGCCGCGTACGGCGCGGTGGCGCCCTGGCCGGAGATCGGGTTGTTCCAGTTGTGCAGGATGTCGGCCGGGTTGAGCGAGCCGATGAAGGCGACCTCCAGCGCGATGTAGATGACCGTACCGATGGCCACCGCGGTGATGATCGCGCGGGACAGGTCTTTCTGCGGGTTGCGCGCCTCACCGCCGAGCTGGATGCACTGCTCGAATCCCTGCAGGGCGAACGCCACTCCGAGCGGCAGCGCGGCGAAGATGCCGTCGACGCCGTTGGGCAGGAAGCCGCCGCCGGCGGTGAAGTTGCCGGGGTGGAAGGACACCGTCACCAGGACGATCACCGCCAGCAGCGGCACCAGCGTCTTCCAGATCACCGTCACGGTGTTGCTCTCGGACAGGAACTTCACCCCGACGATGTTGATCACCAGGAAGATCACCATCAGCACGCTTCCCCAGAAGATGCCGCTGACGGTCAGGGTCTGGTCCGGATGCAGCAGGTCGAGGTGCTGCTTGATCCACGGCACGCCGTCCAGATAGCCGATGCTCGCCTCGACCTCGATCGGCGCCAGCGTGACCGCCTGCAGCCAGGCGGCCCAGCCGGCGGTGAAGCCGGCGACCGAGCCGAAGGCGAACAGTGGGAACCGCGCCGTACCACCGGCGACCGGATAGGCCGCACCGAGCTCGGCGTGTACGAGCGCGAGCACCGACATGATGATCGCGGCCAGGATCCAGGACAGCAACGAGGCCGGTCCGGCCGCACTGGCCGCGTGCAGTGCGCCCAACAGCCAGCCGGAGCCGATGATCGACCCGAGCGAGACGAACATCAGGCCCCAGAAGCCCACGTCTCTTCGCAGTTTTCCTTCGCCGGCGTGTGTGTTGGACACTCCTGCGGGCGCTGCCATGCCGCGGTCACCTCACTCTTTGGTGGCGGGTCCCCCGGCCGGCAATGCTCGCAGAAAATCCGGCAACAAGGCAGTGAACCGAAAGAACGGCGCAGTTAATCCTTTATTTCCACCAAACGGACCAAGTTCTCAGGTGCCTCTCTTTGGTGGTTATTTACCGTACGGAAGGACGCAACGGTCTAACGCTTGCCGAGGGTGGAGTTGCCACCGCCGTCGACCAGGCCGGCGCGGCGCAGCGCGTCGGCGAGTGCCCCACCTCCGGAGCTGCCGCCGGCCTGCGTACGACCGCCGCGCTGCTGACCACCACGCTGCTGGCCGCGCTGGCCGCCGGCCGGACGACCACCCTGCCGGCCGCCGCCCTGGCCGCGGCGCTCACCGTCGGCCGGCTCCGGCGACGCCTCGTCGTCCAGCCGCAGCGTCAGCGAGATCCGCTTGCGCGGGATGTCGACGTCCATGACCTTCACCTTCACGATGTCGCCGGACTTGACGACCTCGCGCGGGTCCTTGACGAAGTTCTTCGACATCGCCGAGACGTGCACCAGACCGTCCTGGTGTACGCCGATGTCAACGAAGGCACCGAAAGCGGCGACGTTGGTGACCGTGCCCTCCAGCACCATGCCGGCCTTGAGGTCGGCTAGCGTCTCAACTCCCTCGGCGAAGCTGGCGGTCTGGAACGCCGGCCGCGGGTCGCGACCGGGCTTCTCCAGCTCGGACAGGATGTCGGTGACGGTCGGCAGGCCGAAGGTGTCGTCGACGAAGTCGGCCGGTTTGGCCTTGCGCAGGGCCGGAGTGTTGCCGATCAGGCCGGCGATGTCGCCGCCGTTGACCGCGTCGGCGATCCGGCGTACGACCGGATAGGCCTCCGGATGCACGCTGGAGAAGTCGAGCGGGTCGTCGCCGCCGCGGATCTTCAGGAAGCCGGCGCACTGCTCGAAGGCCTTCGGACCCAGCCGCGGCACCTCTTTCAACGCCGTACGCGAACGGAACGGACCGTTGGCGTCGCGGTGCGCCACGATGCTCGCGGCGAGGCCGCTGGTGACGCCGGATACGCGGGTCAGCAGTGGCACGGAGGCGGTGTTGACATCGACGCCGACCGCGTTCACGCAGTCCTCGACGACCGCGTCCAGCGACCGCGACAGCTTCGACTCGGAGATGTCGTGCTGATACTGACCGACGCCGATCGACTTCGGGTCGATCTTGACCAGCTCGGCCAGCGGGTCCTGCAGCCGGCGGCCGATCGAGGCGGCGCCGCGCAGGGACACGTCCAGGTCAGGCAGCTCCTTGGAGGCGTACTCGGACGCGGAGTAGACCGACGCGCCGGCCTCCGACACGACCACCTTGGTGAGCTTGAGCTCCGGATACTTCTTGATCAGCTCGATCGCCAGCCGGTCGGTCTCACGCGAGGCCGTACCGTTGCCGATCGCGATCAGCTCGCTGCCGAAACGCTTGGCCAGCGCGGCGACCTTGGCGATCGACTCGTCCCAGCGCCGGTGCGGCACGTGCGGATAGATCGTGTCGGTGGCGACCACCTTGCCGGTGCCGTCCATCACCGCGACCTTCACGCCGGTACGGAAACCGGGGTCGAGGCCGATGGTCGGCCGCGTGCCGGCCGGCGCGGCCAGCAGCAGGTCGCGCAGGTTGTCGGCGAAGACGCGTACGGCCTCGTCCTCGGCCACCTGGCGCAGCCGCAGCCGCAGGTCGATGCCGAGGTGCACCAGGATGCGCGTACGCCAGGCCCACCGTACGGTGTCGGCCAGCCAGCGGTCCGCCGGCCGGCCGCGGTCGGCGATGCCGAACCGCCGCGCGATCCGCGCCTCGTACTCCGACGGCGTGCCGGGCTCAACGTCCTCGGCGTCCGGCGAGAGCACCAGCTCGAGGATCTCCTCCTTCTCGCCGCGGAAGAGCGCGAGGATGCGGTGCGACGGCAGCTTCTCGTACGGCTCGTCGAACTCGAAGTAGTCGGAGAACTTGGCGCCGTCGGCTTCCTTGCCTTCCCGCACCTTCGACACCATCCGGCCCACCGACCACATGCGTTCGCGCAGGTCACCGAGCAGGTCGGCGTCCTCGGCGAAGCGCTCAACCAGGATCGCGCGGGCGCCTTCCAGCGCGGCGCCAGCGTCGGCGACCCCCTTCTCGGCGTCGACGAACTCGGTCGCCTTGGTGTGCGGGTCGGTGGTCGGGTCGGTGAGCAGCGTGTCTGCTAGCGGCTCCAGGCCGGCCTCGCGGGCGATCTGTGCCTTGGTGCGCCGCTTGGGCTTGTACGGCAGGTAGATGTCCTCCAGCCGCGCCTTGGTCTCGGCCCGCATGATCTGCGCGGTCAGCTCGTCGGTGAGCTTTCCCTGCGAGCGGATCTCGTCCAGGATCGCCACCCGCCGCTCGTCCAGCTCGCGCAGATAGCGCAACCGCTCCTCCAACGTACGCAGCTGCGCGTCGTCCAGAGCGCCGGTGACTTCCTTCCGGTAGCGGGCGATGAACGGCACCGTGGCGCCCTCGTCCAGCAGCTGGACCGCGGCGCTCACCTGCCCCTCGCGTACGCCCAGCTCCTCGGCGATCTTCTGGTCGATGCTCGTCGTCACAGTCCCCATCCGCTCCTAGCCGGCTGACAGGTCCTCCATTCTGCCGGCTGGGTCGAGGTGGACTTCGTCGCCTACCCGGATGACACCTTCGCGCGTCGGCGCGCCGTACACGCCGAGGTAGTTGTCGCGCTCCTTGGCGACCGCCTTGAGCACCGCTGGGTTGCGCTCGGCGGTGTGCGGGTCGTAGTTGATGAGGACACACCGGCTGTCGCGCTGGTCGACGTGCATCTCGATGCCGCCGATGCGTACGGTGTGGCCGACCCAGCCGTCCTCCTGGAACGGCTCGTCGCCGGTCGCCTCGATCACCACGTTTGGCCGGAAACGCTCCGGCCGCAGCCGCGCGCCGGCGAGTTTTCCGATGTTTTCCACGGATTGCGTGGTCATCAGCGACAGCGGCGCGGTGTCGAAGATGCCGCGGTTCTGCTTCATCACGCGTACGCCGTCGCCGAGTTCCTTGCACAGAGCCGGATCCGTCACGTCCAGCTCGCGGCCCGCCGGCGTACGCACCACTGTCGCCGACGCCTCCGGCCGCTGCGGATCGACGAGTTTTGGCTGATAGCGGGTCATGTCCGGCAGTTGGCGGATGGTCAGCCACGGGAAGTTGCTGGCCACCTGGCCGTCCCTGACGAAGGCCCAGCGGCGGTCGCCGGCCAGGCCGTGCCAGCTCACCTCGGCCGCCTCCAGCGGCTCGCCGGCCATGGATTTCACCGGATAGCGCCACATGCCGACCACGCGTCCCACGATCACCAGGTCACCCTACGTCGCACCGAAGGTGACCTGGTGGCTGGCGGCCGGGTCGGTGAAGCGAAGCAACGCCAGCGCCTCCGGCTCGATGTCGTCACGCTCGGCCGTCGACAGCTTGCGCAGTGGTTCGATGGTGACCGTCGCGGTCGCTTTCTTCCTTTGCATGCGCCAAAGTGCCGCCACGAAGCCGTCGACCAGGACCGTGCCGCGGACGATGCCGTTGACGGTGATGTAGGCCCTGCGGTGCTCGTCGGCGATGATCCGCGACCGGTCGGCGTGACCGAGCACCACGTTGTCGTACTCGGCCACCAGCCGCACCGGCGCCGGCACCTCCGGTGACGGGATCTTCCCTTTCGGTGTGTCGAAAAGCTCGGCGCCGTCCTCGGCGCGCAGCCGGCGCAACGGCATCGCACGTGCGACCTCGCCGAGCCGGGTCAACCCCGACCAGTTCTGCATGTCGGCGACCGTCGCCGGACCGAATGCCGCCAGGTAACGGAAAACCAGCGACTCGACATCGGCTTTGTCCGGCACGGAGCCGCCGAGCCACGACTCGACCGAGGTGTAGACGCGCGGACCGCTGCGGTCCCAGGTGCCACACGGCGGCACCTGGATGAGCGGCACGCGCGTACGCACCACGTTGGTCACCATCGACGGATGCCGGCCCGGCCACTGTGCCAGCATGCCGTCGCGGATTTCGCCGAATGTGAGCGGTTTTTCCTCCAACAGCGCGCGACCGACGGTCGCGTACGTGTCGAGGTCGACGCCGTCCATCACCTTGCCGAAGGTCGCGATCAGAGATTTTTCCATGGTGGCCTGCATGACGGCGCGTACGGCCAGGAAATCCGCGGCGGTGTGCAGATGGAGTGTCGATCGCAGTGTCGCGCCACGTACGACCTGGCGCCGCTCGATGAGCTTTGTCAGGTCGTCGCGGCGAAAGCCGGCGATCCGCGACCAGAGGCCGTGATAGGGCGGATTGGTGGCCTGCGCCTGCATCCCGACCAGCCGGTCGATCACCTTCTTGGCGGTGCTTTTCGTGCGCTTCAGCAGCAATTGCCGCTCCAGCAACGCACGATTGAGCTCACGCCGGCTGACGACCCGTACACGCATGGCCCCCATGCTTGCATCCAACGCAAGCATGGGGGCCATGCGACCTACCGTACGGACGCCAGCTCTTTCTCCGGCTCCGCGGCGGCGCGGCGTTTGCGGACGTAACGGACCACCTCGACGACCGCGGTGATGCCGAAAGCGATGCCAAATCCGAGCAGCAGGCCGGCGAGCGGATTGTGCTCGAAGGCGGCGCCACCGAGATAACCGATCAGTCCGCCGTAGACGCCCCACGACACCGCGGCGAGCGCGTCGAAGGCGGAGAACCGGCGCAACGGATAACGCCCGGCGCCGGTGGTGAGCGTGGCTGCCGTACGACCACCGGGGATGTAGCGCGCCACCACCAACACCAGACCGCCGCGCTCGGCGATCGCGTTGGTGGCCCAGTCGTACGCCTTCCGGCGCTTCGTACCGGGCTTCATCCGGTTGAGCAGACGGTCGCCGAACAACCGGCCGATCAGGTAGGAGACGTGGTCGCCGACGAAGGCACCGACCGCCGCCACCGCGATGACCAGCAACAGGTTGGGGTTGCTGGTCGACGCGGCGAAGACGCCTGCCGTGATGACCACGGTTTCGCTCGGCACGGCCGGGAAGAACGCGTCGACCGCGGCGAGCGTGAAAATCACCAGATAAATCCACGGCGACGCCATCACGCCGTCGACGAACTGCAAAATCGTATCTGTCACAGCAGAGCCTTTCCGAGATAACGTCTCGGAGGAAAACGTTAGGAAAATCCGGCCGCGCGCACATGACTCGAAAGTCGCTCGCCGGGTCTGACTTTCGCCAGGGGGAGACCCCTAGGGGCAGACACTTTGGTATGACGGCGCCGTACTCGTGAGAGTTACCGCACGGACCGCTCCACCGGGTGACGCTCGCGGCGCCGCCGCGGCCGTAGCTTCGACGGCCATGAAGACATCGACGCGAGCCGCGATCGCCGCCACGATCGCCGCCAGCCTGCTTTTCACCGCTCCCGGCGTGGCTTTCGCCGCGTCCACCCCGCCGCCCGCGGTCGCCAGCCAACACGTACGCGGCCAGCTGCTCGACGTGACCTACCTGGCCACCTACACCGATCCGGCGTCGGTCCTGAAAAACGCCGGTTTCCAGGATCCTGGCACGCTCAGGCACGGTGTCGTCACCTACCGGATCGTCTACCGTACCGTCGATCCCTCCGGCCGGCCGACGACCGCGAGTGGACTTGTGGCTCTGCCGCTCGGAAAACGCGGTGACCTGAAGGTCGTGTCGTACACGCACGGCACCGAGCTCTACTGGCAGAACGCACCGTCCGCGTACCTGGAGTCCGGCGACCTGTGGAGCGCGGCGCCGGCGATCACGTACGCCGGCACCGGTTTCGCCGCGGTCGCGCCGGACTATCTCGGCCTCGGATACGGCCAGCCGATGACGCAGGCCTACCTGCACATTCCGTCCGAGGTCACGACGTCGGTCGACATGCTCCGGGCGGCGCGTACGTTCGCGCAGCGGCGTGGGATCGAGCTGCGGCGCCACGTGCTGGTCACCGGCTTCTCGCAGGGCGGGATGGCCGCCGTCGGCCTGGCCCGCGGCCTGCAGGACGGCGCGGACGGCTGGTTCCGGCTCGGCGCGCTGTCCGCGGTCAGCGGCGCGTACGACACCACCACCGAGCTGCCGGCATTTCTCGACGGCACCGTCAACGAACGGCTCGCCGTCGTCTACACGGCTGTTCTTTTGGTGACCTGGAACAAACTCCACCACCTCTACGACTCACCGTACGAGGTGTTCCAGCCGAAATACGCCGGCCAGATGGACCGGCTGTTCAACTCGCGTACGCCGGTGGACGAGATCCTGCGAACGCTGCCGACCACACTCGGTGAGCTTTACACCGAGGCCGGCCTGGCGATGCTGCGACACCCGACCGGCCGGTTCGCCGCCGCACTCGCCGAGGCCGACTCGATCTGCCGCGACTGGACACCGCGCGTGCCGGTGCGGCTGCTCTATTCGACGCTCGACCGCGAGGCCGTGCCGGCGAATACGATGTCCTGCGCGGCATCCTTCGCCGCTCGCGGTTTCCGCGCGCCGGTGACCGATCTGCCGCCGCTGGCGTACAACGAGTCGTACCACCTCGGCACCAACGTCACTGGCCTCGCGGAGACGGCCCGCTGGTTCAACCAGCTCCGCTGAGATGCCCGCATGACCGGCGTTCAGCCGATCATCACCACCTCGGAGCCAGTTTCCTCGGACCTGATGCTGCGCGACGCCGAACGGGAATACCGCAAGTCCGTCGCGCGGGTGTTGGATATCGTCAAGGCGATTGAGCACAAAAGGCGTACGAGCAGTTGCAGACCAAAACTATGCAGCAGCTGTTGGAAGACCAGTTGCTGCTCTCCCAGGCCGAGGCCCGTCGCCGGGCGCAGCGCGCACGCGCATTCTGTCCGGGCATGGCGATGACGGGTGAGATGTTGGCGGCGAAGCTGGACATCGCCGCGAGGCCATGCGCCGTGGTGATCTGGCTGATTCGCAGTTGGATGCGATCCGTGCAGTGATCACCAGGCTGCCGGCACATGTGGATTTCCAGCAGCGGGGAAGTTGCCGATCCAGGGTGCGCAGCGGCCGCATCATCCCGGTCATCCTCAACTCCGAAGGCGTACCGCTGGATGCTGGGCGTAAGGAGCGGCTGGCCGGCCCAGAGTTGCGGAAAGCGTTGATCGCACGGGACAAAGGCTGCATTCGGCCGGGATGCACCCGGCCAGTCCGGCACACGCGATCGCACCACATTGGTGTCGTGGGTGGACGGTGGCACCACCTGCCTGGAAAAACATCCCGAATTCATCCCGCCAGTTGACGTGGATGTCGAGCAATTGCCGCTGCGAAATACCTACCACCTGTACGGCTGAACCGCACAGGTGAACACAAACGCTCGTTTCCTCGCCTCAGCCACCAGAAAGCTGAGACGAGGAACGAGCGCGTTCCATGCCTTTCAGCCTGGTGTGGCAGGGGTGAAGCTCGGTCCGCCGTCGCGCTTGCGCCTCATCCACAATCGCTACGGCTGTCATAGTGTGTCGCGTTCAGATTCTGCGGGTCGCGGGAGGGGAAGAGTACGGTCCATCGCGCGCATCGGGGCCGTGCCCTCACAGTCCTGCCGGCCAGGTGGGTGAGGTGGGGCGCCCGGCGGTGTCCGGCGTGTCGACCAGGTCACCGAGCTGCGTGACCCCGAAAAACCACTCGGCGTCGGCCGGCCGCAGGCTGATCCCACCGGCGGACACGTCGCGGTGGCCGATGTCCGGCACGGCCCAGCGCGCGGCGAACGCGCCGTCCCAGTCGTTCATGCTGACGACCCACTGCACGTTCACGCGGTAGAAGTCGGCTTTGCCCGGCGTGCCGCCGGTCAGCACCTTCGTACGGTGTTTCCCGGTGACGACCGAGCTGCCGCGCGGCGTCGGCGCGCTCGGCTTGCCGAGCGAGACCGGCAGCACCCGCGCCACCCGGCCATCCGACCGGACCGTCAGCTGATGCTTCGCGGCATCGACCGTCGTCACCTGACGCGCCCCGATCGACATGGAAAACGACAGGTCCGCGGCGAAGGTACGCCCGTCACCCGTCGGTTTTCCGCGTACGGCCGCCACCACCTCGACCTTCGAGTGCGGCCGCCAGTCGGCCCGCGGCAGGAACAGCAGTTGCCGGTTTCCCGGCTGCCATCGCCACCGGCCCGGCACGTCGGCGCCGCCAACGCGAACGGCGATCGCGTTGACGATCGGGGCGCTGACCGGCTCGGTGAAACGCAGCACGACCGGCATCTGAACGCCGTACGAGTCGGCGGCCGGCGGCAGGACTCGCACCTGGTCACCGGCGGCCGGAGTCGCTGTCGGCCGGGGCACGACCGTGACCGCGGCGACAACGACCACCAACGCGGCCGCGGCGGCCACGAACAACGGCGCGATCCACGAGGCGCGGCGGCCGGCGACCGGCGCGGGCTTCGGCGGCTGCCGGCGCTCGTCCACGGCGGTCGTCGCGGCCGCGTGGAAGGCGTCACCGAGCAGCTTCTCGACGTCGTTCATGCCAGCCCTCCCAGCGTACGTTTGACCGCCGCCAGTCCGCGGCTCGCGGTGGACTTCACTGCCCCGGGCGAAATTCCCAGTGTCTGGGCGATTTCCTTCTCTGACGGCCCCGACCAGTAGCGCAGGATCAACACCTCCCGTTGCCGCCTCGGCAGCTGCCGTACTGCCCCGAGCGCCTGCCGGTGTTCTCCGGACAGCAGTGCGTGATAGTCGGCGCCCTCGGCCCGCTCCGGCTCGGCGGCTCGCAGGTGCCGACGCGCCACCACACGCCGCCGCAACACCGACCTGGACAGGTTGAGCACGGACATGCGCAGATAGCCCACCGCCGCGTCCGGATCCCGCAACCGATGCTGGTGACGATGCAACGCGACGAAAGCGTCCCGCACGACGTCCTCCGCGGTCGCCACGTCATCCACCAGCAGCACGGCGAGCCGCACCATCGCCCGCCAGCTCTGCGCATATATGGCGGGTACGTCGACAGGCACCCGCCCCGTCCCTTCCAATGCGATCGTCACCTCACCCGGTCGCGCAACCGGCCAGTCAGGTTGTCATCCGGCGGAAAGTACGCTCCAGCAGAGCGGCGACGTGATCCTGGAAGCGCTCCAGCGGCCAGCCATGCTCGACGATCAGCAGCTCGGGCAGGTCCGGCGAGCTGAGCGCCTGCAGCATCTCGGCGGCCGAGTCGACGGTCCACGGCTCGGCCAGCAGGCCGGCGTGATCGAGCCAGGCCATCAACATCTGGCACGACAGCAGCTGGTTGGCGTGCACTTTGGCGCGGTGCCGCGCGGCGTCCGGGTCGACCTGGTGGACCCGGTCGGCGGCGCGCATGACCGGCGCGATCCGCAGCACGTACGTGCCGAGGTGGCCGGCCCAGGCGCGCAGCGCGCTGACCGGATCGGCGGCCTGGAACACCGGATCCAGCGACGGCGCGAGGCCGGCCTCGTCGGCGATCTGGCCGGCCAGCTCGTCGATGAGCTCGGACCGGGACGGAAAGTGCAGGTAGACACCGCGACGTGAGACGCCGGCGCGGTCGGCCACCGCGGCCATCGTGACCGCCTCGAAGCCGCCGTCGGTCAGCAGCTCGCGGGTCGCCGCGAGCAGCGCCTCTCTCGTACGCCGGCTCCGTGCGTTCATCGGACTCCTTGTCGCAACTTCACATCGTGTGTAGTTTAGCAACTGCACACCGTGTGAAGTTGTTGGAGGATCGATGAACCGATGGTGGCTCGTGGTGGCCGCCGGTCTCGGCGTGCTCGTGGCGCAGCTGGACGCCACCGCCGTCAACGTCGCGCTGCCGGTGATCGAGCGCGAGACGCGGACCGGGCCGGGCTTGTCGACCTGGGTCGTGCTCGGATACGTGTTGCCGCTGGTCGCGTTGTCGTTGCCGGTCGGACGCTGGCTCGACCGCGTCGGCCAGAAACCGGCGCTCGTCCTTTCCGTCACCGGCTTCGCGGCGGCCAGTGCCGGTGTCGGCCTGGCGCCGGCCATCGGCTGGCTGATCGCCGCTCGCGTCGTCCAAGGCGCGTTCGGCGCCGCGCTTTTCGCTTTGTTGCCGGTGATAACCGCGACGGCCGTACGGCAGGACTTTCGCGGCCGCGCGATGAGCCTGGTGATGACGCTCGGTCCGCTCGGCGCCGTGCTCGGACCGCCGCTGGGCGGCCTGCTCGTCGACACGATCGGCTGGCCGTGGATCTTCTACCTCAACCTGCCGGTCAGTGCCCTGATCGTGGCGATTGCCCCGATCCAGCTGCCATCCGGCCGGCTGGTGGCACCGGATCGCGGCTGGCTGGCCGAAATCGGGGTGCTGACCGGCGCCACGACAGCGTTGCTGCTCGTACCCGTCCTGCCGTGGACCGGCCTGCTGGCGATCCCGTTCTTGTTGTCATGGCGACGAATGCCGGCGAGCGCTCCGGTACGCGAGCTGTTCCGTACGCCCGGCGTCGCCAGCGCTCACGCCGCGCTTCTGCTGGAAATCGCGGCGATCGTCATCGTGCAGTTCATCGCGCCGTTTTTCCTGCAGGGCGCCGGCATTTCGGCCGGCGCGAGCGGACTCGCGGTCTTCGCTTTCCCGGCGGCCGTCCTGGTCGTCGGACCGGTGGCTGGCGTCTTCGCCGACCGTCTCGGTGCGCGTACGGTGCTGGTTTTCGCCGCGGCTATCCTGACTTTCGGCTTGGTCCTGACGGTTTTCGCGGCTCCGTCGGCGGTCGACATCGCCTGGCGGCTGGTCATCGCCGGTGTCGGCGCCGGCCTGTTCGGTGGACCGGTGATGACCTTGGCGATGGACGCCGCGCCGGCTCGACTGCTCGGTCTCACCGGCGCGTCGACCAGCACGTTCCGGCAGATCGGCCTGGCGCTCGGGCCGTCGGTGGCCAGCGCCGCCTGGTCGTCGACCGGATATTCGGTGGCCGGCATCCGGATCGCCTTCGGCTGCGCGGTTTTCCTCGCCGCGCTCAGCCTGGTCGCCTTGTCGGTCAGAGCTGGTTGACGTTGGTGACGCGTACGACCGCCGTGCCGGCCTCGTCCGAGGCGGCCAGGTCCACCTCGGCGCTGATCCCCCAGTCGTGGTCGCCGGCCGGGTCGTCGAAGATCTGCCTGACGTTCCACCGATCCGGCTTCTGCTCGATCAACAACAATGCCGGTCCGCGCGCGTCGGCGCCGGTGCCGATCTCGTCGTGTTCGTCGAAGTACGGCCGCAAAGCCTTCTGCCACGCCTCGGCATCCCAGCCGTTCTCGCCATCCAGCTCGCCCAGATCGAAGAATCGGCGTCGTGCGGCCAACTCGACGCGGCGGAAGAGCTCGTTGCGCACCAGCACACGGAAAGCACGGGCGTTGGAGGTGACCGCCGGCGGTTGGTCGCCCGGTGTCGCGGGCGCCGCCTCCTCCTCCGGATTGCGCAGCCTTTCCCACTCGTCGAGCAGGCTGGAGTCGGTCTGGCGTACCAGCTCGCCGAGCCATTCGACGAGGTCGATCAGCTCCTCGGTCTTCGCCTCGTCCGGCACGGTCTGCTTCAACGCCTTGTACGCGTCGGCCAGATAACGCAGCACCAGGCCTTCCGACCTGGCCAGCTGATAGAAGGAAATGTATTCCTGGAACGTCATCGCGCGCTCGTACATGTCGCGCGCGACGGTCTTCGGCGACAGCTCGTGGTCGGCGACCCACGGATGTCCACGGCGATAAGTCGCGTAGGCCATCTCGAGCAGATCGGTCAGCGGCTTGGGATAGGTGACATCCTCCAGCAGCTGCATCCGCTCCTCGTACTCGATGCCTTCGGCCTTCATCGCCTCGACGGCCTCGCCGCGCGCCTTGTTGCGCTGCGCCGACAGCACCTGCCGCGGATCGTCCAAAGTGGACTCGACGATCGAGAGCATGTCCAGCGCGTACGTCTCGGACTCACGGTCGAGCAGATCGAAAGCCGCCAGCGCGAACGGCGAGAGTGGCTGGTTGAGCGCGAAGTCAAACTGCAAGTCGACGGTCAGCCGTACGATCCGGCCCTGCTCGTCGGGCGTTTCGAGCCGTTCCACCACACCGGCGGCAAGAAGCGCGCGATAGATCGCGATCGCGCGGCGGATGAGTTTCCGTTGCGACGCGCGGTCTTCGTGGTTGTCGGTCAGCAGGTGCCGCATCGCCTCGAACGCGTTGCCGGGCCTGGCGATCACGTTGAGCAGCATCGCGTGGCTGACCGCGAAACTCGACGTCAACGGCTCCGGATCGGCGGCGACCAGCCGCTCGTACGTCGCCGTGCCCCACGAAACGAACCCCTCCGGCGGCCTTTTCCGCACCACCTTGCGGCGTTTCTTCGGGTCGTCGCCGGCTTTGGCCAGCGCGCGCTCGTTTTCGATGACGTGGTCCGGCGCCTCGACGACGACGTATCCCATCGTGTCGAAGCCGGCGCGACCGGCCCGGCCGGCGATCTGGTGAAACTCACGCGCTTTCAGATGACGCGTCTTGGTGCCGTCGTATTTGCTCAGCGCGGTGAAAACCACCGTACGGATCGGCACGTTGATGCCGACGCCGAGCGTATCGGTGCCGCAGATGACCTTCAGCAGGCCGGCCTGGGCGAGCTGTTCGACCAGCCGGCGATATTTCGGCAGCATGCCGGCGTGGTGCACGCCGATGCCGTGGCGTACCAACCGGGACAATGTCCTGCCAAAGCCGGAGCTGAACCGGAAGTTGCCGATCAGCTCGGCGATCGCGTCCTTTTCCGCGCGGGTGCAGACATTGATGCTCATCAGCGCCTGCGCGCGCTCGATCGCCGACGCCTGGGTGAAATGCACGATGTAGACCGGCGCCTGTCTGGCCTGCAGCAGATCGGTCAACGTTTCGTGCAGTGGCGTGAGGACGTACGAATAGACCAGCGGCACCGGACGCTCCCCGGAGCTCACCGTCGAGGTCAGCCGGCCGGTACGCCTGGTGAGGTCCTTCTCGAAGGACGTCACGTCACCAAGCGTCGCCGACATCAGCAGAAACTGTGCCTCCGGCAGCTCCAGGATCGGCACCTGCCAGGCCCAGCCGCGCTCCGGGTCGGCGTAGAAATGAAACTCGTCCATGATGACCATGCCGATGTCGGTCGCCGCACCGTCGCGCAACGCGATGTTGGCGAGCACTTCGGCCGTACCACAGAGAATCGGCGCCTCGGCGTTGACGCTCGAGTCGCCGGTCATCATGCCGACGTTTTCCGCGCCGAAAATCTCGCAGAGATCGAAGAACTTCTCCGACACCAGCGCCTTGATCGGCGCCGAGTAGAAACTCCTCCGGCCCTCGGCCAGCGCGGCGAAATGCGCGCCGGCGGCGACCAGGCTCTTGCCGGAACCGGTCGGCGTCGCCAGGATCACGTTGGATCCGGAGACCACCTCGATCAGCGCTTCCTGCTGTGCCGGATAGAGGCTGATGCCACGCTCCTCGACCCAACCGGCGAACGCCTCGTACAGCGCGTCCGGGTCGGGCGTGGCGGGCAGCCGCTCGGTGAGTGTCATCAGATCTGCCAGTCTAGGGTCTGTTTCGAAGTCCCACGTGGATGAGAGTCGAGATCCAAACGTCGTCTGGCGGTGCGGCGGGACCGCCCGGCGTGGCAGCGCCACGTGGGCGGTTTCGCCGTGCCGTCAGGCGGCCCGAGACAGATGTGACAGCGGCTCGGCTAGCGCCGCGTGGGACTTCGAAACAGACCCTAGATGGCCACGTACGGACGGCGGCCGCCGGAACAAACGCTTCGCACGTTCTTCACCGCGGGCGCGCTGACCTGCGATTTGTCTGCGATGTGTGAATAGTCTGTGAAGAACGTACCGTTGAGTAACAAGTTTTGTTGGGGTAAGACCGACATGCCATGCCCCCGCTGAGTGCTGCGTCACCCCGCAGCCAGGCCCTGGAGGTAACCCCATGAAACTGGCCACCAGCCGCCTCACCGCCATCGCCGCACTGGCAGTCGCGCCCATCCTCGCGATCAGCGGCGCCGCGGTCGCCGCCACCACCATCACGTTCCAGTGTCGCGCGTCCGCCGCCGGCCAGACGGCCGATTTCAGCCTCAACCAGGACGTGACGCCGAGCGCGCCAGCCACCGTCGCGGCCGGCGGCTCACTCGCCGTCGTCGTCGACCCGGCACCGAACACGGTGCCCGCCGAAGCCGGCGGCTACACCGTACGAAACGTGCAAAGCCTGGTGCTGAAAATGCCGGTGCCGGCCAACTCCACGTACGTGTCGGCCACCCTCGCCGGCGGATCCGGCCTCAACTCGACACCGACGATCGCCCTCGAAGGCAGCGACGTCGTGCTGAAAGTGCCTGGCCCGGTCAACGGTGGCGCGAATTTCGAGCTGCCGACCGTCACCCTCAACCTCACCGCCGGCGGTTCCGGTGCCATCGACTCCAAACTCGGCGGCACCAGCTACGACGACCCCGGCCTGACCTTCACCGCCAACGTCGACGGCCCGCTCGGCATCCCGATCAGCGCGCCGGCCAAGTGCTACCCCAACCCCAACCCCACGCTGACCAGCACCACGATCGGCTAGTAGTACTTTGTTAGGTCTAATCGGCATGTCGAGGCGACCTAACAGAGTACTACTAGTGCGAGGTCTGTCGAACTCGACGTTGCGGACATGTTGCGGCGTCCACAACGTCGAGCTCGCCAGTCAAGGCGCGACAGCCAGCGGGTTCGGGACCGTGCCGTGCACGGCGGCGTGCGGGCGCTCTGGACGGTCACGATAGCCGTCCAGCAGCAGCCGGTTGCGGTTGAGGCAGAGCCGCTCGATCCGCTCGGTCAGCAGGTCGAACATGGCGAAGCGCTCCGCGAGCTGCGGAAACTTCGCTTGGTAGGCAAGGATTTCGGCGCGTACGACGGACCAGAACTCGTCCTGTGGCAGGTCGACCCGCTCGGCCAGGTAACGGAAATGCCCGACGAAGAGTCCAGAATGGATGAACTGGCACAGAAACTCCGGCGGCTCGCGGAGCAGGATCGTGTCGACCGGCTCCGGCATGCCGGCCAGCTCCGGCAGCGGGGCGGCGCTCACGTTGACGTCGTCGACGAAATCCTTCACCGCGAGCCGCGTAGGCACGTCGTTTTCGTCGAAGACGACGATCGCGTTTTCGCCGTGCGGCGAGAAGACCACGCCGTACTGGTAGAGGAAATGCAGCAACGGCGGCAACATCGCGTGCGCCAACCGCTCCAGCCACTCGCGCGTCGGCAGGCCAGAACGCCGGACCAGCTCGCCGACCAGCGGACGTCCGTCCGGATCCACATAAAGCAGAGCCGCGAGCGTACGTGCGTGCTCGTCGTCGTCGAGCTGCGCCGCGAGTGGCTGCCGCCAGATCGCGCCAAGCAGCTCCAGATATTGGTACGGCACACCGGAAACGCTCTCCAGCAGGTCGTGCCGTACGGTCACCGACGCGACCTCGCCGAGCAGCACCGGTCGGCTTTCGTCGCGGAGAAAGGGATCCCGGTCGCGGATGCCCAGCACCCACTCGGTCACCGCCGGCGCGGCGACCGTACGCTCCGTCGGAAGTCCACGCCACACCAACGTGTTCAGCACCGAGAGCGGCAGCTTCACGTGGTGCCGCCGCGGTGACGTGACGTTGCTGAAGGTGCGGATCGACTGCTGTGCGCGGAAATCGTCCGATCCGTCGCCGAGCGCGACGATCCGGCCGGCCGCCACGTCCGCGGCGAACAACGGCAGGATCGTGTCGTCCCACTGCCACGGGTGGACCGGCAGCCAGAGATAGTCGGCGGGGTCGAGACCACGGGTGGTGAGCACCTCGGTGAAGCGAGACCTGGTGCCGGCGTCGAGTTCGGTTTCGTAGAGCCGGTTTTCGGCCAGGTCGCCGGTGAAGCGATACGTCGCGATGTCGCGGTGCACGGCGATCCAGGGCAACCGGATCAGCTGACGTGCCTCCGGCGGATACGTCGCCGCGTCGGTCGCGGAAAAGCCGAGCCGTCCCTTGTTCGGCACGATCCACGGATGGCCGGTCTGATAGCCCTCCAGCTCCGCGTACGGAAGATCGGCGACCTTTTCCACCGGCAGAGCCGCACCGGCGATCCTGGTGTCGGCCGACAACGTCGCGGACAGCTCGCGGATGAGATGACCGGTCGTGTCGCCGGACAGGCCGATCGCCGGTCCCGCATCGAAAACGAAGCGCAACGCGTCGTCAGCCGGGGCCTCGATGCCGTTGTCGACGCGTACGATCGTGTCCGGATCGACCTGCCACGAGCCATACGCACCGCGTTTCGCGGTGAAAACGTACGAGACGGTCGTCGAAAGCTCGACGGCGTAACGGTTGTCGGCTGTCTCGACCGGCGACAGCAGCTCCTCGTAGCTGAACTCGCCGAGCGCTTTCGCGAGCATCCGGCGCGATGCGGCGGCCCACCGGTCGGCGGTCAGCTCATCTGGCACGTACAGCGACACGGGGCTCCTCCGATTCCGGATCCGGTGCCGGAGCACCGAAAGTGGTGAACGACGTGCGCGCTGGAAGCCGGTAGGTCGTCCGGCCGGTGACCGCGTTGAGGATGACCGCGGCACGGTGTGCGCCGAGGCCGAGGTCCGGCGCGCCGACGCCGTGCGTGTGCAGCTCGGCGTTTTGCACGTACAGTCCGGCCGCCGACTCGTCCACAAAGGACACCCGGTAGTCGGCGTCGATCTGGTAGCGGCCGCGGTCGTCCCAGGCGATCTCACCGAAGATCGGCGCCAGCAGCTCAGGCTGCCGCGCCGCATAACCGGTCGCGGCGACAATCGCGTCCGTACGCACCGAAAACTCGCTGTCCTGCGTCTCGTGCCGGCAGCTGAGCTCCAGGCCGTTGGCGTCCTCCGCCGCGGCGATCACCGACACCTCCGGCAGCAGGACAGCCGCCGGCCATTGTCCGCCGACGCTTTGTTCATAGAGGACATCGAAGATCTCGGCGATGGTCTGCTCGCTGATCGCCTTGTAAAGCTGCCATTGCGCCGGCACGGTCGCGTCGCGTACGTCCGGAGGCAGCCGGCGGAAAAACTCCGTGTAGGCCGGGGTGAAATGCTCCAGTCCCAGCTTCGAATACTCCATCGGCGCGAATGGTGTCTGCGTGATCCAGCGGACCCGGCGTCCATGCTCCTGTGCTTCGCGCAGCAGGTCGAGGAAAATCTCCGCGCCGGACTGGCCGGCGCCAACCACCGTCACGTCAGCGAGCTGGCCGATCGCCGCGCGCCGGCCGAGATAGCCGGACGAGTGGACGACGCGATCGGAGTCCAGCTTGGTCAGCGGCTCCGGCAACACCGGCTCAGTGCCGACACCGAGGACGAGGTTGCGAGCCAGGACCGTGTGCTCCGCACCCGACTTCTCGTATGTCACCTCGAAAAGATCGCCGGTGCGCCGCACCGCGACCACGCGCGCGCCGAACTCGCAGCTGTCCAGCTCCGTGCTGACCCAGCGGCAGTAGTGGTCGTACTCGCGCCGCGGCACATGGAATCTTTCGCTGAAGTAAAACGGAAAGAGCCGGTCGTGCTGGCGCAGGTAGTTGAGGAAGGACCATCGGCTGGTCGGGTCGGCCAGCGTCACCAGGTCGGCCAGAAACGGCACCTGCAGCGTGGTGCCGGCCAGCAGCATCCCCGGATGCCAGGAAAACTCCGGCTTGGCGTCCAGGAAAAGGCATCGCAGGTCTGGCACCGGGTCGGCCAGCGCGGCCAACGCGAGGTTGAACGGTCCGATCCCCACACCGACGATGTCGTACGGTTCGCTTGCCACCACGCTCACCTCACCCGGACCATCAGCGCGGCCCGCTTTTCCGGAAGCTCGATGTCGGTGGTCCGGCGGAATCCGGCCCGCTCGAACGCGCGGATCGACCGGACGTTGCGGACGTCCGGCTCCGCCACGACCCTGGTCATCCGCGGTTCGTCCGCCAGCATCTGGTCCGCGACCTGGCGCAGCAGCTGCGCACCGAGGCCACGGCCGCGAAACTCCGCCGGTCCCAGCAGCAAATGCAGGCCGCCGTCGTACGCGATGGCCGGATAATACCCCGCCAACCGGTCCTGATCCGCGCGGTAGATCTCCCAATAGCTCATCGGCACGCCGTCGATTTCCCCGATGTAGGAGGAAGTGTGCGGCAACGCGGCCGGACCGGTGAGATGCTCGACGGTCCGCTCGCGCGGGCCGGCCAGTTCCCAGAACTGGTCGACGTCCGGATCGTTCATCCACGCGACGATGAGGTCCGTGTCGGCTTCGGTGACCGGCCGAAGAGCGAAGGTCATGATGCCAACGGATTCGGGATCGTGACATACACGGACTGCGTCGCCACCGGACCGACCAGCTCGTCCATGCCGTGCGCGCGGGTGAGCAGGTTTGCCTTGCACCGCAGGGACGGCGCCTCCAGGAAGGTGTCAATCATCGTCGGCACGCGTACGCCCTCGTCTTCCATCTCGCCGCGCAGAGCCGAGAACCGGCGGCGTAGGACATCGAGGAGCACGTCCTCTTCCACCAAGCCGGCCGCGCCAAAGCCGCCGATCAGGCCGAAGACGTTGTTGATCCCCAGGTAATAGCCCAGCCGCTCGTCCGCGACCTCGTCCGGCACGATGGTGTCGGACTCCTGACCTGCGCCGGACACCAGCTTTTCCAGCTGGCCTATCCGTGAGGCGCTGAAGTAATAGCCCTGGTTGTCGCGATATCTGCCGGCTATCGGCCAGCCGGCCGCGTCGAGACCGACCAACGTGTTCTGGTGATGAGCTTCCAGCGCGATGCCATAGGTCGCCGCCAGCCACAGCACCGGCTCCACAACCGAGGTGAGGTAACGACCAAACCACTCCTGCGCGGCGTCCGGCACGGATTGCCCGGTCTTTTCGGCAAGGCCGGCCACCAGCTGGCCCAGCCGGCTGCTGCCAAGGCCTGGTCGCGCCGCCACCAAACCAGCCACACAACGGAAATCGTCATTGATGCCGAAGGAATTGGTGCGCAGCACGACATCCAGGCCGGGCACGTCGGTGGCCAACCACGCCGGGTCGCGTACGATGTCGAACCACGGCCGCGTGGCGGCGAACCAGGCGGCGATGCCGGCATCCAGCAGCCGCGTCACCTCGACGCCGCGCACCAGCTCCTTGCGCAGGTTTTCCCGGCGGGAGTTGGTGATCCGCAGGCCGAGCGACAGCTTGAGCATCACCGGCGCGTCCGGCCGATAGACCGTGCGCAGCGAGGACGTCGGAAACCACGGCCGGCCCGCCGGGCCGAGGTCGACCAGCAGGCCGTCCCTGATCGCCTCCGCGGCCGCCGGACGAGTCAACAGATCGGCCGCCTGCCACGGATGCGCCGGGATCGCCACCATGCCGGCCGGCGCCGCCACATCGTCCAAAGTGGACACGATGTCGATGGCCGTACGCGACAACGCCGAGTCGGAGCTCACGATCGCCGGTGCCGCCGCAAACCAGTGCAGCGGAAAGGACCCCCGCAGCTCCGGGGCGTACGCCCGTGCCTCCGGCTCGCGCAGGCCGTCGCGACTTTTCGGCGTCGGATGCAACGGGTGTCCGAGGAT
The DNA here is from genome assembly GCF_010993745.1 of Fodinicola acaciae. Taxonomy (NCBI): domain Bacteria; kingdom Bacillati; phylum Actinomycetota; class Actinomycetes; order Mycobacteriales; genus Fodinicola; species Fodinicola acaciae. The sequence continues at coordinate 1,602,488 of NZ_WOTN01000003.1, forward strand.
CAATGCCTGCTCGCCGGCCAGAAACGGGGTCGTGCCCGGCGGATCGTCCGGCTCGGATCGGCGGTATGCAACGAACTCCGCGCTACGCCGGGCCGAGTCGAGCACCCGCGAGACGAGATCCGCGGACGACTGGCCGCCGGCCGCCTCTCGCGCGATCAGCGCTGCCGCGGTCGGCAGGTCGACCGGACCATGGCCAGCGATCGACACCTCGTCAAAGCGGTGCCAGCCGGTCGCCGACCACCGCCGGATCCTCGCCTCCAACGCGATGCCGGAGGACGCCAGCGGAAGGCGCAACACCTCCCCTTCCGGCCGAGCGACCGCGGTTTCTCTTATCCAGCAACGCACGAGGCTTTCCAGTGCGGCAAACTCCGCCACCTCGGTCACATCGTCGGCATCCAGCCGGTCGGGGGTCATCGCCTCGCCTCCAAGGTGCCAGCTTCGGCCACCGCCGCCAAAACCCTGTCGATGTCGGCCGGTTTCGCGTACGGATTCAGCAAAGTCAGCTTCAACCAGGTCTCGCCGTCGCGCTCGGTCCTGCCGACCACGGCCGTGCCATCGACGATCAGGCGCCGGCGCAACCGCGCGTTGGCCTCCGACGAACCGCGATAGCGAAAGGCGACCGTCGTCAGGACCGGCGGCGCCAGCAGTTCCAATTTCGGATGATCGGCGATTGCCGCGGCGGCGTACTCGGTCAACGCGTGACACGCGTCGACAAGCTCGCCAAGCACCGCGATGCCCAGCGCGCGGAAGGTGACCGCGATCCGGAACGCGTCGGCGCGCCGGGTCGTACGCAGCGAAAGCCCCAGCAGGCTGGGAAAACCGGCTTCCTCGTCGTCGGCCGGATTCAGGTAGGCCGCCGACATCGCCAGCGGTGCGAACGCATCGCGGTCGCGCGCCAGGAAAATCCCGGCCGGCGCCGGCTGCCAGCCGATCTTGTGCAGGTCCAGGCCGATCGAGTCGGCGGCCTGGATGCCGTCGAGCAATGCCCTGAGCTTGCGCGAAAACAGCGCTCCACCACCGTACGCGGCGTCCACGTGGACCCACGCTCGGTGTTTCGCGGCGATCGCGGTGATGTCGGCGAGCGGATCGATCGTCCCCAGATCGGTCGTGCCCGCGGTGGCGACGACAACCGGCCGTCCGCCGTAGGATTCCAGTGCGTCCCGCAATGCCCGCGGATCCATCCGCGACTCGGCGTCGACCGGCACCGTCGTGACGCTGTCCGCGCCAAGTCCCAGGATCATGGCATTGCGCGCGATCGTGAAATGTGCGTACGGCGAACAGAAAATCCGCATCGGGTCGGCGCCGGCATCGCGCGCGAGCAGCAATCCCATCAGGTTTGACTCGGTGCCGCCACCGGTGAGCACACCGGCGGAATCCGTGGAATAGCCGGCGAGAGCGGCCAGTGCCGCGACGACCTCCTGCTCGATCACCGTCGCGGCCGGCGCCTGGTCCCACGAATCCATCGACTGGTTCAGCGCGGCGACGGCGACATCGGCCGCCACCGCGACGGCGAGCGGCGGGCAGTGCAAATGCGCCGCACAGGCCGGATCCACCGGATCCGACGCGCCGGCCGCGAGCAGCCGGGTCAGCTCGGAAAGCGCGTTTTCGGCGCCAACGCCGACATCCGGCGCGGCCGTACGACCGAGCGCGGCCCGGACCGCCGCCGCGACCGCCGGCGGTCCCCCGGCCGGCACCGGACCGCCGCGCTCTCGCGCGCCTTCGACCAGCGCGTCGGCCACCCGCGCCAGCAGCGGCGCGAGCGCACCCGGCACGCCGGCGAGCGGCGCGTCGAGCGCGCCTGCTGCTTCGGTCACCACCCCAGCACTCCCCGCAAGGTTAGGTTTGCCTAATTCCACCGCCGAGAGTATCCGACCCACCGCGCCACGCAAACAAGGGTGGCCGGCCCCACAGTCCTCAGCCGCGGCGTACGGCGTCGATTTCGGTGAGCAGGATGTCGTTGACCTTGGCGGAGTAATCCAGGATCAGCTCACGCTCGGCGGTGTCGTACCCGGACATCAGCGCCTTCATCCGCCGGAAAATCCCGCCGAACAGGCCGACGACCTCGGCGAGGCGCTCCGGATCGGCGACCACCATCACCTGGCGGCGATCAGTCTCGCTGCGCTCGCGGCGCGCGAAACCGGCCTTTTCCAGTCGGTCGACGACAGTCGTGATCGCGCTTGGCGTGAGGTGCAGCTCGTCGGCTAGCTGGCGTGCCGTCCGCGGACCGGCGCCGAGAATGTTCAGGCAGCGCACGTCGGTGGGCGTGATGCCGAGCCGGTTGGCCACCGCCTCATGGAAAACCAGGCTGTTGGTGCCGGTGCGCTGCTGCTCCAGCAACAGCCGGGTCGCCTCGGACTGCCTTGACACGATGCTTCACCCATCTGATACTTAGATCATCCAACTATCGGATCGTCTCATCAGGAGTATACGGACGGACCATGACCAAGACCCTACTTTTCGACGGCCACGCCGATGTGACCGTCGCGCGCCGCGACGGCCGCTGGTGGATGGCGCTGCCAGCGATGCGTGAAGAACCGCGGTCAATTGTCATACGAGAAGCGCATCTGCCGCCTGGCGCGGCCATTGATGACGACGACTGGACCATCAGCGGCGAAGAGCTGGCCGCGCCGGCGGATGGTTGGGACGCGACCGGATATCACTGTCCATCCTATGTCCACGAGCGCATCTATTACGCCAGCAGCTCCGGCTGGACCGACATCACCGGACCCTACCGGATCGGCTTCCTGGAAATGCACGACGGCGGTTGGCAGCGCCTTCCGGAGCCGGTTTTCCAGGCGGAGCGGCCGTTCGAGCGCGGCACCGTCCTGGAACCCAATCTGTTGCGCGCGGACGACCGCTGGCGGATGTGGTATGCCACCGGACTGTCCACATCGGACCGTCAGGTCATCGCGTACGCGGAAAGTGCCGACGGCGTCAACTGGCAGGATCGCCAGGTCGTGCTCGACAACGGCGAGTTCGACGCGGCAGTGGTGGAAACAGACGACGGCTTCACCATGGTCTCTGCTCGCCACACAATCGCCGGGCCACCACCGGACGGCGGACTTTATCTGTCGCACAGCGAAGACGGCCGCAAATGGAGCGAGCCGGAGTGCGTCCTGCGTACGCTGGACGGCACGCCGTGGCATTCCGCCGGAGTGTGGAAACCGTCCGTCGTCTACGACCAGGGCCGGTTGGTGATCTTCTTCAACGGCGCCGCACCACCGGATCCTGGCTCGCATTTCCCCAAACTCGCGGTCGGCCGGCTGACACTCGACCACCCGATGCGGCCGTAAGGCGGACGGGCGCAGACACCGAGCTGGCCGCGTATCAGCCGGCGACGACTTTCTTGCCGAAATAGCGCGAAGACTCGTTTTGCTGCGCCATCCGCCGAAGTGCCGACAAAAGCGCGTCGCCGAGCACCGTGCCGACGACCATGCCTTCGATGACCGACTCGGTCCCGCTGCGCCGGTGGATCAACGACCTGACGTCCACCGCGGCGATGTCCTCGGCGATTTTCGAGTAGTCGTCGAGCAACGCCAGCACACCGTCGGCATCGACCTGCCGCAATGTCATCAACACTTCCGAAAGCGCGCGCCAGGACGGGTCCACCGGCCGCGCATCCCAACCACGACGCGAAACCAGCTCGGCGACCCGCTCATCGGCCCAGCCACGATGCTCGTCGTTGACCGCACGAGGCGGCGTGATCGTACGCTGCACCACGCCGAGCACGTCATGCACGGGCTTGTCCGGTGTCTCCATCGCCACCAGGACCTCACGCACCAGGCCGATCGACAATCCACCGATATCGAGCAAAGCACGAATCAGCCGCAGCCGCCGCAGGTGAGTGTCGTCGTACTGCGCCTGATTCGGACTCGTCAGCTCACCAGAGGGCAGCAAACCCTCGCGCAGGTAGTACTTGATGGTGGGGACCGGCACCCCCGACTGCCGGCTCAGTTCCGCGATGCGCATAGAATAGATAGTATCACTATCGATAAGTTGCTCACCAGCCGGCGCGTACGTCCTCCACGTGCGCCGCGACGATGTCGGCGACCGAGGCGTCCGCGGTGAAGCCGAGCTCGGTGGCACGCCTGGTGTCAAAAGCCTGCGGCCAACCGGCGACGATCTTGGCGATGAACGGATCCGGCTGGTAGGTGACGAGGCCGGCGACCTCGTCACCGCCGATCTCGCGAACCGCGGCGACCAACTCGGCGACCGTCGCGTCCAGCGACGGCAGCGTCACCGACCGGTCCCAACCCCAGGCGTCAGACGGCAATTCATGTGCGTGTATGAGGTTTTTCACGCAACGGCCAGGAGAAAGGATCGGGGAGCGTACAGATTCGTCGACCGGACAAGCATAAGCGCGGCCGGCCAGCGGCTCGCGCACCACCGCGGACACGAAACTGCTCGCCGCCGCGTTCGCCGCGCCGGGCCGGATCGCGATCGTCGGCAGCCGCAGCGACCGGCCGTCGATCCAGCCGCGCCTGGTGTATTCCGCGACGAAGAACTCGCCGATCGCCTTTTGCATGCCATAGGAGGTCTGCGGCGTCAGCCGCTGGCCGTCGGTCAGCCGGTCCGGCAGCTCACCGCCGTAAACCGCCAGCGAGGAGGTGAAAACCAGCCGTGGCGCGCTGCCGAGTCCGCGTAGGATTTCCAGCAGATGCCGCATTCCGTCGAGGTTGACGCGCTGGCCGAGGTCGAAATCCTGCTCGGCTGCGCCACTGACCACTCCGGCCAGGTGAAAGACCGAGGTGACCGACGGGTCGACGATCGACCGTACGAAAGCCGGATCGGACACGTCGCCGACGCGATAAGTCAGCCGCTCGTCCGACATTTTTTGGGTTGGCTCCACGACATCCGCGGCCACCACCGACCCCACCGGCAGACCGCCGAGCGTCTGCGCGGCCAGCACGCGCGCGGTCAGCCGGCGGCCCAGCATGCCGCTCGCTCCGGTGATCAGGACGCTCGCCGCAGAAGTCATGTTGTCATCAGAACGGACCGCATTGATAGCGTCAAGTTGTGCCACTCATCCGACTCTCACTCGTCCAGCAACACTGTCAGAAGGCGCGCTTCGCGGACAACCTTGCCAGCACGGCGAAGTTCGCCGCCGGCACCGACGCCGACATCGTCTGTTTTCCGGAGATGAGCCTGACCGGTTATCTGGATCCGGCCGTCCACGCCGATTCCGTGCTCGACCTGGACAGCGCGCAGGTGCGACAGTTCTGTGCGTTGTCGGCCGGCCGTACGCTCATCGCCGGCATCGTCGAGCACAATTCCGCCGGTAAGCCGTTCATCACCCAGATCGTTGCCACCGATGGAAAACTTGCTGGCGTCTATCGCAAGATCAATGTCGCGCCGGACGAGGAGGACGCGTTTGCCGCCGGCTCCGAAAGGCCGGTGTTCGAAGCGGCTGGCGTACGCTTCGGCATCGCGGTCTGCTATGACGTCGGTCACGGCGATCTTTTCGACGCGTACGGGCAGGCCGGCGCCGAGCTGGTGCTGCTGGCCGCCGCTCCGGGCTTGACGGCGAGCAGGAAGGCCGCGACTGGAGCTCCGGTTTCCAGTGGTGGCGCGGTGAATGCCGGCAACACCTCGCGGATTCCGCCAAGCGGAACGGAATCTGGGTCGGCGTGGCGACCCAGTCCGGGCGTACCGTCGACGAGGACTTCCCCGGCGGCGGTTACCTGTTCGCGCCGGACGGCTCGGTCGTCGCGGAAACCGCCGACCACACCGAGCAGGTTTTGACCGTCAGCCTCGAAACAGGTCGGCGCTGATCCCCATCACCATCCGGTCACCGGGACGCAGCGTCCGCATGATCGCGGTGAGGTCCAGCAGCGGGACGGCGATGCAGCCGGCGGTCGGTTTGTCGCTGCTGACGTGGAAGAAGATCGCCGATCCGTCGCCGGGGACCACCGGCCGCCGGTTGTAGTCGATGACCACGGCCTGCTGGTAAGGCCCGGACAGCATGATCGCCGACAGGTCCTCGTCGTCAGGGCCGCAGGTGCCGGAGAAATAGCGGTTGTAGCGCGGATCGGTCACCGTCGATCCCCAGCAGTCGCCGGTGGAGTGCAGCTGTCGATAACGCAACCGCGTGCCCGGGTCGCCTTCACCGAATGCCTCGGTCAGCGTGAACGAGCCGCTGGGCGTACGGCCGTCTCCTTCGCGTTTCTCCCCGGGCGGCGCGAAACCGGCGCGACCGGCCCAGCCGTCGACCTGGCGCACCGACTGCCACTTGCGGCCATGCCGCACGCATTCGGTGACCGTCACCGTCGTCACTCCGTAATCGGGAGCCACCGCGAACACCACGTGTTTCGCGCCACCGACCGGAAAACGCACGGTGTGGTCGGTGAGTGCACGGCAGGCGTCATCGCTCGCGTAGGCAGGCGTGCCAAAAGTGCTCATCGCGACCAACAGTCCCACGACCGCCGCCAACGTCCTGCGCATGCCGGCTCCTCCCCTCGCCTGGAAGGCGACAGAATGCCGGAAACACCGGAAAACGTCAACGGCTCTTCCGGTAGTTGACCCCCATCGCGTCCAGCCGGGTCAGCTGGTCGCCGAGCCGATCCTCGAATCCCGCCGCGTCCGATCCCCAGGCGACTTCGGCGAACGCGCAGACCCGTGGAAACGCCATGTATTCCACGTGTTCGGGCACCGGCATGTATTCGGTCCACAGCTGGCATTGTGTGCCGAGCACCCGCTCCGGATGGTCGGCGATCGCGGCCGGTACCGGCTCGTACGCGCGCACCGACTCCAGCGTCGTGTGACCGCCAATGGCCACCGGCTCGCCGTCCGGATCTGCCTGGTAGTAGTCGAAATAGACGCGCTGCGAGGGCGCCATCACCACGTCGTGACCCAAACCGGCCGCGGTGATGCCACCTTCCTCGCTCCGCCACGACATCACCACCGCGCCGTCGGCCAGACCGCCTTCCAGGATCTCGTCCCAGCCGATCATCCGGCGACCGTTCTCGGCCAGGAAATCGGTGACCTGGCGGACAAACCAGGACTGCAGCTCGTCCTCGTCGGCCAGCCCGCGCTCAGCGATGAGCTGCTGCGCCCTGGCCGATCGCTTCCACTCGGTCTTCGGACATTCGTCGCCGCCGATGTGCACGTATTCGCTGTCGAAGATGTCCAGCACCTCGGTCAGCACGTCGGTGCAGAACTGCACGGTCCGCAGCTCGGGGTTGAGCACCTCGTCGTGAATCCCCCAGCCGGTCGCGACTTCCACCGGATGGGAGGGAAAGTTGCCGAGCTCCGGATAGGCCGCGATGGCGGCTCGCATGTGCCCGGGCATGTCGATCTCCGGCACCAGCGTGATGCCGCGTTCCTTGGCGAAGCGTACGAGGTCGCGCAGGTCGTCCTGTGAATAGAAACCGCCGTGCGGTTTGCCGTCGAAGCTCTGGTCGCGGTAATGGCCGGACATGGATTCCTTGCGCCACGCGCCGATGTCGGTCAGTCGCGGATAACGGCGGCACTCGAACCGCCAGCCCTGGTCGTCGGTCAGGTGCAGGTGGACGACGTTGAGCTTGTGCATCGCGGCGAGATCGATGAACCGATAGAGGAAAGGCAGTGGTTGGAACCAACGCGCCACGTCGAGCATCGCGCCGCGCCAGGCAAATCGTGGCACGTCGACGATGTCCACACACGGCATCTCCCACTTGACGCCGTTGCCCGGTGCGGCCGCGAAAATCTCCGCCGGCGCCAGCTGGCGCATCGTTTGCACGGCCCAGCGCAGACCGGCCGCCGACGCCGCGACCGCCGTCACCCGGTCGGGCTCGACGGTCAGCTGGTAGCCCTCGGCCTTCAGGTCCGTGCGGTCGGTGTCCAGCCGCAGGCTGACCACATTGGACGCCGGCTCGCCGGCCGGCTCGAGCGGCACTCCGATCGGCGCACCGACCAGCGTCCGGAACAGGTCAGCCACCGCCGCGTCGTCGGCATACAGCCGCGTGTCCGGACTGATCGGAAAAGTGCCGTCCGATCGGGTCATCCGTACCGGTGCGGGCACGATCGCGGGCGGCTGGACCGGTGAGACCATCGAGCGGACTCCTTGGCTGAATCAATAAGGACCGCGCTGATCGTACGTATCGGCGCGGGAAAGCGCACGACCTAGATGATGATCGACACCATCGTCAGCATGGTCTCAGCGACCGCGCGGTCGCCTTCGGTGACGACCTGGGCGGTCGCGCGATCGATGTTTCGGGTGCAGAGGCGCCAGAAAGTGTCCGGATCCGTACGCACAGTCGCCGCTGGTTTGGCTGCCATGCCTGGTCGCAGTGTCCAACCGTCGGCGCCGCGCGCGCACGACCAGGTGCCCACGCCGAAAACCTCGTACTCGACCTCGTCGGCCGTTGAGTCGCGCAACGTGAAAGGCAAGGCACGCATGAAAATGTCGACGACAGGTGCCGGATCGTCCAGCGGCGGCATGCCGACGGCTGCGCGGATCTGCTGTTGGTGGACCCAGTATTCGGTGTAGTCGCGCGCCATGTCCAGCCACATCGGAGCTGGGTCCGGTCCGGCCCACGACACGGGAATGCTGGTCGCGTCCGGGTCTGCGGTTCGCCAGAATTCGACTATTTGTTTTGAGGCGTCAGTGAGGAGATCCAGCAGGACCGTCGGTGAAAGGCGGCGGGTGGCGACGACCCATTCCTGGTTGATGCGGTGGATGAAGTCAGGGAATGGCTCGTTTTTGAGTGGTCCGCTGGTGCGGTAGCTGTCGCGGGCGCCGGAAAGGCGGCCGAGGTGGTCACCGAGGATGTGTGCGGTCAGGTCGTGGACCGTCCAGCCGGTGCAGATCGTTGGGGCCTTCCACTGGGTCGCGTCCAGGTCGTGGAGTGCGGTGAGGAGGCGGGTTTGTTCGGCTGGGAAAAGGGGGCTTACGTTGATTGGTGGGCCTAGGTTCATTGGGGGACTTTAGCTTGAGAAGGGCGCGATCGGCATGGGGGTTTGAGGTGTGAACCGTGTGTTGCGGTTTTGTGGTTGTGCGGCGAGGGGGGCGGCGCGTGTTGCGGCGGGAGGTGGTTGGGGGCGGGGGCTGCGGCGGGAAAAGGTTGGGACGCTGGCTGTTGCCGTGAGGAGGTGATTGGAGGCGGGTGCTGCGGTGAGGAGGTGGTTGTGGGGCCGGGTGTTGTGTGGAAAAGGGTTTGGGCGTCGCATTGTGCGTTGGGTGGGTGTTAGGGCGTCGATTGTGCGGTGTGTAGGTGGTGGGTTTTAGGGATGAAGACCTTTTGCCTCAGGGGAGGGTGGGAAGGGCCGTCGAGGATGGGCTTGGGTGCGGGGTGGCTTTGTTTGTTCTCCCCCTCGACGCCCTGAAGGGAACCACATTTCCGACACAGGCGGCGGAGCTTGCGTACATGGCTGGGTTGAGTGGGCCGCCGCCTGTATCGGAAATGTGGTTTGCGGAGCACACCGAGGGGAAGAACAAACAAAGCCACCACAATGAAAAAAAAAGCGAAAACAACCCGTCATTTCCCTGTGTTTGTAGGGAAGTTGCGGCTCATTACGTGCGAACTCTCCGGTATAATGGTGGCATGGGCGGTAGCATGGGGGTTATCGGGGATCCGCTGTTCGCGTTGAACTTTGTCGACGCGGCGCCGGATGCGGAGACGGTTCGACTGCTGCAGAAGCTGGATCCTGGTGCCGCGGACCGGTACGAATGCCTCGCCGTGATGGAAGTGACCAACCGGTTGATCGCGGCGATGCAGGGAATGCAGCTCGCCGCGATGGGGCGGTTCATCACCCAGTACGATCCATTGGCGCGGCGGTACGCCGCCGCCGAAGTCGCCTGCATCTTCCCCAACCACAACCGGCCAGCCAGAACCCGCGAACTCGACCACACCATCCCACCCCCAAACGACCCAACCTCAGCGGACAACCTCAAACCCCTATGCAAGTTCCACCACAAATGCAAAACCCACCACGGCTAGGACCTCACACACATCACACCAGGCACGTACGCCTGGACCTCACCACTCCGCCGCACGTACGTCGTCAACCCGGTAATCGAGTCCTAGTGTACGGCGGCCGCGCCCAGGCGGTTGGCGGCGAGTGCGGCCATCAACTGCCGCGCGGACAACACAAAACCTCATTAGCCGGCGATCCAGTGCAAGGCTTGGCGGTGCTCGTCCGGGCCGAAGTCGGCGACGGCGTCCGCGACTACGAAAGCCTGGATGTCACGCATAAACGCCTCGCACGCCGTGGTCCGGCCAGGGCCCCAGAAATCCGTGAGCAGCGTACGATCCGGCGCGGCCTGCGCGCCAGGTTGCGCGGTGTAGACGATGGGAATGCCGATGGCGACACCGTCGGTCCGCAGCATCGCGATGTTGCCGAGCAACTGCGTGGTCGGCGAGTCGCGTCGCGGAAACGACGCCATGAAATAGTTTTGCATGTCGTGGATCAGCAAAACGGTACGCGCCGGATCCGGCCGCCAATCCACCCGGTTGCGCGGCTCCTCGCCCGGCATCGCATACGGCGAGATCGCCGGCAGTTTCTTCGCGGACATGGTCTCTCCTAACAGCGCGGTGTGGCACCGCCGTCGACGTGGAGGTCCTGCATGGTGATGTGCCGAGCGCGGTTGGACACAAGGAAAACCACCGCGTCGGCGATGTCGGACGGATCTGCGATCCGGCCGAGCGGAGCTCGTACGCCCGGCAAACCTGGAAAAGCTCGCCGGGCTCATTTCAGGGCCGTAGTTGTCCGCTATTGCCCCTACGGTGACGGCCATGAGCATCAACTGGAGCGAACAACTGGCGGACCAGCTCGACTGGCACTGGCGGAACCAGCTGCGGGAGCGGCTGGAGGGCCTGACCGACGAGGAGTATCTGTGGCAGCCGGTGGAGGGTGCGTGGACCGTCCGGCCGCGCACGTCCGACGACGAGCCGGGCACCGGCGACTTCACCATCGACTGGATGTGGCCGCCCCCTGAGCCGGCGCCGGTGACCACGATCGCCTGGCGGCTCGCCCACATCCTGGTCGGCGTGTTCGGCATGCGCAACGCCAGCCATTTCGGCGGCCCGCCGACGCACTTCAGCACCTATGACTATCCCGGCCAGGCCGGCGTCGCGCTCGCGCGGCTGGACGACGCGTACAAACTGTGGATCGAGAGCGTACGCGCACTCGACGACGACGCGCTGGCGCGGCCGTGCGGTCCGGCCGAACCGTACCCGGACCTGCCGATGGCCGCGCTGGTGCTGCACATCCACCGTGAGGCCATCCATCACGGCGCCGAGATCGCTCTGCTGCGCGACCTCTACCTCCGTCGCTGAATTGTCGGACCCTCGTGCGAGAGTGTCTGCCGGGACCGGTCGGCACGCTGAGCGAGGATGTGGGGATGACGGCGGCGGAGCGCAAGGCGAGGGGGGCCTTCTTCACCCCGCCGGAGCTCTGCCGCTATGTCGTCGACTGGGCCGTACGCGCGCCGGCCGACGCGGTGCTGGAGCCGTCCTGCGGTGAGGCGGCGTTTCTGCTGGCCGCGGCCGAGAAGGTGGACGGTCGCGGCGAGCTGCACGGCGTCGAGCTGCACGCGGCGAGTGCGGCCGGTGCGCGGTCGCGGCTGGCGCGCGCCGGCGCGCGCGCCAGGGTCAGGGTGGCCGACTTCTTCACCGTGCCGCCGGCGCCGCGCTATGACGCGGTGATCGGCAATCCGCCGTATGTGCGCTATCAGGATTTCGCCGGCCAGGCGCGGCTGCGGTCGCAGGAGGCGGCGCTGCGCGCCGGCGTGTCGCTGAGCGGCCTCGCCTCGTCGTGGGCCGCCTTTACGGTGCATTCCGCGCTTTTCCTGAAGCCAGGCGGCCGGCTCGGGCTGGTGTTGCCGGCCGAGCTGCTGAGCGTCAACTACGCGGCCGGTGTTCGCAAGTTCCTGATGACGCGGTTTCGCAACGTACGGCTGGTGCTGTTCACCGAGCGGGTTTTCCCCGGCGTGTTGGAAGAAGTCGTGCTGCTGCTGGCCGACGGCTTCGACCAGGGGCCGACCGACCACTGCGAGCTCTTCCAGGCGACCAACCTGGCCGACCTGCCGCGCGCGGTCGGCCGGCGCTGGACACCGCCGACGCCGGAGCACAAGTGGACCGCGTCGCTGCTGTCCGCCGGCGCGCTGGCCGCGGTCGACGCGATCAGCGACTTCACCGAGCTGGAGACCTGGGGCGACACCACGCTCGGCATGGTGACCGGCAACAACCGCTATTTCGCGCTGTCCGAACGCGCGGTCACCGACAACGGCCTGGATCCGGGGGAGCTGCTGCGACTGTCGCCGCCGGGCTCGCGGCACCTACGCGGCCTGGCCTTCACCGAGGCGATGTGGCGGGAGCTGGCCGCCGCCGACCGCGCGGTGCACCTGTTTCGGCCGGAGCAGCCGTCGGAGGCGGCGCGGCTCTACATCAAGGCCGGCGAGCAGGTCGGCATCGACACCGCGTACAAGTGTCGCGTGCGCAAGCCGTGGTGGCGCGTGCCGCTGGTGCCGCCGGCGCACATCCTGCTGACATACATGAACGCCGACACGCCGCGACTATGTGCCAACCGCGCGCGCGTACATCATCTGAACTCGGTGCACGGCGTCTATCTGCGGCCCGGCCACGTGAAAATCGGCCTCGACCTGCTGCCGCTGGCCGCGCTCAACAGCATGACGCTGCTCGGCGCGGAGGTGGTCGGCCGCGCGTACGGCGGTGGGATGCTGAAACTGGAGCCGAAAGAGGCCGACAAGCTGCCGGTGCCGTCGCGCGAGCTGCTGCGCGAGGCGCGCGCCGACCTGCTGGCCCTGCAACCGGCGGTGACCGCGGCGGTGCAGAATGGCGCGGTGACCGATGCCGCCGCTCTCGTCGACGAGGTGCTGCTCGTACGCCATCTTGGCCTGCGCCGCAAGGACATCGCCGCGCTGCGCGAGGCACATGCCGACCTGCACGGCCGGCGGCTGGCGCGTGGCCGGGGTCCGGATGCCTGACGTCTTCGACACGTTCGAGCCAGCGATCCGCGCGCGGCCGCAGGTCAATCCGTGGGACGCCGACTCCGGCGCGTACGTCGCCGACTATGACCTGCTGGCGACTCTGCTCGGCATCCCGGTCGGCGACGGCAGCGGCTCGGAGTCGGGCCGGCTGGCCAAGGCGATCGACGCGTGGACGGCGTACGAGCTGCGGCGTGCCGGATTCCCGCCCGACGAGGTGTGGCCACGGCTGACCCGCCCCCGCGTACTTCCGCGCGAGCTCGGCATCTTCATCGACCGGCTGCCGCGGCCGCTGCAGATGGCGGCCAGGGATCAGTTGCTGCGCAACAAAACCGTCGCTCCATCCGACGCGCGCGTGCTCGGCCGCGCGTACGTGAAACAGGTCGACGTGCTGATCTCGCAGTGGTCGCGCGGCCCGGAGCTGCTGGTCTCGACCAAGTCGATGGTCTCGTCCTTCCGTAACAACCTGCCCAACCGCTTCGAGGAATCGTACGGTGACGCCAAAAACCTGCGCGGCCGCTATCCGATGGCCGCGATGGGTTTTCTTTTCGTGCTGCGCTCGACGGTGTTGGACGAGCCGGGCACTTTCGAGAAGGCGCTGGACATGTTGCGCAAGCTGCGCGTCGAGTCGGATGTCTACGACGCGACCTCGATCGTGCTGGCGGAGTGGGACGACGACGATTTTTCTGGTGTGTCCATCCGTACGGACGCGGTGCCGGCCGACCTGAGCGCCGACCGGTTCATCGCCACGCTGATCGAGGCGGTGCTGGACCGTACGCCGATCGAGATGCACGTCGAGGTCCGCGGCCGCCGCGAACACCGGCAGCTGCCTCTGGAAGAGGACTCTGACTTTTTCCTGCTGGAGTAGGAATGGACGACGTGCTGGCCGTGTCAGCGGCATTCGACGCGGCTCTGGTCCGTAACGACGCGGCCGCCGCCGTCGCCGGTTTCATGACCGACGACTGGGTCTACGTCGGTCCGGCCGGAGCCACGCCGAAGGCCGACATCATCGGCTGGATCGCCTCCGGGCGGCTCGTACACGACACCATGTCGGTGATTGGCGGCGAGATGGTCTTGCCGGTTGGCGATGCGGTGGTTTTGTCTGCGCGCAAGGCAAGTTCTGGTCGGTGGGACGGCGTGCCGTACACCGCCGATGAGTGGATCACCGAGGTTTACGTACGCACGGGCGCCGGGTGGCGTTGTGCGTTCAGCCAGAAGACTCCCGCCGAGTGACGCTCAGTTTTCCGCCTGCCTCGAGTCTATTGGTCAAATCGACAGACGGAGGCAGCATGTTCAAGGTCGACGCATCGACCGTCAACGAGTACTTCAGCGCGGATCCGGCTCGCGAAGCGGACCTGCGCGCCGTCGACCGGCTGATCCGGTCGGCAGCGCCGGCGCTGAAGCGCCAATTTTTCGGTGGCACGCCTGGCGGCAGGCCGGGGATGTCGATGCGACTGGTCGGCTATGGACTGTTTCAGTATCACGTCAAAGCGTCGGCGCAGCCGATCGACTGGCCAGTGATCGGGTTGGCGCTGCAGAAAAACCACCTCAGCCTGTATGTGGCGGCGGTCGAGGACGGCGCGTACGTCGTGGAGCGTTTTGCCGGCAGGCTAGGGAAGGTCAGTCTCGGGCGGAACAACATCCGTTTCAGGACGTACGCCGACCTCGGCCATGATGGGTTGACCGATCTGGTCAGGTATGTCGGCGATGGAATTGTCAGCGGTCGTCTCGAACTACGGTATGGCCGGGTCCAATAGACCTGGCCGAGACCCTTGGATGCTGCGGAGTCGGGGGTGTGCGGCTTGGGGGCGACGCTGAAGCGGCGGAGGTGGAGTGCGGGCGCCATGGGTTGCGGTGGGGGGTCGCATCGTGTGGTGAGAGGTGGTTGGGGCCGGGTGTTGCCGTGAGGAGATGGTTGAGCCGTCGAGGGTGCGGGTTGGGTGCGGGGTGGCTTTGTTTGTTCTCCCCCTCGACGCCCTGAAGGGGACCACATTTCCGACACAGGCGGCGGAGCTTGCGTACATGGCTGGGTTGAGTGGGCCGCCGCCTGTATCGGAAATGTGGTTTGCGGAGCACACCGAGGGGAAGAACAAACAAAGCCACCACAATGAAAAAAAAAAGCGAAAACAACCCGTCATTTCCCTGTGTTTGTAGGGAAGTTGCGGCTCATCACGTGCGAACTCTGCGGTATAATGGTAGCATGGGGGTTATCGGGGATCCGCTGTTCGCGTTGAACTTTGTCGACGCGGCGCCGGATGCGGAGACGGTTCGACTGCTGCAGAAGCTGGATCCTGGTGCCGCGGACCGGTACGAGTGCCTCGCCGTGATGGAAGTGACCAACCAGTTGATCGCGGCGATACAGGGAATGCAGCTCGCCGCGATGGGGCGGTTCATCACCCAGTACGATCCATTGGCGCGGCGGTACGCCGCCGCCGAAGTCGCCTCAGCGTTGACATGGACCACCAGAGCCGCCGCCAGCCGGTTGCAGTGGGGCCGAACACCTAACCACCACACTCCCCCGCACACTGGCCGCACTGTATGCCGATGCTATCGACATCGCCAAGGCCCGGACAATGATCAAGCAGACCGAAATCATCGACCCCAACATCGCCGGCCAAGTCGAGAACAACCGTCATCCCGCAGGCCAAGAACCGGACCTACCGCTGGTTCCGCGACACCACCAAGCGCACCATCGCCACCCTTGACCCGGAAGGCTCCGAGCAGCGCCGCCACGACAAGAACAAGCAGCGCCGCATCGAGAAAGAAGACACCGACGACGACATGGCCCGGCTCAGCGCCCCGCTGCCGGCCGAGAAGACCGAGGCGATCTACCAGCTCATCAACAACATCGCACACAACCAGAAAACGGCCGACGACCCACGTTCCATGGACCAGATCCGCGCCGACGCGCTCACCGACCGGATCCTTTGGCGACCCCACCAACATGAAAATCCGCATCAACGTCAAAACCAACGCCACCACCATGACGGGCCCGGACAACCAGCCCGGTCAGCTCATCGGCCACGAACCAATCACCACCCAGCACGCACGGAAGCTAGCCAAGCAGCCCAGCAGCGAATGGTACCGACCCTGGACCGACAGCCCCACCCACACCCTCCTGAACTACGAGCACCTCAAATACAAACCCAACCCCACACTCGCCGACTACGCCAGAGCCAACACCCCCACCTGCAACTTCCCCAACCACAACCGGCCAGCCAGAACCCGCGAACTCGACCACACCATCCCACCCCCAAACGACCCAACCTCAGCGGACAACCTCAAACCCCTATGCAAGTTCCACCACAAATGCAAAACCCACCACGGCTAGGACCTCACCCAAATCACACCAGGCACGTACGCCTGGACCTCACCACTCCGCCGCACGTACGTCGTCAACCTCAACCAGTGAGCGCTCAACGAGCGAGTTCGTGTTCCAATGCCTCCAACTCGCTGCCGCCGGACATCTGGTGTGTGAGCTCCGGCAGCGTGATCTCGTCGCGTGTCGCGTTCATGGCAAGGCCGCCGCGGTTGAGGATGATGAACCGGTCACCAACCAGATAGGCGTGATGCGGATTGTGGCTGATGAAAATCACCCCGATGCCAGCATCGCGCGCCGCGGCGATGTATTTCAGCACCACCCCCGACTGCTTGACACCGAGCGCGGCCGTCGGCTCGTCGAGGATCAGGATCTTGGCACCGAAATAGATGGCTCGTGCGATTGCCACACATTGGCTCTGACCACCGGACAGTGTGCCGATCGGTTGGTCCACATCGGACAGTGCGATTCCCATTTTGCGCAGCTCGGCGTCGGCCGTACGCCGCATCGCCGGAATGTCCAGCCGCCGCAACGGGCCGCGACCCTTGGTGATCTCCGAGCCGAGGAAGAAGTTGCGCCACACCGGCATCAACGGCACCAACGCCAGATCCTGGTAGACCGTCGCGATGCCGCGCGCCAGCGCCTCTCGCGGCGTGGCGAAGTGGACGGCCTCACCGCTCACCTCGTACGTGCCGGAATCCGCCGGGATCAGCCCGGACACGATCTTGATCAGCGTCGACTTGCCGGCACCGTTGTCGCCGAGAATGCAGGTCACCTCGCCTTGCGAGACCTCCAGCGACACACCGTCGAGCGCGGTGACATTGCCATAACGCTTGCCGATCCCGCTGAGTCGTACGGTTGGCACAGTCATTTGCGCACCGCCCTGATCCGGACCCAGATGTTGACCAGGGTCGCCAACAACAGGGTGGCGCCGAGGAAAAACTTGAACCAGTCGGGGTTCCAGCCGGCATAGACGATCCCCTGCGTCGTCATGCCGAAAATCAGCGCACCGATCGCCGAACCGACCGCCGAGCCAAATCCGCCGGTGAGCAGGCAGCCGCCGATCACCGCGGCGGCGATGTAGAGCAGCTCGTTGCCGACACCGAGACCCGACTGGATGGTATTGAAGGCGAAAAGCAGGTGCATTCCGCTGAACCACGCGGTGAAACCGACCGCCATGAACAGGCCGATTTTGGTGCGCACGACCGGCACACCGACGGCACGAGCGCTGTCCTGCTTGCCGCCGACGGCGAAGATCCAGTTGCCTTGGCGCGTACGCAGCAGGATCCAGGTCGCGATCGCCACGAACACCAGCCACCAGACGACCGCGATGCTGAGCTGCGCACCACCGCCGATCGGGATCTGCGCGGCGAAAACGGCGCGAGCCCCAGCGAAGCCGTCCATGTTGGAAATGTCGTTGGTCGCCACACCGCCTGAGAGCAGCTTGGTGATCGCGAGGTTCAGCCCTTGCAGCATAAGGAAAGTGGCCAGCGTGATCAGAAAGCTCGGCAGCTTCGTCCGCATCACCAGATAGCCGTTGAGGAAACCGATCCCCAGTGCCAAAACCAGCGACACGACGATGCCGACCCACACGTTGGTGTTGAGCTGGTAGTTGAACATCGCGGCACACAGCGCGGAGGTCGTCACCGACACACCGGCCGACAGGTCAAACTCGCCGCCGATCATCAACAACGCCACCGGTACGGCCATCAGGCCGATCGTCGCGCTCTGGTAGAGCACCGTCGCCATCGAGTCGACCTGCCGGAAAGGCGGTGCGATGGCGAAGAAAAATCCGAACACCACGACCGCGCCGAGCAGCGAGCCGACCTCCGGCCGAGCGAGAAACCGGCGCAGCACCCGGTCGGTCGACGGCCGCGCGGCCGGTGGCGCGTCTTTCGTCAGGACAGTCATCAGCGCGTGCCAGCGGTGGCAAACTTGGAAACCTGATCGACGTTGGACTTGTCGACGAACGTCGGTCCGGTGAGTACGGCCTGGCCGCCGCCGGTCACGTTGCCGTTGACCTTGTAGAGCCACAGGGCGTCGACCGCCAGGTAGCCCTGCAGATACGGCTGCTGGTCGACGCAAAACTGGATGCTGCCGCTCTTGATCGCCGCGATCAGCTCGTTGTTCAGGTCGAAGGTCGCGATTTTCGCCTTGCTGCCGGCGTTTTTGACCGAGGTGACCGCGGTGGTGGCAAACTGCGCGCCGAGCGTCACGACATAGTCGATCGACTTGTCCTGCTGCAGCTTGCCGGTGATCGTGCTCTGCACCGACGGCAGGTCGGCGCCGTTGACATACAGGTTTTCCGCCGTGCCGCTGGTCAACGTCTTCTTCAGCCCGGCACACCGGTCCTCCAGCTGCACCTGTCCCTGCGCGTGGATGACGCACAGCACGTGTTTCGCGCCGAGGCCGGCGAGCTTGCTGCCGAAGGCCTGGCCGGCGACCGACTCGTCCTGGCCGAAGTATTCCAGCATGCCAAAGCGTTTCCAGTCGGCGATGCCGGCGTTCAGGCCGACGACCGGGATCTTCGCCGCGACCGCCTTGCCCACGACCTCCTGCATCGCGGCCGGCGTCGCGAGTGTGACGGCGATGCCGTCCACCTTCTGGTCGATGGCGTTCTGCACCAGCGTCGCCTGGTTTGGCGCGCTTGCGTCCGACGAATAGAGCAGCGTCACGTTGTCCTTCGCGGCCGCCGCCTGCGCTCCTTTTCGTACGACATCCCAGAAGGTGTCGCCCTGAGCCGAGTGCGTGACGAACGCGATCTTCAGCGGCGGCGTGTTGGCCTTGCCGGCTCCCACGCCGCCGGCCCCCTGTTCCTGCTGCTTGCCACCGGAGCTGCTGCAGCCGGCGACGACGAGCATTGCCGCCAGAGCCACGACGACGAGACGCGATCGGTGCATGACAGGGTCCTCCTGTTGTCAGAGGTAACGACGCTGGACGCGTTTTTCCTTCTCGTAGTTGGCTCGTGCCTGCCGAGTCGAGTCCAAAGTGGACGTCTCGGCCACCGGTACGTCCCACCACGCGGTGGACTCCGGTCCGGCGGCACCCGGGTCGGTCTCGACATGTACGACGGTCGTCACGTCGCAGGCTTTGGCCGTCTCCAACGCTTTCCGAAACTCCTCGATCGAGCTGGCACGCAACACCTGTGCGCCGAGGCTGGCGGCATTGGCAGCGAGGTCGACCGGCAGCCGGTCGCCGTCGAGCATGCCGGTCTCCGGATTGCGATAGCGATAGTTGGTGCCGAAACGTTGCGACCCGACCGACTCCGAGAGCGAACCAATCGACGCGAATCCGTGGTTTTGCACCAATACGATGGTCAGCTTGACGCCTTCGGCGACCGCGGTGACGATCTCCTGGCTCATCATCAGATACGACCCGTCGCCGACCAACACGAACACCTCGCGGTCGGGCGCGGCCAGCTTCACGCCGAGGCCGCCGGCGATCTCGTAGCCCATGCAGGAATAGCCGTATTCGACGTGATACTGCTTCGGATCGGTCGTACGCCACAGCTTGTGCAGGTCCCCAGGCATGCTGCCGGCTGCGTTGATGACGAC
The DNA here is from genome assembly GCF_010993745.1 of Fodinicola acaciae. Taxonomy (NCBI): domain Bacteria; kingdom Bacillati; phylum Actinomycetota; class Actinomycetes; order Mycobacteriales; genus Fodinicola; species Fodinicola acaciae. The sequence continues at coordinate 1,622,286 of NZ_WOTN01000003.1, forward strand.
GTCACGGTCGCCGGTGGCGTCGTTGACCGCACCGAGAACGGCGGCCTGCGAGACGACCTCGCCGGCACCGGCGTAGAGGTCATCGACGGATCGCTGCCAACGAGCGGAAAGGTCGGCGACGCGATGCACATACGCCGGATCCACGCGCCAGCCGGCCAACCCGCCCCGCAGCTCGGACAGCGCCTCGCGAGCGTCGGCCGTGACCATCAGCGCGGACTGCTTCGCCGCGTCGAAGCCACTGACGTTGATGTTGACGAACTCGACGTTTTCGTTGGCGAACACCGAGTTCGAGGCGGTGGTGAAGTCGCTGTAACGCGTGCCGACGCCGATCACCAGGTCGGCCTCGTTGGCGATCGCGTTCGCCGCGGACGTGCCGGTCGCGCCGATCGCACCGAGCGAGGCCGGATGGTCCCAACGCAGCGATCCCTTGCCTGCCTGCGATTCGCCGACCGGAATGCCGGTCTGCTCGACCAGCGCGGCCAGCTCGCCGGTCGCGCCGGAGTAGATCACACCGCCACCAGCGACGATGACCGGCCGCTTTGACGCGCGGATTTTCTCGACGGCACGCGAAAGCACGGAGGAGTCCGGCCTGGCACGCGCGACCGTCCACACGCGACGCTCGAAGAACTCGGCCGGCCAGTCGTACGCCTCAGCCTGCACGTCCTGCGGAAATGCCAGCGTCGCGGCGCCGGTCTCGGCCGGATCGGTCAGCACGCGTACGGCGCCGAGCGCCGCCGGGATCAGCTGCTCCGGCCGGTTGATCCGGTCGAAGAACCGGCTGACCGGACGAAACGCGTCGTTGGCGGTGACATCGTACGACCGCGGATCTTCCAGCTCCTGCAACACCGGATTGGCGACCCGCGTGGCAAACGTGTCGCTCGGCAGCAGCAAAACCGGGATACGGTTGATCGTGGCGAGCGCGGCGCCGGTGACCATGTTGGTGGCGCCGGGACCGATGGAGCTCGTACAGACCAATGTGGACAGTCGGTCGCGCATCCGCGCGAAGCCGACCGAGGCGTGCACCATCGCCTGCTCGTTGCGGGCCAGATAGTAAGGCAGGGCCTCGGAGTCACCTGAGAGCTGGTGTTCCAGCAGCGCCTGGCCAAAGCCGGCGACGTTGCCGTGGCCGAAAATGCCGAAGCAGCCGGCGAAAAGCCGCTGCTCGACGCCGTCGCGCTCGGTCCACTGCCGGCTGAGGAACCGGACCAGCGCCTGTCCGGCGGTGAGCCGAATCGACTCCACGTCAGTTTCCCTTCGATAGCAGGCCGACCGCCGTGTCGACCGCGGTCAGCACGTCGTCGTCGGCGGGATAGAGCAGCGACCGACCAACCACCAGCCCGCGTACGGTCGGCAGTGCCAGCGCTTCCTGCCAGCACTCGAAAGTCTCCTCCGGTCGCTCCGGCACCTCGCCGCCGAGCAGCAGCGCCGGCAGCGTCGACGCCCGCATCACGCGCTCCATTTCGGCCACCACCGGCACTTTCAGCCAGGTGTACGCGGACGTGCCGCCGAGGCCGGAGGCGACCGAGATCGCGCGGATCATCGCTTCGGGCGAGAGATCGTTGCGTACGTGGCCCTCCACACGGTGCGACAGGAACGGCTCGACCACCGCCGGCAGCCCGGCGGCGGCGAGCTCGTCGACCGCGCGAGCGCAGGACTCCAGCGTCCGCACCGTCGCCGGGTCCTTCGGGTCGATCCGCAGCAGCATTTTTCCCGCGTCCAGGCCCATCCGTACGATCGACTCGGCGGTGTAGGAGGTGAACCGGTCGTCGATCTCGAAAACGGTGCCGGCCAGGCCGCCGCGGTTCATCGAACCGAGCACGATCTTGTCTTCCAACGCTCCGAGCAGGAGCAGGTCCTCGATGATGTCCGCGGTGCCGAGAATGCCGTCGACCCCCGGCCGTTCCAGCGCGATCCGCAGCCGGCCGATCAGGTCACGCCGGTCGGCCATGGCCATCCGCCGGTCGCCGGCGCGCAAAGCGCCACGCGCCGGATGGTCAGCGGCGATGATCATCAGGTTGTTTTGGCCTTCCGGCAGCCATAATCGGCGCCGCCGCTCCAGCGCAGCACTGACCACCGCCTCGGGCTCGCGGATGCGCAGCTCGAGGACCTCGTCCAGATCCTTAGCCGGCAACGAGACCGTCCACTTCGGACTCGGTCGGCATCGCGTCCGAACACGCCAGCCGGGACGCGACGATCGCGCCGGCGGCGTTGCCAAACCGCATGATCCGCTCGGTGTCCCAGCCGGCCAGCAGGCCATGGCAGAGCGCACCGCCGAACGCGTCGCCGGCGCCGAGGCCGTTGACCACCTCGACCGGCACCGGCGGCACCTCGACCGACCCCTTGTCGTCGACCGCGAGCACGCCGCGCGGCCCCTGTTTCACGACAGCCAGCGAAACCCCGTAGTCGCGCAGCAAACTCGCCGCCTGCGCCGGCTCGCGGGACCCGACGGCCGTGTCGCACTCGTCCAGATTTCCTACTACCACGGACGCGTACGGTAGCGCCTGCTGGACGATCGCGCGCGCCTGCTCCCTGGATTCCCAGAACATCGGACGATAGTCCAGGTCGAGCACGGTGATGCCGGACCGGTCGCGGCGCTTCAGCGCGTCCAGCGTCGTCTGCCGGCTCGGCTCCTGACACAGGCCGGTCACGGTGACCCAGAAGATGTCCGCCGCCTCGATGGCGGTCAGCTCGTCCGCCGTGTTGGTCAGCTCCAGGTCCGGCGCTTTCGGATAACGGTAGAAATAGATCGGAAAATCGTCCGGCGGGAAGATCTCGCAGAACGTGACCGGCGTCGGAAGGGACGGCACGTCACTGACAAAGACGTCGTCCACGTCGTAGCCGCGCAGGGCGGTGTGGATGAACTTCCCGAACGGATCCGCGCCAGTGCGCGTGATGACGGCCGACCGGCGGCCATAACGCGCCGCGGCGACCGCGACGTTTGTCGCGCTGCCACCGAGATATTTGCCGAAAGAGGTGACCTCGTCGAGACTGACGCCGATCTGCTGTGGATAGATGTCCACGCCGATCCGGCCCATCGTCAGCACTTCGTACGTCACGCTTTTACCTCCGCGAGCCGCACCGGCCGGCCGGTGTCCTGGGAAAGCTGACACGCCTCGGCAATGTAGAACGCCTGCAGCGCGTCGTCCACCGTGCACGGACTCGGCCGGCGGCCGGCGACCACGTCGACGAAGGCGCGCAGCTCGGCCAGATACGCGTCGTGGAAGCGTTCCAGGAAGGTCTGGTACGGCGTTTCGGCCTGCTGCCAGGAAACCGACGGCTCGGCGGAGAACAGCGGCGCGCGGTCGTCCAGGCCGACGACCAGGCCACCGGCCGAACCGCACACCTCCAGCCGTACGTCGTGACCGGCGCCGTTGTAGCGCGTCGCCGAGACGGTCACCAGGATTCCGTTGTCCAGCTTGAGAGCCGCCACCGCGGTGTCCACATCGCCGGCATCGCCGAAAAACTTCTCACCCTGGTTGCTGCCGAGCGCGTACACCGACTCGACCTCCGCGCCGGTGACCCACCGGACGATGTCGAAATCGTGCACGGAGCAGTCGCGATAAAGGCCGCCGGACAGCGGCACGTACGCGGCCGGCGGCGGCGAGGCGTCGGCGGTCATCGCGCGCATCGTGTGGATCCAGCCGAGCTCGCCGGACCGGACGGCCTCGCGTACGCGGCCATATCCGCGGTCGAACCGGCGCTGGAAACCGATCTGCACCGGCGTGCCGGTCTCGGCGCCCCTGGCCAGCACGTCGCGCGTACTCGGCACGTCCTGGGACACCGGTTTTTCGCAGAAAACGGCGACTCCGGCGTCGATACCCTGCCGGATCAGGCCGGCGTGCGCGCTGGTCGCGGCGGTGATCACCAGCGCGTCGATGCCACTGGTGAACAGCTCGTCGACGGTGTCCACGGCCTCGACGCCGAGCTTCTCGGCCAACTGGCGCGCTCTGGCCGCGTCGACGTCGGCCACCACGATCGACTCGATCTCCGGCTGGCCGCGCAGAGTTTCCGCATGGAAACTGCCGATCCGTCCGGTTCCGGCCACTCCGATTCGCATCCCGCGCCCGCCCTCTCCTCGCCGTGACACCGTTCACAGGGTTGCGGACCCGGCCGGCAAGGTCAATAGTTTGTCCTGACATATTGACGTCCTCACAGCGACGGAGTCCGGATGGTCGTCCCCACGCTGCGGGTGGATCGGTCCAGCCCGGTGCCGCTCTACTTCCAGGTCGCCGAGCAACTGCAGGCCGCCATCGAGAGTGGCGAGCTGCCGACCGGATCGCGGCTGGACAACGAGATCCAGCTGGCCAGCACGCTCGGCCTGTCCCGGCCGACGATGCGGCAGGCCATCCAGTATCTGGTCGACCAGGGCCTGCTGGTACGCAAACGCGGCGTCGGCACCGAGGTGGTCGCCAACCGCGTACGCCGTGCCGTCGAGCTGACCAGCCTCTACGACGACCTGACCGCGGCCGGCCAGGCGCCGACAACTTCCGTACTGTCACTGGAAAACCTGCTAGCCGACGACGCCGTCGCCCATCATCTCCAGGTCGAGCCCGGCGCAGCGGTCGTACGGCTGCGCCGGCTGCGATACGCCCAAGGCGAGCCGCTGGCGCTGCTGACCAACTATCTGCCCGACACGCTCGTCAAGCTTTCCGTTGAGGAGCTGGAAAAGGCCGGCCTCTACGAGCTGCTGAAGGCGTCCGGAATCCGGCTCACGACGGCGTCGCAGACGATCGGCGCCAAGAATGCGAGCGCCTCGGAGGCGGCGGCGCTTGGCGAAAGCCGGCGAGCCGCGCTGCTGACGATGAGCCGCGTCGCGTACGACGAACGCGGCACGCCGGTCGAATACGGCCATCATCTCTATCGCGCGTCCCGCTATTCGTTCTCCGTCTCGGTCGCGACCTCGTAACGGAAGCTGCGGACGATACGCGGGTCCGCGTACGTCCAGCTGCGCAGGTTTGCGTACGCCGGATGCGTTGCCGAGCTGACGCGGCCGTCCGTCGCAGGCCGGATAGTCGTTGCCATGACAAGACAAACGCGGTGGATCGTGGCGACCTGCGGCGCACTCGTCCTGGCCGCGGTCGGTGACGCCGGGCCGGAGATCGTCGCGTCCGGCAGCCTGCTGGCCGGATACGACGGACCGGGGCCGCTGATCTATCCAGGGTCTGTTTCGAAATCCCACTCCGAACCAGACCCTAGGCCTGTCTCCATGCTGGTCGCGGTGGTGCGATGGCGTTTCATGCCGCTGCTGGCGGTGGCCATGTCGGCCTTCTTCCTGTTCGGCGGCTTCGCCGACGCCGGTTTCGTCGGCCGCCTCGGCCGGCGTCGAGTTTTTCATCGCGTGGCTGCAAATGCTGAGTTTCGCCGCGGCGATCGTCTGCGGACTGGCCGCGGCGTACGTCGCAAAACCAAAGGAGAAATGATGTTCGGAAAGATCGCCGCGCGGTTTGGAGCAGAGCCAAAGGCGACGAAACTGTCGTTAGTCGGTCTGGCCGTCGCCGTCGCCGGACTGCTCGTCCAGTGGGCCGCCGATCCGCCGAAGTTTGGGCTGTTTCCGCCGGGGATCATCTTCATCGTGGCATGCGCGGCGCTGGTCGTGCTGGTCTCCGGCCGCCGGTGGGCTCCGATCTTCTCGGTGTTGATCTCGGCGTGGATCCTGTTCGGCGGTGTCGCCGCGGGTCAGTTCGCGATCAACTTCCGGTCCGGAAACGCCGGCACGATCGTCGGCGTTTCGGTGATGGCGCTCGGACTGGCGTTCGCCGTGGTCACCGGCGTCATGTCGATGTTCGTGAGCCGACGGGCCTGAGCATGGCGCGGACCAAATGGCCGCTGTTCGCCGTCGCGGTGATTTTCGCCCTGGTGCTCACATATCCCTACCTGGGCCTCGACATTGCCAACAGCCGCATAGCCGTGCGCGGCGGCCTGCAGTATTTCGTGCTGGTCGCGCACATCTTCACCGCCGCGGTCGCGCTTGTCGTCGGACCACTGCAGTTCGTGCCGTGGATACGCGCACGTAGGCGGATCCACCGTACGCTCGGCCGGATCTATCTCCTCGCCGGCGTGCTGCCGTCGGCGATCGCGGTGGTCCCGGTCGCGATCTGGTCCGGCAGTCCGCTCACCGAGGCCGGCCTGATCACCGCGGCGGTCCTGTGGCTGGTCACCGCCGGACTCGCCTACCGAGCCGCTCGGCGGCGCGACTTCGCCAGCCACCGCGCGTGGATGATGCGCAACTATGCGCTGACTTTTCTCGCGGTGACCTCGCGCATCCTCATTCCGGTCTTCCTGGTCGCGCAGATTCCCTTTGGTGGAGCCAATCCCGCATCGGTGTCGACGATGATCCCGATCGGCCAGACGTTGGGGTGGATCGTCAACCTGATCGTCGCCGAGCTCCTCATCCGGCGCACTCGCCAGCACCGCGACGTTGTGGCACCGTAGAGACCGGCAATGCGGCCACGATCAGGGGGAACGGCGATGGGGACGTATCTGGTGACCGGCGCGACCGGTCTGATCGGCCGGCATGTCGTCAAGCTGCTCGCGGAGCGGCCGGACGCCGGCGAGATCGCCTTGCTGGTACGCGAAAGGTCCCGCGCGCGGCTGGCCGAGCAGATCCGCGGCCTGCCCGGCCACGACCGGATCCGGCTGCTGATCGGCGACATCGCCGAGGACCACCTCGGCCTGTCGGAGGCCGACCGCGCGTCGCTCACCGGCCAGGTCGACCACCTGATCCACGCCGCCGCGCTCTACGACCTGGCCGCCGACAACGCGACCAGCGTCGAGGCCAATGTGGACGGTACGCGGCACGTGCTGGAGCTGGCGGCCGACCTGCGCGTCGGCCGGCTGCACCACATCTCGTCGGTCGCGGTCGCCGGCGACTACCGCGGAAAGTTCGCCGAGGACATGTTCGACGCCGGCCAGCGGCTGGTGACGCCTTATCACCGTACGAAGTTCGCCGCCGAGGAGTTGGTGCGCGAGCAACAGGCGGTGCCGTGGCGGATCTACCGGCCGGCGGTGGTGGTCGGTCATTCGGTGACCGGCGAGATGGACAAGATCGACGGGCCGTACTATTTCCTGCCGGCGATCGCCAGACTGGCCGGTTTTCCCTCGCTTCCGGTGGTTTTCCCGGACATCGGCTCGACCAACATCGTGCCGGTGGATTTCGTCGCCGCCGCGCTGGTGCACATCGCGCACGCGGACGGCCTCGACGGCCAGGTTTTCCACCTGACCAACCCGGATCCGCAGCCGGTGGCCGACGTTTACAACGCGTTCGCCAAGGCGGCCGGTGCGCCGCGAATCACCGCGGAGCTGCCGCGCCAGGTCAGCAAACCGTTGGTGGAGCTGGCAAAACTCACCGAGTACGTGCCTGGGTCGACGCTGGTGCGCGACGGAGTGCTCGACTGGCTCGGCATTCCGCCGCCGGTGCTGTCGGTGCTGACCTTTCCGTCGATTTTCGACAGCTCCTCGACCCGCCGCGCGTTGGCTGACACCGAAATCCGTGTGCCACCGCTGGAGTCCTACGCACCCGCGCTGTGGCGTTACTGGCGCGAACATCTCGATCCGTTCCGCGCCCGCGCGCACCACGGGCGCACCCGGCTGGACGGCCGCCGGATCGTCATCACCGGCGCCTCCTCCGGCATCGGCCGCGCCACCGCGCTGAAAGTCTCGGCGGAAGGCGGCATCCCGCTGCTGGTCGCCCGCCGTGCCGACGAGTTGGCCGAGGTCAAGGCGGAAATCCAGGCCGCCGGCGGCGCCGCGTACGCCTATCCCTGTGATCTCACCGATCCCGAGGCGGTCGACAAGACCGTCGAGCAGATGCTCAACGAACAGCCGGCGATCGACATGCTGGTCAACAACGCCGGCCGGTCGATCCGGCGGTCCGTGAAGCTGTCGTACGACCGGTTCCACGACTACGAGCGCGCGATGGCGATCAACTATTTCGGTGCTCTGCGGCTGATTCTCGCGCTGCTGCCGCACATGACCGAGCGAAAGTTCGGCCACATCGTGAACGTGTCGTCGATCGGCGTGCAGGGCATCGCGCCGCGGTTTTCCGCGTACGTTGCGTCGAAAAGTGCGCTCGACCAGTTCAGCAAGGTGGTGGCTACCGAGACCTTCGGCGACGGTGTCACGTTCACGACCGTGCACATGCCGCTCGTCCGCACGCCGATGATCCGGCCGACCAAGATTTACGACGCGTTTCCGGCGAAATCTCCGGACCAGGCCGCCGACATGATCATCAAAGCGCTGGAGGAGCGGCCGAAACACATCGGCACGGGCGTCGGTTTCGTGATGCAGCTCGCGTACGCGATCAGTCCGGACCTGGTCGACGCCATCGCCTACCAGGGCTATCGGATCTTCCCCGACTCCACCGCGGCCGGCGGCGAGGGAAAACTGAAGCTGGGCAAGGGCGAGCGGCAGCTGTCGCGCGCGGCGGCCGCGCTGATGCGGGTGACGCGCGGAATTCACTGGTAAGAGCCTGTTGGTAAACGGTGGTGCGTGAGAGTCGAGATCCAAACGTCGCTCTGCCGGTGCCGGGCGGAGCCCCAAATAGCAGCTATGGTGGGGTTTCGTCCGGTGCCGGCAGGCGGCGTTTGGGCTCGGCTATCGCGTGCCACCGTTTACCAACAGGCTCTGACAACACGGCAAGGCCGAGGATGCCGCCGAGGCCGATCGTCAGGGCCGCCGAGGTGACCAGCGTCGGCGCCGGGCCGAGGACGTTGACGATCGGTCCACCGGCCATCGTGCCGAGTGACACCGCCGGGATCACCAGCGCCGTGCGCGTCGCGAGCACCGCGGTCAGCGCGTCGGGCGGGCTGACCTGTTGGAAAAGCTCGGTGCTCATCGCCGTGTACGGTCCGTAGATCAGGCCGCCGAAGCCGAGCCCGAGCATCACCGGCAGCACCGAGCTGAAAAACCCCACCGGCAACAGCGCAGCACCCCAGCCGACGATGATCGCGACCACCAGCAACCATGGTGACTTTCGCGGCAGGAGGCCGGTGGACAGGCCGCCGATCAGCGCTCCGACCCCGAAAACCGCCAGCAGCACGCCGAGAAGTCCGGCATTTCCGTGCATGTCCTCGACGACATGCAGCGGCAACGCGACCTCGACCGGACCGTAGAGGAAGTAGAAGACGCAGGTGATCGCCAGCAGTCCGATCAGCTGGCGGTTGCCGGCGATGACGCGTAAACCGCTGGCTTTCGTCGGCTCCGCCGCGCGTTTCGCCGGAATACGCCAGCAAAACACCGCCAAAACCATAAAAGTCAGTGCATCGATGCCGATGACCCAGGCCGGACCGGTCAAAGCGATGACGCCGCCGGCGATCGCCGGGCCGACGATGACCGACGCCTGGCTGGCGGTGGACAGGACGGCGTTGCCGGTGACCCGCTCCGGGCCGGTCAGCCGCTCGGCGACCAGCGAGAACGCGCCGGCGCTGCCCCATGCGTGCAGCAGCGCCGACATCGCCAGCAGCGCGACGTAAACCGCCGGACGCAGCAGGCCGGTCGCGCCGAGAACCGCCACCGCGCCAAGCGCGGCGGCGCGCAGAATCGCGTCGAGCGCCATGAGCCGCGCGCTCGGCAACGAGCGTACGAACCGGCCGAGCATCGCCGCTCCGACCGTCGCGGGCAGCGCGTACGCGGCGACCGCGAGGCCGGTCCACACGCCGCGCTCGGACACCGGCGAGATCTGGATCGCCAGCCAGGCCACCGCGACCACCGACATGCCGTCGCCGAGCGCCGACACCAGATAGCCAGGCAGGACGCGGCGCAGCACCGGATCGGCCAACACGCGCCAATACGGGGCCAGCCTGCCGGTCGCCAGGTCAACGGTCACCTGGAGATTCTGCAACCTCAGGTGGCGTCGAGGTCAAGTTTTCAGCTTTGGACGCAATCTCGCCGCGGTGATGCTTTGCAAGCCGTCGCGCTCGATGCGGTCGATGAGGTCGCCGGCGTGGTCGGTCAGTCGCGCGGCGGCGATGCCGTGCGGCGGGTCCGGATAGCCGGAGATCCGTTGCACCGCGCGGGACAGCAGCGTGATCGCGCCTTTTTCGTTGCCACGCCGGACATGCGTGAATCCGACGGCGAGCTGCGCCAACCCCTTCCACAGCTCGCGGTCCCGCTCCGGCGCGGACTTCCAGGCCGCCTCCAGCACCTCGTGCGCGTGGAACGGCCGGCCCTCGTCGAGCAGTTTCTGCGCCAGCCGCAGGCTGTCCTCCGGCGGCAGGTCGAGATCGTCAGGCATCGTCGCGATCCCCGGCACGCCATACGGCAGCGGCCGGCCGAGCGCGTCACGCGGTCGCGCGTTGCGTGCCCGGCCCTGTTCGTCGCGATCCCGCTCGGCCATGCCGTCAGTGTCTCACCGATTGCCCTAACTGTCAGAAGTCCAGAAGCCGGTCGGGTCGAGGCGGCGGATGGCGGCCAGCACCTCCGGAGCCGGCTCGGCGGTCGTCTCCGGCGCGGAATCGACCCACTCCCAGCCGGTGTCGGCCAGTACGGCGTCGGCGGACTCGCCCGGATGTACGCTCAGCAAGGAAAATCCGTCGGAGTGCTCGGTGCGGCGCATGATCGCGCGAGTGGTGATCACGGTGACCGACTCCAGCGGCGGCAGGCCGACGCGGCAGCGCCAGCCGGCGCCGTCGCCATATCCGGGGCTGGTCAGATGGTCCACTTTGGACACGAACCGGCGCGGCTGGTGCGGCATGATCACCAGAAGCCGCCTGGCGGCCGAGGCGATGTCGCAGGCGCCGCCGCTGCCGGGCAGCCGGACGTCCGGCCGTACGAACGTCGTGTTGAGGTTGCCGAAGCGGTCGATCTGCGCTCCACCAAGGAAACCGGCCGCCACCCGACCGGCCGCGAGCGGGTTCATCACCATCCCCATCCGGCCGCTGGCCAGCGCGCCGGCGAGGTTGGGCGTGTCGCTCATCGTCACGACCATGCCGTCCGGCGGTGTGTCGCGGACGACGCCGTTTTCGAAGAATCCGGTGGCATCCGGCGCATGTGTCAGCACGGCGGTCGCGAATGCCAGCAATGGCAACCGCATCCCGACAAAGACGACCTCGCCGTCGGCGATCTGCGCCGCCGCACAGGCGACCATCAGCTCGCGTCGCGTGTACGTGCTCACAGTTTCTCCAGATACGCGGCCCGGTCCGGCACGTCCAGGACCCACTCCCGCAGCCATTCCTGGAAGCCTTCGACGGTCGCGCTGGCTTTCCCGTAGGAGCGATACGTTTCCGGCGAGTGCTCGGCATATCCGAGCAGTGGCGCCGGATGCGTGCCACCGGGACAGTGCACCACGGCGTCGACGAACGCTCCTGGCACCAGGGTCAGCTCAGGACGCTCTCTGATGACCTCGGAAGGCACGATGTCGGAGGCGATGACGATGACCGTACGCGCCGCGTGCACCGCTTCGACGGTGATGCCGAGATTTCCCCAGGCGTGCGCGTTTCCCCGCGCGTCGGCGCGCTGCACGTGGACGACGGCGACATCCGGACGGACAGCGCGTACGGCCAGCAGCACCTGGTCGGTGAACGGGCACCGTACGGTGGTGAAGCCGTCGTGGTTGACGGCGATGTCGGTGCCGAGCGCCGTACGCGTCGGCAGATACGGCACCCCGGACACGGCTGCCTGCAACGCCAACGACAGCGTGTGGTTGGAGTGCTGCCGCACGGAGATTTCCTTTGCTCGCACCGCCCGTTGGAAGCAATAGCCGGCGCCGGTCGTCACGTTTCCGATCCAGGCCGCCTCGATCTCGGCCACGCAGCCGGCTCCGACCAGCTGGTCGAAGACGGCGTCGGCGATCGGGCCGATCATCCGCAAGCCGCGCTTGCGCTGCCGGATCAGCTCATGCGTGAAGGCGAACGGGATCGCCGCCTCCAGCGCGAGTCCACATGCGACACTGCTGCCGTCCGCGACCAGCGCGGCGGCCTCGGCCATCGTGACCAGTTTGCCAGTCAAGACGCGGCATCCCGCAGCTTGAACCGCTGGATCTTGCCGGTCGCGGTCTTCGGCAGGTCGGCGGTGAACTCCACGAAATGCGGAAACTGATAGCGCTGCAGCCGCTTTTTGCACCACTCCTGCAGATCCACGACCAGCGCGTCCGACGGCTGCGCCTCCTGCAGCACGACGAAAGCCTTTATCCGCGCCAATCCGTCGACCGACACGGCGACGATCGCCACCTCCGCGACCAGCGGATGGTCGATCAGCGCGTTTTCGATCTCGATCGGCGAGACCCACAGGCCACCGATCTTCATCATGTCGTCGGCACGGCCGGAATACCAGAAGAAGCCGTCCGCGTCGCGGGTGTAGCGGTCGCCGGTGAAAAACCACTCGCCATGCAGAGCCTGGCGGGTCTTTTCCCTGCGGTGCCAGTAGAAGTCGAGCGCGCTGGCACCCTTGGCGTAGAGGTTTCCCGGCTCGTCGACACCGACCGGACCGCCGTCCATGCCGACCAGCTTCACCTCATAGCCGGGCACCGGCTTGCCGCTGGAGCCCGGCCGCAGCTTGGTTTCGGTGTTGGAGCAGTAAATGTGCAGCATCTCGGTGGAGCCGATGCCGTCCAGGATGGTCAGGCCGTAGGTGTCGTGCCAGCGTTGCCAGATGCCGGCTGGCAGCGGCTCGGCGGCCGACGCGCACAGCCGTACGGACGACAGGTCGCGCTTGTCCACGCGCAGCATCGCGTTGTAGAGCGTCGGAACAGAGAAAAACAGCGTCGGCCGGAATCTCTCCGCGGTGTCGAGCACGGCCTCCGGCTTGGGCCGGCCGCGCATCAGCACCGAGGAACCGCCCGCCCAGTAAGGAAACGACATGCCGTTGCCCATGCCGTACGCGTGATAGAGCTTGGTGGACGAGAAAGTCACGTCGTCCTCGGTGATGCGCAGGACCTTGTCCGCGTACGTCTCACAGGTCACCAGCAGGTCGCCGTGCGAGTGCACCACACCTTTCGGCCGGCCGGTCGAACCCGAGCTGTAGAGCCAAAAAGCCATGTCCTCGGCATGCGTGTCCAGCGGCGGGATCTCGCCGGCATGGCTGGCCATCAGCTCGGCGAGCGCCAGCTCGCCTTCGCCGCCGGCGACCACGGCGCGTACGCCGGCCTCGGCCAGCACCGGCGCCAACTGCTCGAACCGGGCGGCCTCGACGACGGCGATCTCGGCATAGCTGTCGGCCAGGAAAAACCGGTAGTCGTCGATGTTCAGCGCCGGGTTGACCGGCACCGGCACCGCGCCGATCCGCGCGGCGCCGAGGAAAACGGCCGGAAAGTCCGGCGAATCGTCCAGAATCAACAGCACGCGCTGTTCGCGGCGTACGCCAAGATGGGTCAGCGCGGAGCCCGCGGCGCACACGCGAGCGTGCAGCTCGGCGTAGGTCACCTGCTCGTCGCCGGCTTGGATGGCGACCTTGTCGGCGCGGCCGGCGGACAGGTTGCGGTCGACCAGGGTCGAGATGTTGAAGCGTGTCATGGCCGCCTCCGAGCGCGCTCGCCGGGAATGCCGCCGAGACTACCCTGAACGGTCGGTCAGTCCGCAACCCCCGTTTTGCTCGTTCTGCGCGTGACCTGCTATGTTGCGCTGAACAACCAGTCAGGGTTGCCCCTCTGCCACCCCGGCCGCGGCTGACACAGGTCGTCGCGACCGGGGTTTATTTCGGGTAAAACCAAGCCGAACGGTCATCGCCGCGACGTACAGCGTGAAGCGGTCGGCAGGATCGTCGAGGCTCAGACCGGTCAGCTCGGCGACTCGCTCCAGGCGATAGAGGACCGTTCGTACGCTGACGTGCAAAGCGCGGGCGGCGGCGGTGTTGCCGCCATGGTCGAGCACCGCCAAAACCGTCTCGACAAGGGGAAAGGCGCCGCCGCGGACGGACTCCAACGCACCGAACACGTCGGCGGCCAGCCGTGACGCGGCGACGGGATCGGCGGCGATCAGCCGGTGCGCGTCGACCCGCACGGCCGGCACGACCGGGTCGGGAAGCGCCAGTTTCGCCGCCAGTTCAAGGGTTTGTCGCACCTCCTGCCAGCTCGCCGCGACCGCCGTGGCGGTTGGCCGCGGCCGGCCACTCACGACTCGCCACCGGCCCGGCTCGGCGTCGCGCACCAGCTCGTACGCGAGCGCCGCCAGCTCGGAGACGTCGACGGCCGGCCGGGTCAGCGCCACCGGACTCATCGGTGCGGCCGATCCGACCGGCAGCAACACCACCAGCACGCCGTCCTTGGCCGCCGCGAGCACCGGCTCGCGCGTACGCCGGTGCAGGCCGTCGCGGAGCACGCGCGCGACCGGGTCGGCGTCGGTGAGCTCGCGCCCGGCGGCGGCCGCCAGCAGGACGTGCGGCCGCGCGAACCGGAAGCCGAGCGCCTCGGCCTGGCCGGTCGTGTGCTCGGTGACGCTGCCGGCCAGCAGGTCGTCGACCAGCTCGCGGCGGCGCGCCTCGGCCTGCCGCGACCAGGCCGCGCCGGCCTCGGCGTATCCCGAGGTCACGGCCGACACGACGTCGTCGACGATGCGCAGCACGACGCGGCCGTCGGCCTCCGGCGACCAGTGCCGCCAGGCCGCGGACAGATAGCCGTCGACCAGCTCGGGCAGCGGTACGCCGGCGTCGCTCGCACGCCGGCCGAGGTCGCCGTACCGCCGCAGCGCGGCACTTCCGGGGCGGCGGCCGGCGGCCAGGTCGGCGGTGAAGTCGCCGAGCCAGCTTGCGCGATTCATGCAATCAAGAATGCCATACGCATCCTGCTTCGCACCTAACATGCGCGGTCCGACTAACGAAGGATGGGAGCTACCAAGACGAGAGGAAGGGACACCTGATGACCACAGCGCCGCTCTGGGCCTGGGGAGCCGTGCTGGTCGCCATCCTGGCGATGCTCGCGGTCGACCTGTTCATGCACCGCCGCGACCGCGAGATCTCGATCCGCGAGGCGGCCATCGCCAGCGCGGCCTGGATCGCGATCGGCCTCGCCTTCGGTGGGGTCGTCTGGCTGGGGCTCGGCGCGGAGTCCGGCGCCGCCTACTACGCGGCATACGTCGTGGAGAAGTCGCTGTCGGTCGACAACGTCTTCGTCTTCGCGCTGCTGTTCACGTATTTCGCCGTACCGAAGCAATATCAGCACCGCGTGCTGTTCTTCGGTGTGATCGGCGCGCTGATCATGCGCGCGGTGTTCATCTTCGCCGGCAGCGCGCTGATCAGCCAGTTTCACTGGATCATCTACATCTTCGGCGCCTTCCTGGTCTACACCGGCATCAAGCTCGCGCGGTCCAAGGACGACGACGAGGTCGATCCGGAGAAAAACTTGGTGCTGCGGTTCGTACGCCGCGTCGTACCGATGACCCAAGATGTTCCAGGCTGGCGCGGACACAGGTTCTGGGTCCGCGAAGGCGGAAAATGGATCGCGACCCCGCTTTTCGCCGTGCTCATCGCGGTCGAGACGACCGACCTGATCTTCGCGGTCGACTCGATCCCGGCGGTTTTCGGTGTCACCACTGACGCGTTCATCATCTTCACCTCGAACGCGTTCGCGATACTCGGTCTGCGCGCGCTCTATTTCCTGCTGGCCGGCGCGATGAAGCACTTCGCGTATCTGCAGCTGGGTCTGGCCGCGGTGCTGACCTTCGTCGGCGCGAAGATGCTGCTGACCGACATCTTCCCGATCAACATCTGGGTCTCGCTGGCGGTCATCGTGGCGCTGCTGACCACCGCGATCGTGGCCAGCCTGGTCAAGGCCAGGCGGCAGAAGGAGCTGGTGAGCTAACCCGGAAAACCAGCGGCCCGGCTCGACGAAGATGTCGACGCCGGGCCGTTTTTCTATGTGAGCGTACGCAGGAAGTCGGCGAGCACGACGGCATGACTGCTGTCGACGTCCTTGGTGGCGGTCAGCAACGTCAGCCGGTCGCCGGATTCCTCCAGCAGCCGATGGCATTCCGGATTGCCGGCGAGCTCGGCGCGATAGCGGTCGGCGAACTCGGCCTTGCGGGACGGGTCGTGCGCATACCACTTGCGCAGCTCGGCGGACGGCGCGACTTCCTTGGCCCACTTGTCGAAATGACCGGAGTCCTTGCGCAGGCCGCGCGGCCACAGCCGGTCGACCAACACCCGCCGGCCGTCGTCCTTGGACGGCTCGTCGTAGACCCTGCCGACCCGTATCTCCATCACTGTCCTTTGTGGACGCCAAGAAGGCTGAGCAGGCCGTTCAGCGCCATCTCGCGATAACGCGGATACGCCGCTCGCCAGTCGTGCTGTTGCAACCAGCTGACGAAACAACCGTCGATGTAGGCGCGCATGGTGGCGGCGGCCTCTTCGACATTGGCGATCGGAAAGATGCCGCGCTTCTGGCCGTCGCGCAGGATCTCGCCGTACAGGCCGTTGATGATCGTCGAGGTCAGCACCGACAGGTTGCTGAACCCAGGAGCGCGCGCGGCGTGCTCGACCAAGTCGAGATAGAGCAGGTAGAAGTCACGGTTTTGCTGCGCTCCGATGAAAACCGCGTCGATGATCGCCTCGGCGGCACGGCGCGGGTCGTCCTCGACGCTGGCGATGTTCTCGCGGATCCGGTCGGCCGTACGCAGCAGGGCCCACCGCATGGTGGTCAGCAGCAGCTGATCCTTGGACTTGAAGTGATAGAGCAGCAGCCCCTTGCTGACCGCCGCGTCGTCGGCGATGTTCTGCAGGGACGTGCGGTGCACCCCCTGCCGGCTGATCACCCGGTAAGCGCTGCCGACCAGCGCGGCCTCGCGGCCGCTCAGCTGCATCTGGAGGCCTGAGCCGTCCTCAGGCGTGGCAGTGACCATCGAGGGTTTCTCCGAAGTCGCTCGCGAGCCTGCATCATAGCCGGTTGGCTGACCGGTCAGTCGCATGCCGGCGCCGATTTGTCCTGAGCGAATGTTCGTTCTATATTGGCCGTCATGGCGCGCGTACCGCAGGCACATCTGGACGCCAGACGGCGGCAGATCCTCGGCGCGGCTCGCCGCTGCTTCGGCCGTAACGGCTTTCACGCCACCTCGATGGCCGACCTGCTCGCCGAGGCGAAGGTGTCGGCCGGCGGCTTCTATCGTTATTTCGACAGCAAAGAAGCGGTCGTCGCGGCGATCGCGGCGGAGGCGCTGGACAACGTGTCGGCGCTGGCCGACCAGGTGAAGAGCGCCGACACGTTGCCGCCGCTGCCGGAGCTGCTCGGCCAGCTGGTCACCGACCCGTCGCCGCTGTTCGGCGACGACCCGCGGCTGCTGATCCAGATCTGGGCCGAGGCGGCCAGGTCAGTGGCCGTACGCGAGCAGTTTGTCCGCGCTTTCGCGACCGTGGAAGGGATTCTGGCCGGCCTGCTGGCCGAATACCGGCACCGCGGCCTGCTGCCGGCCGGCCTGCGGACCCGGCCGGTCGCACGTACGCTGATCGGCGCTCTGCACGGGCACGTGGTGCAGCGAGCGCTCCTTCCGGACACCCGGCCCGACGACCTCCGGCACGGGCTGTCCGCGATCATCTCGGGAGAAACATGAGCGGGATCAACGACATCGGCAGCACCTCGCTCGGCGTCGCGGCGTTGCGCGCGCTGGAGACGAGCCGGCCGGACCACCTTTTCCAGGACCCGTACGCCGCCGCGTTCCTCGCCGCCGTCGGCGGCACCGGCCTGCCCGGCGACACGGCCGGTTTCGTCGAGCTGCTCGGACCGATTGTTTCGGTACGTACGCGCTATTTCGACGAGCAGCTGACCTCCTTCGCCGCCGGCGGCTGCCGGCAGGTGGTGATTTTGGCGTCCGGCATGGACAGCCGGCCATACCGGCTCGACTGGCCGGCCGGGACGCGCACGTACGAGCTGGACCAGCCAGCGGTCCTCGACTTCAAACAGCAAGTACTGAAGGAAAACTCGGCGACCGCGCGGAGCGAACACCGGCCGGTCGCGGTCGACCTGCGCGAGGACTGGCCGGCGGCGCTGACCGAGGCCGGCTTCTCGCCGGACCGGCCGACCGGTTGGCATCTGGAGGGCCTGATCTACGCGCTGACCGCCGAGCAGGCCGACGGACTGCTGGCGAAGGTCACCGCGCTGTCCGCCGCCGGCAGCCGGCTCGCGGTGGACCAGATCGAGGACAGTCCGACGCTGAAGGCGGCCCGGATGGCGGTTTTCGGTGCCGACCGTGACGATCTGTGGCTCGGCGGTCCGCCCGGGCACCCGGCCGACTGGCTGCGCCGGCACGGCTGGAGGCCTGACTTCGCCGAGACCGCCGACATCGCCGCGTCGTACGGCCGCACCCTGGCCGCCGCGTATCGACCGGACGACGGCGGAGCGCATTCCTGGGTCGGGACGGGCACGTATCAGCCCTGACTTGTCGCTGTTTGCCCGATTGTGCGGTGTGGTCGGCGAGGTCCAGGCCTGCGCGACAATCGGGACCCGATTGTGGCGGCCCGATTTTGGACCCCCGAAAACGGAGTCCTCGCCGCGTACGACATTTCCGCCGACCATCGCGAGGGGTTTGGGCAACTAGTCGAACAGGGCGGCGATCGCGTCGAAGTCGACCGGCACCGGGGTCAGCCGGTATGCCGGCGGCTCGACGCCGTGCAGGTGCCGCACCAGGAAGTCCCACTTCCGCCGGTTGATGTAGTGCTCATAGCCGAAGAACAGGTGCTCGGCGCCAGGCACAATCAGCATCTCGAAGTCCTTGTCGAGCTGGATCAGCCGCTCGACCAGCCGCAGGGTCAGCTGCGGCGAGACGTTGTCGTCCATTCCACCGTGTACGAGCAGCAGCTTGCCTTCCAACCGGTCCGCGATGTCCACATTGGACGCTCGGCCGTAGTCCGCCTCGCCGACCGGACCGTCGTACGTCTCGGCCCAGCCGGCCAGGTAGAACCGGTTGTCGTGGTTGCCGGCCTCGGCCACGCCGACCTTGAAAACGTCCGGAAAGTCGAGCATCGCGCGTACGGTCGCGTGACCGCCGCCGGAAAGGCCGAAGGCGCCGACCCGGTCGAGGTCCATCCACGGCCGGGTCGCGGCCAGCTGCCGCAGCGCCGCCACGTGATCGACCAGGTGTAGATCGGAGATCCGGCCGTACGACGCGTCCTGGAACGCCTTGTCGCGCCCTCCGGTCCCCCGTCCGTCGACCGCCATCACAACGAAGCCAAGCGCGGCGATCGCGTCGGCGTCGAGATATTCGAAGCCTGGATCGAAAGACGCGCTGCAGCGGCGGTGGTGCGGACTCGGATACGGATGGTCGACGACCGGATAGCTCGTCGCCGGATCGAAGTCGTGCGGCAGGTGCAGCTTGCCGAAGATGTCGGTCACCCCGTCGTCGGCCTTGACGACAAACGGCACCGGCGGCGTCCAGCCGGTCGCCAGCAGCTTGCTGATGTCGGCACGCTCCACCTCGACCAGTACGTTCCCGTCCCAGTCACGTACGACGATGACCGGTGGGGTGTCCACAGTGGACGCGGAATCGACGAAATACCGCTCGTTCTTCGAAACTGTGACGACATGGTCGAAGTCGTCGTCGACGATCCGGCGGAACCCGGTGCCATCCAGACCGATCCGGCAGACCGACCGGCGGTACGGGTCGTCGGCCACCAGGCCGGATGCCAGGAAGTACACCGCGCGCGCGTCCTCGTCGACCCGCAGGATCTCCTGCACGGCCCACTCTCCCGACGTCACCTGGTGACGCACCTCGCCTTTCTCATAAAGGTAAAGATGACCCCAGCCGTCGCGCTGTGAATACCACAGCAGCTCTTTTCCGTGGGAAAACACGTACACCATCGGCCGCTGCGTCATCCCCTGCGCCGGATCGACGCGGGTTTTCCCTGTCTCCGCCAGGATCCGCGTCACCGCACCGGTCGACGGGTCGAGCCGGTGCAGGGACAGCTCGTGCATGTCGCGCGTACGGCTGAGATAGTACGCGGCGTCCGCGGACCACCAGGCCCACCGCTGCGTGACCGGCGAGATGACCGGCATCGCCAACGGCTCAGCGTCAGCGCGCTTGACCCGGCCGGTGGCGACCTCGATCACCACCAGCTCGGCGACCGGCAGCGTCTCGTCGCCGGGAAACGGCGTGCGCACGGTCACCAGCTCCGACGCTCCACCACCGTCGGGCAGCGCGTCGATCAGATGTGTTTCCCTTACGCCACGCTGATTCGTCCGATGAGTGAGTACGCGCGTCGAGTCCGGCGACCAGCTCACCGCCGGCGGCAGGTGCGCCAGGCCGAGCTTGTGCGCCAGCCGTGACCGCATCATGTAGTCGAGGTTGGCGGCATATTCGGCATCGGCGTCGCCGTCGAAGGTCAACTGCCGTTCCTCACCGCCCGATCGCGTCCACAGGTTGAAATCACGCAGGAACACGACGGACTTTCCATCGGGTGAACGGATCTCGAGCGGGTCGCTGACCTGGGCCTCCGGCTCGTACGGCTCGCGCGTGCCGGCGGCCGGATCGACCACGTAGGTCCGGTCGTCCTCGGTGGAATACCAGAATCGTGCTCCGCCATCGATCCACTGTGGACGGACCTTGGCGCCCACGACCAGCTTCGTACGATTGTGCCGCAGCAACTTCTCCGCGGTTTCGTAGTTCATGCCAGGACCTTCTCTTTCTCAACGACAGGGGCGGTTTTCGTACGCAGGACGAGGAAAGCCAGCACGGCGCCGGCGATCGAGCAGATGACGCCGGCGATCGAGACCAAGGACATCGC
The DNA here is from genome assembly GCF_010993745.1 of Fodinicola acaciae. Classification (NCBI taxonomy): domain Bacteria; kingdom Bacillati; phylum Actinomycetota; class Actinomycetes; order Mycobacteriales; genus Fodinicola; species Fodinicola acaciae. The sequence continues at coordinate 1,642,920 of NZ_WOTN01000003.1, forward strand.
CGTCACGAAGGCTTCGCGGGCGGACTGCGCCAATGCCGGCGAGTGCGTTTCGGCGGCCAGCTTGAGCGCCTCGGCCAGCGACGCGTGTGCGGCCGCCGGTGCGCCGACCGGCAGCGCCGCCGAATAGCCGGCGGTGAGCAGGCTGCCGAGGCCGGCGACGCTGAGCGCCAGGCCGGACTGCTGAATGGTGTCGTTGACCGCCGAGCCGACGCCGGCGTGCTCCTGCGGGATCGCCGACATCAGCGTCGCGTAGACCGCCGGAGTCGCCAGGCCGGCGCCGAGACCCATCACGACCAGGGCCGTGACCAGCAGGAACACACCGTCGACCAGGACGAGGATGGCGAAGGCGACGGCGATCACCGCGAGTCCGGTCACAGCCAGCGTACGGTTGCTGAGCCGCTTGCCAAGAGTGACACCGAGCGTGTTGCACAACGCCGCACTCAGCGCGTACGGCAGCAGGGCCAGTCCGGCGAGCATCGGACCGTAGCCGAGCACCAGCTGCAGATATTGCGTGAGGCCGAGCATCAGCGCGCCGCTGGCAAACATCAGCAGCACGACCGACAGGCTGGCGCCGCTGAACTGGCGGTTGCGGAAGATCGACAACGGCAACATCGGATGCGGCGTACGCACTTCCCAGGTCACAAAGGCCGTCAGCGCGATCGCGGCCACCGGGAAAGCGCCGACGACCGGCGTGGAAAAACCGGTGTGTGGCAAGGAAATAATTGCCCAGACGAGTGACGCGAGGCCGATCACCGACAGGACGGCACCGACCGGATCGGCCGGCCGCGCCGGCGCGCGCGACTCCGGCACGACCAGCAGCGCGGCCACGATCGCACCGACCGCGAGCGGCACGTTGATCAGGAAGACCGAGTTCCAGGCGAAATGCGCGAGCAGGAAACCACCGGCGGTCGGACCGGCGACGACACCGACCAGCGCGACCATGCTCCAGGCGGACATCGCCTTTCGCAGCTCCGGCCCCTGAAAGACGGTCATCAGGATCGACAGCGTGCTCGGCATGGCGAAGGCCGCACCCAGCCCCATCAGCGCGCGGCAGGCGATCAGCAGCCACGGCGCGCCGGCGAAGGCCGCGAACAGCGAGGCCGCGCCGAGGACGGCGAGACCGACGACCAGCATCCGGCGCCGGCCATAGCGATCGGACATGCCGCCAGCGGTGATCAGCGACCCGGCGAAGACCAGGACGTACGCGTCGAGGATCCACTGGATGTCGGCCGGCGTGGCGCCGAGATCGCGCATCAGCGGCGGGATCGCGAGGTTGAGGATCATCGCGTCGACGCTGAGCACCAGCAGGGTCAGGCAGAGCACCCCGAGGACCCACCAGCGGCGCGGGTGAGGTGTTGACATCGTCCGTCTCCGATTTCTCGTACAGTGTTCGAGCTGTCTCGCACACTGTACGACAAACTCGCACAGTGTTCTAGTGCCGGGTACGATGGCCTCCATGACGAGCAAGGAGCAGGACGTGTCGTCGGTCTGGACACGTCCGCAGCGCAAGCGCCGCGACAACGAGTCGCTCAACCGCGACCAGATCGTGGCCGAGGCCGTCCGGCTGCTGGACGCGGAAGGCATGGACGCGCTGTCCATGCGCCGGCTCGGCGCGCGGCTGAACGCGGGCGCGACCTCGCTCTACTGGCACGTGGCCAACAAGGACGAGCTGATCGAGCTGGTCGTCGACGAGATCTTCGGCGAGCTCGACATTCCGGAGATCGACGACCCGGCCCGGTGGCGCGAGGCGATGACCCGATGCGCGATCAGCGTTCGCGACGCGCTTTTGCGGCATCCGTGGTTTTCCTCGACGTTCGGCGAGGTCGGTCTGTCGTATCTGGGACCGAACATGATGCGGCTCTCCGACCGCATGCTGGCCATCCTGGAACGCGGCGGCTTCGACCTGCCGACCGCCAACCGCGCGGTGACCGTGATCATCGCGTACGTGACCGGCGTGACCTCCAGCGAAGCCAGCTGGCACACCACGATCAAGCGCAGCGGGCGCACCGAGCAGGAGTGGCTGGCCAATGTGCGGCCGGCGGTCGCGGCGCGGTTGCAGGCCTATCCGCGGTTGGCGGAGGCGTACGAACTGTTCCAGATCGGCGACCCGGCGGCCGCGCGTGAGGACGACTTCCGCTGGGGCCTGGACCGCGTCCTCGACGGACTCTCCACGTCGAAAGGCGGCCGACGAGATGTCCGCATGGACCCCTTGCGTGCGTCAGACGCAAAGTAAGGGGTCCATGCGACCGTAGGGCAAGCGGCCACCGCAGCGAATGGCTGGTCACTCTCAGGAGGGGCGGTGGAGATGGCTCGTGAGGTGGTGCCGATGACCGCGCCACCGCGCATACGCTGGGCGCACTATGAACACGACCGCGCTCACCGACAAGGGGACGACCGTCCTCGCCACCGCATACCAGCTCCTGCTGTCCCGCGAGGAGCTGCAGCAGCCGACGCCGTGGCTGCCGTTTGGCAAACGCGCGCGTTGGTACACGGTCAGTGCGGCGATCCTTTTCGTCGGTGGCATGTTCGGCGGCATCGCCGGCCAGACTCTTGGCGGTTTCGAAACGTCGGTCGCACTCGTGCTGCCGCTCGCGTACGCGCAGACACTGCCGATCCTGCTGGCCTGGCGGATGCCGCTGATCGCCTGGCGGCTGCTGGCGATCGTCGCGTTGGTCACCTCGATCGTCAATCCGCTGGCGCACTGGACGTGGCCGTGGGCCGTGTGTGCCTGCATCGTGTACGCGGTTTCCGTGCTGCTGGTCGCGATCCGCTATCCGCGGCGCGTCTCGGCGGGTGTCTTCCTGGTGACGGTGTTCGTCATCGTCGGCGTCGGGATGTTCACCGCGCACGTACAACCGCTCAGCCTGATGCTGATCGCGGTCGGCACGATCGCCGTGATGGTGGTCGGCGACAGCATCCGGATCCGCATCGACGCGCAGCGTGACCTGGACGAACAGCGTCAACTGCGGCAACGGGACCAGATCCGGCAGGAGCTGCTGGAGGCCCGCCAGGCGATCCTGACCGAGCGGTCGCGGATCGCACGCGAGCTGCACGACGTCGTCGCGCACCACATGTCGATGATCGCGATCCAGGCGCAGGCGGCGCCGTACAAGATCCCCGACCTGCCGCCGCCGGCGCTGGCCACCTTCCAGGCGATCCGGTCCGCGTCGACCACCGCGCTGACCGAGATGCGCCGGGTGATCGGCCTGCTCCGCGACGAGTCGGAGGACGCAGAGCGCGTGCCGCAGCCAGGGCTCGCCAACATCGGCGACCTGGTCGCCGGCGCGCGGCAGGCCGGCATGTCGGTCGACCTGAGCGTGCACGGTACGCCCAACGGACTGCCGCTCGGCGTCGACGTGTCGGCCTATCGGATCATCCAGGAGTCACTGAGCAACGCGACCCGCCACGCCGCCGGAGCGCGCGCGTACGTCGAGGTCAACCACGAGTCGGACCATGTGCTCGTACGCGTGACCAACGACGCGCCACCGGTCGGACCGTCGCACGAGGCCGGCGAGGTGCTGAAGCAGACCTCCGGCGGCCACGGTGTGGTCGGCATGCGCGAGCGGGTGGCTATGCTCGGCGGTGAGCTGGAGGTCGGCCCGACCGACACCGGCGGATTTCGGGTCCGCGCGGTGCTTCCAGTGCAGGCTGATCTCGTACGAGCAGATGAGGACAGGCGTGACGATCCGGGTGATCCTGGCCGATGACCAGGCGATGGTGCGCGACGGCCTGTCGGCGGTGATCTCCGCGGCCGAGGACATCGAGGTGATCGGCGAGGCGGCCAACGGCAAGGAGGCCGTCGAGCTGGCCAAACGGCTCAAGCCGGATGTCGTGGTGATGGACGTACGGATGCCGGTCATGGACGGTCTCGCGGCCACCGGCCAGATCGTCTCGCCGGACGACGTCGAAGGCCCGAAGGTGCTCATGCTGACCACCTTCGACCTGGACGAATACGTGTACGAGGCGCTCAGCCAGGGCGCCAGCGGCTTCCTGCTGAAGGACGCCTCCACCGAGGAGCTGGTCAACGCCGTACGCGTCGTGGCCGCCGGCGACGCGCTGCTCGCGCCGTCGATCACCCGCCGGTTGATCGCCGACTTCGCCGGCCGCCGCCGGCACGAGCGGCCACGGCCGGACGCGACCGCCGCGCTGACCTCACGCGAGATCGACGTGCTGCGGCTGATCGCGCGCGGCATGTCCAACATCGAGATCGCGCAGGAGCTGTTCCTGGCCGAGCAGACGGTGAAGACGCACGTCGGCCGGATCCTGGCGAAACTGCAGCTCCGCGACCGCACGCAGGCGGTCGTCTTCGCGTACGAGAACGGCGTCGTCGCCGACACTCCGCGATAGAACCCCACGGACTCGACATCGCCGAGACAACGACACGCCGACGTCCGCGCTGACGACGTCGAGTCCGCGGGAGCTTCTAGCGGCCGACCAGTTTGTCGGCCAGTTCCTGTGCCTTCTGTTGCAACGTCTCGATGTGGTCGGGTTGCTCCGGTTCGGCTGGCTCTTCCCGGATCGGTTCGCCGGGATCCGCGGTCGTCATCGGTCTCCTCTGCCGTCGGCTGATCAAGGCGAACGTATCCAGGCGTGAGTACCCGCAAATCCCGACTTCATGCCAACGACCGGCAACCTGTTCAGGCCGTTTCTGTCAGAGCCCCTTCCTAGCGTGGGACGCGGGAGGGTGCTCATGACAACCGACGACGGCACCGGCGAGAAGAAGAGCCGCGGCTCGCCATACGACACCGCACTCAAGCTGCTGCGGCCGCAGAGCTACCAGCAGCTTTGCGCGTGGCTCGGCACTCCACTGCCGGACCACATCGACGTACGCAAGGAGCAGGAGCTGGAAGGCCCGCGACTGCGCGTCGACCTGGTCATCCGGCTCGCGCCGACCAACTGGCTGCACATCGAGTTCGAGAGCCGGCCGACCACCGAGACCGCGCTGCGGATGCTGCTTTATGCCAGCCGGATGCTCCATCTGAACCCGAAGATCCGGCTCCGGCAGGTGCTGGTCATCCTCGGTCCGCACGGTGACGTGCCGGAGACGTGGCAGCGGGACGGCATCGCCATTCGGTTTCGGGTGTTCAAGCTCCGCGAGACCGATCCCGAGCCGCTGCTTGCCTGCGCCGGCACCGCGCCGTTCGCCGCACTCGGTCGCGCAGCCAACAGGAAGAAGCGCGTACGGTTGCTGGCGCGCGCTCTGCTGGTGATTTGGCATTCGGACTGTTCCAGGGATTATTGTCGCGATCTGATGCATGTGGCCGTGACCCTTGCCGAGATATACTTGTCGGACGCTCAGATCGATAGCGCGTGGGAGGAGAGCGTTTTGCCGTACGCACGGACCACGCTGTCAAGGTATATGCGAAACCACCTCGGCGAAATCATCGCCGAAAGCAAAGCCGAAGGCAGGGCTGAAGGTAAGGCCGAAGCCGCGATTGCGACGCTTGCGATGTTGATCCGGCGCAGGTTCGGCGACGTGCCCGATACCGACCAGATCACCACGCGGCTGGCACCGCTCGGCTTGGACGCCGCTGCGAACGCAGTCCTCGACGCGAAGACGTTGGACGAGTTGCGCGGCTGACATAAACGACGACCCCGCTCGGAGTAGGCCGAGCGGGGTCGGGTTTTGTGCGGACCGTCAGGCGGTGAAGCCGTTGGCCTTGGTGCTGGCGATGAATGTACGCCATTGCGCCGAGCCAAACGCCAATACCGGCGACGACTCGCCGAGCTTCGTGTCCCGAACCGCAATGTCGACATTTTTGCTGCCGACCTCAACGCAGTTGGACTCGTTGCCACTGTACGTGCTCTTGCGCCAGTTGCGGATACCGGTCATATGCCAGCCCTTTCGATGAAGGCTCTCGACTTCTCCGGACTAAGTGCGGCCTCGAGAAGCCTCTTGAACAAAGCTTCATAACGTCCGACGCGTAGCGGATTGGTCACCTGAACTTCGTCGCTCTCCGTTTCAACGTATGTAACGACGCTTCCGGTGCGCACGGCGTAAATCGAAAACGAGTTCAGCGGTGGACCGTAGTTGCTGACCTTGGCGTCGATTTCCAACACGCGGATATCGACGTTCGACAATGCGGTCATTTCCAAGAGATGGCGGCGCTGTTCGCGCATCACCTCGTCCGGCGCAGCACGTCGAAGGATAACGCCCTCGTCAAGCACGACCGTGAATTTCAACGGATTCTGAGAACGAGTCAGAATCTTCTGGCGCTCTTGGCGTCCGGCGCTGGCCGCCGCGATGTCAAGCGGCAAGGATGACTCGCGGTCGGAGTAACGAACCTTGATATATCCAGGACTCTGCAACAGACCAGGAACGACGACCCACGAGAATTCACGACAACTGCTGGACGTTCCTTCGAGTTCGGCGTAGGCGCGTTGACGTTCGGGAAGGCCGCTGGTTTTCCACCACATTTGTTCGTTGGCTTCGCGTGCGATGAGGATGAGGGTCCGCGACAGCTCCTCCTCGACCTCCAGCGTCTCCAGGATGTTCATCACGAGCGCGAGATCCGGCTGCGTCTCACCGGTCTCCAGCCGGGAGATCCGCGCCCCGGACGCGCGCACCTTCTTCCCCAGCTCACCCTGCGACAGGTCGGCCTTCAACCGCAGCCGGCGGATCTCCTCACCGACCCGCCGCCGGCTGAACCGCGGTCCCGCGGTGGTCGCCACGCCTTCCTCCCCTGGTGACACCGTACGGCGGCGTAAGCCTTCCGATGCCGCAAAGGCTACCTCATCCGACTCGCCGTCCCGCGGCCCCCTCGCGTCCATAACCTGACCTCCCGTGTTTGCGCTAGCGAATAAAACGGACGAACTGGTTGCGATCAGCCGCCGACTGTGCCATCGTCGGACATCAAGCGCAAATATACGATCCCTTACGCAATCGTAAGCGCAAAAATACGGGTTCACAATGAAAGGCGCTCCGACGTGTACGAACACCGACTGAGCGAGCCGCTCACCAGGCGAGGCATGCAGGCGCTGTTCGCGGTCGCCGTGCCGCGTACGGTCGGCGACCGGCTCCGCGCGGACCTCTTCGACCGGTGGTGCCGGCGGCTGCAGCAGGCCGCCGAGGAACGCCGGATCGTGTGGCTGCCGGCCAGCGGCCAGGCCTACACCTACGTCGAGTTCCCCACCCAGCGGGTGGAAACGACATTGCTGCGGATACTGGAAAACTCGCCGGTACCGCCGCACCGGCTGCCGGCGCAGCGACCGGCGGCCACGACCGAATGACGATCGACCAGCGGACGCAGACCGCCGCCGACCTGTGGAGCTGGTCCGCCGAGATCGGTGCCATCGCGCTGCGACTCCGGCGCTTCCAGCCGGAGTCGGGTTATTGCCAGCCGACCCGGTGCACCCGAGCCGTGCGGCAGTTGCTCGACGATGCCAGCGAAAAGCTGCGCGCCAGAGCATACGCGGAGGCGGGCGAGTGGCAGCCGAGGCACCGGCTGGCGCGCCAGATCGGCGGCTTTCTCGGCTGCCTGGTGATCAGCTCGGCGGTCACCGCCACGTTTTCGTTGCCAGACCTCGTCAACGTGGTGATCGCGAGCGGCATCTACGCGGGTGCGTACGTCCTTGTCAGCCGGCTGAGCCTGGACTGGATCTTCCGCCGCTTCGACCATCCGGCCACCCGGATCCACGGCGCCGACGAGGCCTACGCGGCGGCGTACGCCGCGGAACAGAAAGACGCAGCGGAGCTGCACCTGGTGCTCGACACATCGTTGCGCAAAACCGAGGCGATGCTGGCCAAGATCGAGTCGCTCGGCTGGCCCGAGCGCGTTGCCTCCGTACGTTTCCCGCCGAGCTGCTGAAAGCCGGCCTCGACGTGCAGCAGTTCCTGCTCGCCGCGGTCGTGTTGCTCGACACCATGGCCGACGATCAGGCGACCGGCACCGGTTGGCCGTCGTCATAGCTGGCGTCCTCCGGCGCGGCCGGCAACGCCGACCGGCGCAGGTCGCGCTGGCCGAGCCAGGCGACCAGTGGTGCGGCCGCGTACGTGATCGCCTGCCAGCCGAAACCGGCCGCCAGCAGGTAGGTGGCTGGTCCGGCCGGCAGGATCAGCGGCACCGCGACGACGATGGCGACACACGCGATGCCGAGCATGACCTCCGGCCGCGACTCGCGCAGCCAGTGGAACCGGCCGGGATTGGTGCGAAACTTGTTGGTCCGCCGCCAGAGCGCCGGTTTTCCGATCAGTACGCTGAAAGCCGCCGTCGACACGGTCGGCTTCACCGCCATCATCGCCACCGATCCACCGACGTACTCGGCGAAACTCCGGCCGATGACCGCGCGATAGATCAGCCAGCGCATGACCCGCCTGGCCAGCAGCGCGGCGGCGACCGGCAACAGCAGCAGCGGGTCCAGCGCCGGCGTTTCATGGTGTGCGACCAGGGAAACCAGCAGAGCCGCACTGATCGGTACGCTGAAGACCGTCAGCCCGGTCATCAGCACGATCAGGCCGTAATGACCGTGCCGAAACCGCTGCTGCCAGCTCATCCGGCTCGGCCGGCCGCCCAGGAACGCCGGCAGATAGAGCCGCAGGTGTGCCTTGAGCTCCTGGCCCGGACCGTACGTCCAGCGAAACCGCTGTTTCTTCAGCTCTGTCAGGGTTTCCGGGATCAGGCCGCGGCCGTGGACGCTGCGCAGATATCTCGACCCGTAGCCGACGGCGTGCACGCGGATGGCAAACTCGGAGTCCTCGGTCTGGCACCAGCCGGCCCAGCCGCCGGCCGCGTCGAGTGTTTCCAGCCGGATCAACGACATCGTGCCGACGGTGATGCCGGTGTCGTGCTCGTTCCTGGACACCATCTCGGTGTCGTGGGCCCACTCGTAGCTGGTGTTGACCATCCGCGCGAACGGCGAGTGCGCGAAGTCACGATATGCGTGTGGACACTGCACGAAACCGAGCTTGGGATCGGCGAAAAACCCGACGGTCTCGGCCAGCCAGCGCGGCGTGACCTGATAGTCGGCGTCGATCAGGCCGATCAGCTCGGTCCGCGGGTCGACGTGCGGCCGGGCCCAGTTGAGCGCGCCGGCCTTCGCGCCGGTGATGCCTTCGACGTGCAGGAAGCGAAAACGCGGGCCGAGCCGTTCGCAGTGCTGCTGGACCGGCCGCCACAGCCGCTCGTCCTTGGTGTTGTTGTCGATCACCAACACCTCGAAGTTCGGATATTCCAGCTTCGTCAACGCGTTCAAGGTGCCGATGACGATGTCCGGCGGCTCCGCGTACGTGGGCACCTGGATCGTCACCAACGGCGCGTCGGCCGGCGGCCGCCAGCCGGTCATCGGCTCGCGCGAGTGGTGCCAACGCCGGCGCAGACCCGCCTCCCAGGCCTCGAACGTCTGCATCAGGCTGGACGGCGTACGCGCCACGCTGAGCACCAGACCGATGCCGACCAGCGCGACCGTGACGACACTCGAATTGAGCTTGAACAACTGCGAAAACGCGACGACGACGCCGGCAGCGGTGCTGGCCACCATCGCCGACCAGGCGGTCGCGCCGGCCGGCCAGAAATCCGCGGCTCGCCAGGTCACCAGCACACCGCCGGCCGCCGCCAACAATGTGACGACGATGACAGTTGTCAGGTCGAGCCCCACAAAACCGGCGACCACCCCGCCGATCGCCATGCACAGCACCGGATCGGTGATCGCGGCGGCTGGCCGGAGGCGCTTTCTGTGCAGGTCGATGACAAGTAGCAGCACCGCGCACAGATGCGCGACACCGGTGATGACAAACAACACCTCGGCCACGGCGAGTGGCATGCGGCGGGCTCCTTTTGTCGAGGACTCGCCTCATTGATACCACCGGCCGGCAACCGTGTTTTGCGCTAAACGACCACCCGGCCGGCGAAACAGAGAAACTCCGCCTGCACGTCGGCGCCGGCCGGAATCGGCGTCCTGGGGCCGAAAGCCCACGGCTGGCGCAGCGCCTCGTCCAGCGGCTTGAGGTGCTCGTACACGTGCGCGACCAGGTCCTGGTCCAGCCGCTCGTCGCCGCCGGTGCCGCGCGCCAGGTCCCAGGTGTGGATGAGTACGTCCTCCGGCAACGCCTCCAGCGTCTGGCCAAACGGAACGAAGCCGACCGGCGACGGCAGCTGCACGGACCGGCAGGCCGGATCGTCGATCGCGGCGACGAAGGCATCGGCCGTCTGCGACCACGCGGCCGCCAGATCGGCGTCCGCGGCCGGCTCCGGCACCGTCCCCATTTCCGCGACAGGCACGCCGTACAACGGCTTTGGCTCTGTGCCGCGCAAAGTCGCGACCATCCGGCGAGCCTCGTTGATCACGTGCGCGACCACCTGGCGCGCCGTCCAGTCCGGACACGGCGTCGGCGAGTCCCACTGGTCGTCGCCCACGGCCTTGATCCGCGCGAGGAAGCCGTCGGCGGCACGGCGATAGCGCTCTGCTTGTTCGCTCATGCACACACAATAGGTAGGAGATTTCCTACCTGTCAAATCTCAACGATCCCGCAACGCTTTCTCAACGACCGGTTCCGACGATGTGTCGGGTCAGGACATCCCAATCCGTTGGAACGGGGGAAAGTATGTACAAGCGCATGCTGGCGACGGGCCTGCTGGCCACGGCGGTCTTCGCGACGATCGGCGCCAATCCGGCCTCGGCGTCGGCGAAACAGGAGATCGACCACGCCAAGGCGGCCATCATGACCGGCTATCACAAGGAATGTGCCAGCAACGACAACGTGACCGGTTGCGTCATGCCGTACGGCGACATTCTTTGGCTCAAGGACAACGACACCGACGGCTATGGCGTGAAACTGACCTGGAAGGACACCGACGGCTCCCGTTACGGCCAGTGCCAGGACAACCTCGGCAGTGGCGACTGGAGCCGGTGCAACAAGAACTTCCCGGAAGGTCACGTGATCAGCTGGTATCTGACCTGGTACGAAGACGGCGCGTGGCACAACGGCGGCAGGCAGACGACGAAGGTCTGACCGGCCCAATCTGACCGGCCCAATCTGACCGGCACCGCCGGACGGGTCACCGTTGCGGTGGCCCGTCCGACCGCAGGTAGGCGAGCACCGCGAGGACGCGGCGATGCGAGTCCTCGGCCGGCGGCAGGTCGAGCTTGGCGAAAATGTTGCCGACGTGCTTGCCGACGGTGGCCTCCGACACGAACAACAGTTTCGTGATCGCCGCGTTGGAATGGCCTTCTGCCACCAAAGCCAGCACTTCCAGCTCCCGTGCGGACAGCCGCGACAGCGGATCGGAGTTGCGGCGCAGCAGCTGGCGTACGACCTGCGGGTCGACGACCGTACCGCCGTCGAGCACCTGGCGGAGCGAGCCGATGAACTCGGCGATGTCGACGACGCGGTCTTTCAACAGATAGCCGACGCGCGCGCCGCCGGCGGAGTCGAGCAGCTCGGCGGCATAGCTCTGCTCGACGTACTGGCTGAGCGCCACGACCGCCAGCGACGGATCGGCCGCGCGCAACCGTACGGCCGCGCGCAGGCCTTCGTCGGTGAATCCCGGTGGCATCCGGATGTCGGTCACCACCAGGTTCGGCCGGTGCTCGGCGACCGCCGCCTCCAACGCCTCCGCGTCGCCGACCGAGGCCAGCACCTCGAAGTCGAAGCGGGTCAGCAGGCCGGCCAGCCCCTCGCGGAGCAGCACGCCGTCCTCGGCGAGCACGACCGTGGTTTTCAGCGGCGGCATGGCAACTCCACTCGTACGAGCGTCGGACCACCAATCGGGCTGGACAGGAACATCCTGCCGTTGGCGACGGCGACCCGGTCGGCGAGGCCGGTCAGGCCCGTACCACCGCGCGCGTCCGCGCCACCGCGTCCGTTGTCGGTCACTTCGATCTCGAGCGTGCCGGCGGTGAGGCGTACGGTCACGGCTGCCTGCGTCGCGGCGCTGTGCTTGACGACGTTGGTCAATGCCTCGGCGACGACGAAGTAGGCGGTGCCTTCGAGGTGACCCGGCAGCCGGCCCGGCAGGTCGGCCGAGACGGTGACCGGCATCGGCGTACGGTCGGCGAGCTCGGCCACCGCGGCCGGCAGGCCACGGTCGGTGAGCACCGGCGGATGGATGCCGCGGATCAGCTCACGTAGCTGCTCCATCAGGTCTTTGGCCTGGTCATGAGCCTCCGAGACGGCCTTGCCGGCCGGCGACTGCGGGTCGACGTCCATCTTCGCGAGGCCGAGCTGCATGGTCAGGCCGATCAGCTGCTGCTGCGCGCCATCGTGCAGATCGCGCTCGATGCGCCGGCGCTCCGCCTCGAAGGCGTCGACCAGCCGAGCGCGCGACCGCGACACCTCGACCAGCTCGGCCTTGAGGTTTTCGCTGTCCACGCCACCGAGCAGCGCGCGACCCATGGTGCCGTGCGCGGCCGCCAGCACCGTCCACAGATATGGCAGCACGGGCAACAAAACCACGCCGGCCACCGCGTACGGCACGGCCTGCGACGCGCTGGTCAGCTCGCCGAAGCCGAAGGCGACCGGTCCGTGGCCGTCGGCCAGCACCGGACTGATGATCATCACGAAGTCGAACATCGCGGCGATGCCGACGCCGGTGTAGACCAGCGGCACGAGCGTGACGGACGCGACCGCGTACACGCTGGCGCGCCAGCTCGCCGGGTCGACGTAGAGATTTCGCAGCAGGTCCAACGGTTCGGCGGCGCGGCGCGCGGTGGTGGTCGGCGGCCGTACGCCGAGCAGGCTGAGCCGGCCGCGTTCGAGCCAGCCGAACGGCACGCCCAGCAGCGGCAACGCGGCCGCGAAGAACACCGCGCCGATCACGAAGAACGGCGCGGCCGCCGAGAGCTTGTCCTCCTTGAAGAAGATGACGCTCACCATCCACGGAAGGCTCACGAACATCAGCGGAACCGAGAGCAGGCCGACGGTGATCGGCGTGGTGAGCACGTATGCCAGCGACCGCCATGGCCAGGCGGTGAACAGGAATCGAGGCGAGGCCAGGGCCTGCCAAACGGTGGTTGTCTGCACGAACATGCACGTTATCCGGGTCGTACGCGGACGCCAGCGAGGCTGGACGTACACCTGCGGGTATAGCCAGCCCTACCGGTAGGTCCAGCTCCACCGCAAAGATGCGGGCCCGGCGTGATGCCGGCGACCGTCGTACGGAGTGTGCTGGCAGGCATGGAAACTCCGGCCAAGGCGCGCGTCGGCGCGCTCCTGTGGATCTTCGGCGCGGCGCAGTTCTTCGTCGCGCACGTCGTCACCCAGCTCAGCTGGCCGACGGCGTACAGCTGGACCGCCAACAACATCAGCGACCTCGGCAACGTGCACTGCGGCATCTGGGACGACACCAGGCCGCGCTATGTGTGCTCGCCGCTGCACAACTTGATGAACACCTCGATCGTCATCGAAGGCGTCTGCGTCATCGCCGGCATCGTGCTGGCCGGATTTGTTTTCCAGCGCGGATTCCTGGCGATGACCGGACGGATCCTGCTGGCCGCGGCCGCCGGCGGTTATCTCCTGGTGGCGTTGAAACCGGCGGACGTCGACGACAACCTGCACCTGCTCGGCGCGCTGGTCATCATGGGTTGCGGCAACCTCGGCTTTCTCCTCGCCGCCTGGCCAAACCGGCTGCGAACGCTGACCGCGGCCACCGGAGCGACCGCGATCCTCGCCGCCATCCTGTTCTTCCACCAGGTCGACCTCGGCATCGGCCTCGGTGGCATGGAACGAGTCGCCGTGTTCGCACTGCAGTTCTGGACCGTGGTGGCCGGATTCACCCTGCTGCTCAGGGGATCCTGGGGAGAAGATCGGCGAACTCGGACAGAAAGCGGTCGATCGTGGCCACTTCCTCACGGTCCAGCCGGTGCGCCGGCTCGCGGCAGTACGGACTCTCGAACAGGCCACGCCGCACCGAGATCAGCTTCTCCGCGGCGATGATCAGCTCGATGTCGAGCATCCAGTAGGAGATGTATGGCAGCAGGCGGCGGTGCAGGTCCCACGCACCGGCCGTCTCGCCATTCTCGAACCGCCGCCAGATCTCCACGTAGATCTCGGTGAACGAGCAACCCGGCTGCGTGCCGACCGCGCCGCGGCGGGCCGCGTCCGGCAGCTGGACGCCGGCATAGCCCTCCAGCGACGGCAGCGCCGGGTCGCCGTCGGCCAGCTGGGTGATCAGCGGCCCCGGCGGACTCGACTCGACCTTCACGAAGGCCAGGTTGGCGTGGTCGCGCGCGATCTCGGCCAGGCCGGCCGCGTCCAGGCTGGTGCCGGTCTCGATCGGCGCGTACTGGAGCACCACCGGCACCGGGTCCACGGCCTCCAGCACGGCCCGGATGTGGTCGGCGACCGCACGCCGGGTCGGCGACAGGTAGTGCGGGGGCAGCAGGTTGATCAGGTCGGCGCCGGCGTCCACCAGCCGCTGTGCGCGGCGTACGGCCAACATGGTGGCGTGGTCCTGCACCGCGAGGATCGCGGCGACGTCCGGCCGCTCACGCGTCTGCTCGAGCAGGATGTCGGTCAGCGTGTCCCGCTCGTCCTCGTCGAGCTTGTGGTATTCGGACGCGAAACCGGGAAACATGACACTGCTCACGCCGGCGCCGAGCACGTACTCGACGACCCGCCGGAAGCCCCCGGTGTCGATCGCGCCGTCGGGACCGAAAGGCACTTCCAGGACCGGCGAGACCCCCCGCACCAGGGTCCGCACCGCGGGCTTCTGCAGCTCAGTCGTCGTCACAGCGCGATCTCCCAGATATCAGTTCCATATTCGATATGCCGAAGCATAGCGTACCGTGTCGTTGCCGACCTGGCGTACTCCGATATGCGATGCTTGGCCCGATTGCTGTTGATTCGTACGGCAGGAGCTTGTCGATGCCAGGACGTACGCGGGAGCTGATCCAGGCCGAGCTGGCCAAGGCGATGGAGGACGGCACGGATCCGCAGACGACGCAGACCCGACTGGCGGCGCTCGTGGCCAACCTCGACGACGAAGGCCGCGCGGAGCTGCTGAAGCTGCTCGACTCCGCCACGACGCTCATCGATTCGTAAGCTGCCAGCTTTCGATGGCAAGTCAGTCGGCAAGTTCTGCGCAATTCGCGCATTATTGGTACCGATGTCAGCGTGTGGACAAAGTGCGGCGTAACACCGGGGGCTCCGGCGACGACACAGGGAGGGGACCAGTCGTCGGGAGATAGGACAGACTTGAGGCGGTTTGCGGAAAGTCGGGGGCCGGTATGCCGCTGATGTCGGTGCTGACCGCGGCGCACGGCGATCGCGTCGACTTCCTGGTCGAGGCCGGCGAAAGCCTGGCCGCCCAGGAACTGCCGGCCGGCTGGGAGCTGGAGTGGGTCGTCCAGGAGGACGCCGCGAACTCCGTTCTCGGCGACGCGGTCGGGCATTTCGACTTCGTGCGGCACAGCGCCAACGGCGAACAGCTCGGCGCCGCGGCGACCCGCAACCTCGCACTCGCCCGGGTCGAAGGCGAGTTCGTCCACGTGCTCGACTCCGACGACCTGATGCTGCCGCGCGGCCTCGCGGTCGCCATCGAGGCGTTCCGGCAGCGGCCGTGGATCCACTGGGTCTGCGGCCAGGCCGACGACCTGATGCCCGATGGCACGCGCGTACCGGTCTCGGCGATGCTGCCTCCCGGCGTGATCGAGCCGGGCGTGGTCAGCGACCACCTGACCGCGTACGAGCTGCCACCGGTGCATCCGGCCGGCCTGACGCTGCGTACGACCACCACCCGTGCGGTCGGCGGCTGGGCCGGCATCCCGCGGGCCGAGGACAACTCGCTGCTGATCGCCGTCACCGAGCTGAGTTTCGGTTATCTGACACCGGAAGTGACCTGGCTCTATCGCAAGCACGACGGCCAGGTCACCACCACGGCCAGCTACACCGAGCTCGTACCGGCGTCACTGCAGGTCGTACGGCAGCGGATCGCGGCGTTGCGGGAGACCGGGCTGCAGTTTCCGCCGCCCCCGCCGGTCGAGGACCTGCCGATCCGCAAGCCAGCCGCCAGTTAGGCGAGGTATTACGCGGTGCGTCGCCACACTTGAATCGCCAGTCACGGTGGTCACATCCGTAACACGCTCGATGCAAGCAAGGCCTCCATGCGTGCGCTGGATGCACGTATGGGGGCCTTGCTTGCATCGCCCAAACCGACAAGGCGGGCATTTAGCGTTACAGCGGCGCATTGGTGATCGTGAGGTGAACACTCACGTCGGACGCACGCATGGTGGCCATGCGGACTTTTCAGTAGCGGCCGCAGTTGGGGCGGCAGGCAGGCGTGGTGGCTGTCAACGATCTCATCCGTGTCCTCTCGTCAGAACTGACGAGTCATCAGACCAGCCACCGCCTTCATGGCGGTTTCACCAGACCTTCAGGCGGTGGGTCGCGCCCTGCGAACCGGCCACGGTCACGTCGACGACGAGCGGATTCAGCGAGATGACCCGGACCGTAGGATCGGCCCGCACGACGCGGCGAGCGGAGGTGCGAACGGTGATCCGTACGGTGTCGCCGAGCTGGCTGGGATCGGCGACGGCCAGGCGGCCGTGTTGCCAGCCGACGACCGCGGGTGCCGAGGCCGACACCGTTCCGGCCTTGCCCGCGGCGAAAAACGCGGCGAGCTCGATGCCGTCGAGGGTGCGGACGGCCTGGAGGTCGGCCGTGTTGGACAGGATCCTGGTCAGTCGGGTTTTGGTCAGGCTGAGGACGGTCGGCGACGGTACGACCGCGTACGCGTAACGCGCGTTGGTCGGATTCGTTCCGTGGTCGAGGAAAATCGTCTGGTAGTGCCGCGTGAACGGCTCGGTGGAGCCTTTGGTGTTGGCGCCAGTGTCGACATCACGCCACGCCCCCGTACGCGCCTCTCGACGTATGGTCACCTTTCCGTTGTCCAGCAGGAAATATGCGGACACGCCCGGCAGGTCGAGGTAATGCGGATCGGCGACGGTCCACGTGCCGTCGGTCGCATAGCGCCGGCCGTCGACGGTGAGCGCGGCCGCCGACACACGATTCTCGATGGTCGTGCGCACGGCCGCGCCGGACGCGTCGGTGATGCCGGCACCGAGACAGACAATGCCGTCAGGGGTGAAAAACCACGACTTGCGCGCGGCCAACGTGCCGTCCTGCGAGACGAAATCCATCGCCTGCGCGCCATGGCCGCTGTCGAAAGCGACACCACCGACAAAGGCTTTCGTGGCCAGCGGTGTCGAGCCGAGCGCCGGCGGCTTCGCCTCTTTCGTTGTGGTGCCAGGAATAAGCTGAGCATCGACAGTCGGCCAGTACGCGTCGGAATAGTGTCCTTCCTGCCCTGGCAGGAAAACATAGAGCGCACCGTCGCCGACATACCAGCCGTGCAGGTTCTGGCCGTTGATCGACTCGTAGCGGCAGATACGCGTCGATCCGGTGCCGAGCGACGCGGCCCAACGGCCGGTGTTGTGGACGATTCGGTCCTGTTGTGGAAAAGTGCGGTGAAACGGCTCGGTTTTCGCCGCCGGCACGGACGACTCGGCCAGCAACTGCTCGGCGAACTCGACACCCGGCACGCCGACCGGGTCGTTGAACGGCGCGAAACGGCGCACGTCCGGCACGTCCAGATACGGCGCCCAGGTGCCGTCGGCGATCCAGCGTTTCACCAGCGCGGTCAGCTTGGGATCATTGTTTGCCTGCAACGCCAGAAGCACGGTCGGATAGATCAGCAGGTGCGCCGCGTCGTGACCGGTTTCGCTCTGCCGCGACAGCATCCGGCCACGTACGGTCTCCAGCATCGCACCCTTGAAGACGAAGGGCGCGTACACGTCGGCGATCGTGTCGACCACTTTTTGCTTGACCTCAGCGGAAAGTTGCCGTGACGTGCCGGCGGTGACGTAGATGAGCGAGGCGACGGCGTTGAGCAGCACCAGGCCGTAGTGGCCGGCGTACGGCACGTTTTCGTGCTGGATGAAGGAACCGTCGGTGTGATAGCCGTCGCCTTTGGTGACGCGCGCGACCAGGCTCGCCGCGCCGTTGCCGGCGACATCGGTGATCGCGTCCATGGCGGCCGAGACACGTGCGGCGTCGCCGACCATCGCGCCGGCGACCACCGCGATCAGCGCCTTGTCTGCACGGTTGGCGCCGGTCTCGACCGTGCCCGGGTTGTTGGTGCGCCGGTTGGGATCGGCGTCGAACCGCAGCACCGGCCGCAGAAACCGCGCTCTGTCCACTGTGGACACCTGGTCACCCAGCGCGGCGAGGATGTGCAGGACCCAGTACGGCACACCGATCTCGTATACATACCAGTTGCCGATCTCGGCGGTGTTTTCGTTGTACTGGTTGGCGTAGAGGATCTCCAGCGCGGCGACGATCCGCTCCGCCATGCCGGCCTTCGCGCTCAACGCCGATCCGGGAGTGGCCCAGTCGACCGCGATCGCCCGCAAACGCGCGTACATGGTGGGGAAATAGTCGCTGCCGGGGCCTCTGGGCAGATCGGGCCACAGCTGCGTGGAGCCGGCCGCGGTGTCCATCGTCGCCTCGTATTCGGTGGCGACCTGGTCGAGCCGCCGCACGGCGACCGTACGCTTGGCCGACTGCCGTCCGCGGCCGATCTGCAGCTCGCGGTAGGCCGCGACGATCGCGGCGAAATCGTCGGCCGCCGCTGGAGCGGAGAAAGCGGACACCAGCGGGATGCCTCCGGCGGCTGCCGCTGAATACTTCAGAAACTCTCGCCGACTCGCCGCCATAGAGGCACCCCTTAGGTCAACCGGCTACAACTTTCCGTCCACGCGCTGCGGAATCCGCCACGGGTTGTCGTCGCGTACGGCCGGCGGCAGGAACTGCTCCGGCACGTCCTGGTATGCGACCGGACGCAGGAAACGCTCGATCGCCGCGGTCCCCACCGACGTGGTGGTCGGCGCCGTGGTGGCTGGATATGGACCGCCGTGCTGCTGAGCCCAGGTCACCGTCACACCGGTCGGCCAGCCGTTCCACAGCACGCGGCCGGCTTTTGCCTGCAGCACGTCCAAAACCGGTCGTACGAAGTCGCCTTCGTCGGCCTCACCCTGGATGGTCGCGGTCAGGCTCGGCTCCAGGGTCTCCAGCACGCGCAACAGTTCGGCACTGTCCGCATAGGACACGACGACCGAGGCCGGACCGAAACACTCCTTGTCCAGTACGCTTTCCGAGGCGAGGAAGGTCGCGGCGTCGGTGGCGACCAGCGTCGGTCCGTAAGAGCCGGACTCGGCGTCCGGTGCGGCGTACAAAACCTCAGCCGCCTCGCGAAGTTTCTCAACGCCAGAGCCGAAACCGCTGGCGATCTTGTCGTTGAGCAGCGGTTGCGCGCTGACTCCTTCGACCGCGGCGACCAGCGTGGACTCCAGTCCGTGGCCGGCCGGCAGGAAGAGCAGTCCCGGCTTGGTGCAGAACTGGCCGGCGCCGAGCGTGAACGATCCGACATAGCCGGCGGCGATGTCCTTTCCGCGCCGCGCAACGGCTTCCGGCGTGACGACCACCGGGTTCATGCTGCCGAGCTCGCCATAGAACGGGATCGGCGTGGGTCGCGAGTTGGCGATGTCGAACAACGCGCGGCCTGCGGTCAGCGAACCGGTGAACGCGGCGGCGGTGATCCGCTCGTCGCGCAACGCCTGCACGCCGGCGTCGACACCAGTGACAAAGCCGAAAATGCCGGCCGGCGCGCCGGCACCGACCAGCGCGGTCGCGACGATCTCGGCCGTACGCGCGGCCAGGCGCGGATGGCCTGGATGTCCTTTGTGGACGACCGGGCAACCGGCAGCCAGCGCCGAGGCGGTGTCGCCGCCGGCGACGCTGAAAGCGAACGGAAAGTTGCTCGCACCGAAGACGAGCACCGGACCGATCGGCGTCAGTACGCGACGAATGTCCGGCCGCGGACCCATCCCCCAGTCCGGGTCGGCGTGGTCGATGGTGACGGCCAGAAAGCCGCCTTCGTCCAGCACACCGGCGAAAAGCCGCAGCTGGAAGGTCGTGCGCTTCAGCTCACCGGCCAGCCGTGGCGCGGCCGGCAGGTGTGTTTCCTCGGCGGCCAGTGGGACCAGCTCGCCGGCCGCCGCGTCCAGTGCGTCGGCGGCGGCGACCAGCCAGGACGCGCGTTCTTTCGGGGTGGCCGCGGCGATCGGCGCGGCCGCCTCGGCCGCGGCGGCCATGACGACCTCAAGCTCGTCAGCGGTCGTGTCGCTCATTTCTCCACCTTCGCGGTCGTGCTTCCGCGCCGTTTCGCCGCGGTGACCGCCGCACGCACGTCGTCCCATCGCGCCGGTCCGGCAAGACCCAGGTGATACAGGTGCAACTCGCCGGCACCGGCATCGCCGAGCGAGTCCACATAGGACGCGATGTCCGGCACGCGCGCGGCCGCCACCGCGGTGACGTACGCGCCAACCACGCCATTCTCCGTCACGGCCCGGTCGGCCGCTCGCACGGCGTCCAGCGCGCGCTCGCCCGGCTGCCAGGCCGGCACGACCACCGCGTCCACGTCTTTGGCTGTGTCCGGCGTCAAACCGACCAAAGCGCCGGTCGTCCACGGATCCGGATCGGCGTGCAGAGTGAGACGCAGGCCACTGGGCAGCGCGTCGACGACCGCCTGTCGCAGCTCGTCCACGTGCTTCTGCCGTTTACGCAGCACCATTTCGCTGAGCTGAACGCAAAGCCGGTCGGTGGTGACGGTGACATCGCCGAGCGCGACCAGCCGCAGCACCTCGTCGCGGATCTCGGCGCGTACGGCCGCCGGATCGCGCCCCTCGTCCTGCCAGGCCGCGGCACACCCGGCGCAGCAACAGATCGACATCAGCCGAGCCGCTGCCGGCGACCAGATCGCGTCGGTCTTTTCGTGCCTGGACTGGTGAACCGCGCCGAGCTGGCCACATGCCTCCAGGATCACGCCGGCCAGCTCCAGGCCATCGACACATTCGACGGCAAGTGTGGCGGCGTAATCCACCACTTCCGGGCGGGACGGACACAAACCCCAGGGATACGTCTCGCCGAAACAGTTGGTGACAGCGAAATCCGGGATGCTTTCGCCGAGCTGCGAGTTGTGCGTGAGGACGATCCACGCGTCCACTGTCACACCGGAGAGCGCACGGATCGCCGCTCCGGCACTGTCTTCCTGGCCGGTCCAGGTCGCCGCCGCCGGCCGCAACCGCCGGTTGCGCCACACCTTTTCGCGCACCGGCCGGTAGATCGCCGACGTACGCGCCGCGACCGCCGTCCGGTCGCGCTGCCATGGCGTGCCGGCGCGAGCGCTGTGGTACGCGGCCGCGACCGCCACCCGGTCGACGCCGAGATCGGCCACTCTGCTGGAAAACCCGGGATCGTCCGTGACGTCCCAGCTGTAGGCGTATCCGGTCGTACGCATGCCTACCACCGCGCGATGTTCGGCTGGAAGTCCGGCACATAGCGGCGCATGTACGTCGCGTCGTCACGCCTTTTCAGGCCGCACGACAGGTAGTTTTCGTGCAGCCGCGCCAACGCGTCGTGGTCGAGCTCGACACCGAGGCCGGGTTTGTCCGGCACCGCGACGGCTCCGCCTTCAAAGGAGAGCACGCCCGGCACGATCACGTCCTCGGTCTTCCACGGCCAGTGCGTGTCGCACGCGTAGGTCAGGTGGCCGGTCGCGCCGGCCAGGTGCACCATCGCGGCCAGGCTGATGCCCAGATGACTGTTGGAATGCATGGAAAGTCCCATGCCGAAGGTCTCGCACAGCGTCGCCAGCGAGCCACTGAGCCGCAGGCCACCCCAGAAATGATGGTCGGACAGGATGACGCCGACGGCTTTCGCGGCGACCGCGGGTGGAATGTGCGCGAACTCGACCACACACATATTCGTCGCCAGCGGCATCGAAGCGTACGCGGCCACCCGCGCCATTCCGTCGATGCCCGGCGTCGGGTCCTCCAGGTATTCCAGGACTCCGTCGAGCTCCTTGGCGACCCACTGGCCGGTCGCCGGTGTCCACGCACCGTTTGGGTCGATCCGCAAGGGCAAACCCGGAAAAGCATCGCGCAACGCGTGGATGGCGGCGACCTCCTCTGCCGGCGCGAACACACCACCTTTGAGTTTGATGGACGAAAAACCGTACTCGTCGATCATCCTGCGCGCGGAGCCAACGACCGTCTCCGGTGTGTCGATCGCACCCCACTCGTCTGGCCGCAAGCCCTGGTGCGCGGCATATTTGTAGAACAGGTAGGCGGAAAACTCGACGCGGTCGCGGACTTTTCCGCCGAGCAGATCGACGACCGGCACGCCGAGAAAGCGACCCTGCGCGTCGAGCATCGCGACCTCGAAGAAAGAGAAGACCGTCTGCAGCGTCTTGCTCGCCGACACACCGCCGGTCAGGCCGTGCCGGTCAGCGTAGATGCCGCCACCGACCACCTCGGTCGCGATCCGCCGCACCGCCGGCAGGTCGAAGATCTCCACGCCGACCAGCCGCTCGGCGACTTTCCGCGCCAGCGCGAGCAAATCCTCGTCACCGTAGGACTCGCCGAGGCCGACCAGCCCGTCGTCGCAGACCAGCTGGAGCACGCTGCGCAGCGCGTACGGCTCGTGTACGCCGGTCACGTTCAACAGTGGCGGATCGGCGAAAGCGACCGGCGTGATGATGACATCGCGGATCCTCATCAGACGAGCGCCAACCCCTTCTCCAGCAGCACGGCCAACTGGTCGACCTGCGCCGGCGTCGGGTCGACCAGCGGTGGGCGTACGCCGCCGACCTTGCTGCCACGCAACACGGCCGCGGCTTTCACCAGAGCCACCGCAAAACCCGGTGTGGTGTCGCGCAACGCCACCAACGGCAGATAGAACTCGGCGAGCAGTCTGTCCACAGTGGACGTTTGGTCGGCGAGCAGCGCGTCGCGGAAGGCGTGCGCGATCGTCGGCGCGAAGCTGTGCACCGCCGACGAATAGAGCTCGACACCGATCGCGCGATATGCGCGCGCGGACATCTCGGCGGTCGGAAGCCCATTGAGAAAGCCAAAACCAGCCGCGCGATCGTGACCACTCGTGCGTACGGTCGTGACGATCTTCGACATCAACTCGACATCGCCGTAACCGTCCTTGAGGCCGACCACGGACGGCACGTCGAGCAGCTCGACGGCGGCTGATGGCGTGAAAACGGCCGTGCCGCGGTGATAGACGACCGTCGGCACCGCCGCGTCGGCGGTCGCGTAACGGACGTAGTCGAGCGTGCCGGCTGGCGGACCGGTCACCAGATAGGGCGGCATCAGCAGGACGCCGTCGGCGCCGCGCTCAGCCGCGACGCGTACGCACGCACGCGCACCAGCCGCCCCACCGCCGGCACCGAGCCACACCGGCAGCCGCCCGGCCGCCACGTCGACCGCGCGCCGCGCGACCGCGGACAGCTCGTCGAGCGACAGCGAGCCGAACTCACCGGTGCCACATGCGACGAACACCGCGCCGGGACCGGCCGCGATCTGCGCCTCCAGGTGGTCGGCGAAAGCGTCGAGGTCCAGCTCCAGTCGCGCGTCGAAGGCGGTCAGCGGAAACGACAGGAGGCCACGTAAAGGCATGAGACTCGCTTTCCAGATCGGCTTCCCGAGCGTGATGTTCATATTTGTGAACCTGTACGCTAACATGGCAACGGTTCATATAACAGAATCGTTTCGCAAGTTAGACTGCCGCTAGCGCGATGTCAACGCAAGGGGTGCGGACTGCCATGTCAGATCAAGTCGTACAGCAAGTGTCCGAAGATCGCGGCGGCGTCAAGTCCGCGCGGCGTACGACCGACCTGCTGGAGGCCTTCGCGTCCAGTCCGGAGTGGATGTCGCTGGCCGAGCTGCACGTGTTGTCGCAGATCCCCCGCTCGAGCCTGCACGGCCTGCTGCGTACGCTCGCCGCCGCGCAGTGGATCGAGACCGACGCGACCGGCGCGAAATACCGGCTCGGCGTGCGTGCGCTGATCTGCGGCACCGCGTATCTGGACCGCGACCCGGCCGTGCCGTACGCGACCGAGGTGCTGGAGAAGCTGCGCGAGCAGACCGGCTTCACGGCGCACTACGCGCGGCGCAACGAGACCGAGGTCGTCTATCTGGAGACACGCGAGTCGCGCCGGTCGATCCACCTGATCTCTCGCGTCGGCCGCACCCTGCCGGCGTACGCGACGGCGCTGGGCAAGGCATTGCTGGCCGAGCTGACCGACGAGGAGGTCGCGCGGCTCGTACCCGAGTCGCTGCCGGCGATGACCACCAACACGATCACCTCGCGGCAGGCGCTGCTCGAGCAGCTCGCGCACGTACGCCAGAGCGGCTATGCCTCCGAGATCGAGGAGGGGACGCTCGGGGTGCGTTGTGTCGGCGCCGCGGTGAAATACCGGATCCCGGCGACCGACGCGCTGTCCTGCTCGATGCCGTCGTCGGTGTCCGACGCCGACGCGGCCGGCGTCGGCGAGCTGCTGGTGGCCGCCGCGTCCGAGCTCGGCAACCAGCTGCAGCGTGCCGGCATCCGTTGACAACAGAGAGGACACCAGCCTTGCGCGTACTCATCACCGGTGCGGCCGGCGGCATCGGCCGGCTGATCCGGTCACGGCTCCGGCGGGACGGCCGTGAGCTGCGGCTTTTCGACATCGCGACGGTGGCGCCGGCCGAGGACGGCGAGCCGGTCGAGCTGCTGACCGGCTCGGTGACCGACCCGTCGGCCGTACGCGCCGCGTGCGACGGCGTCGACGCGATCATCCACCTCGGTGGCCTGAGCCGCGAGGCGCCGTGGGCGGACACGTTGGACGTCAACGTCAACGGCACGCAGGTGCTGCTTGAGGCGGCGCGCGAGGCCGGCGTGCGGCGCGTCATCCTGGCCTCCAGCAACCACGCGGTCGGCTACCACCCCGTCACCGACAATGTGGCGGCGGACCTGGCGCCGCAGCCGGACACGTACTACGGCGTGAGCAAGGCGGCGATCGAGGCGCTCGGCGCGTTGTACGCGCACCGGTTCGGCATGGACGTGATCTGCGTGCGTATCGGCATGTGCTTTCCCAAGCCGATGGGCGTACGCGGGCTGGCGCTGTGGCTGTCGCCGGACGACTGCGGCCGGCTGCTGGAGGCGTGTCTTTCCGCACCGTCGCCGGGATATCGGCTGGTCTGGGGCGTCTCGCGCAACACCCGCGGCTATGTGTCGCTGGCCGAGGCCGAGGCGCTCGGTTACAAGTCGCAGGACGACTCGGAGGTCTTCGCCGCGGAGATCCTGGCCAGCGACACCGCCGCGCATCCGGAGAACGAGGTCATCGGCGGTGGCTTCACCATCACCCCCCTCGGCGAGGCCAACCCGCTGTAGTGCACGCATGGCCACCATGCGTGCGTTGGACGCACGTATGGTGGCCATGCGACCTACTCGGCGGCGGGGATCTCGTCGAAGACCTCGACGGTCCACTCGACCGAGTACGTGTCCTCCTCCTCGGCGCGCTCGGCGTTGCGCAGGATCACCCCGAAGCCGAGCCGCTCGGCGGCGCGTACCAGCTCGAGCGCCTCGTCGATGCTCATCGCCTCGTACGTGCGGACGACAGCGGTCTCGGTGGTCTCCGGGTCCTGAACGGCAGTCATGCAAACCTCCTGATGGCGGCAACGGCGCGAGTGATCCTGCCACGCCGGCTCAGCCCGCCGTACGGGCCCCCTTTGGCTTGGTTGACCGGAAAGTAACCGCCATCACGAAGGCCACCGCGACCGCTCCGGCGGCCACCGCGAAGGCGCGGCCCATGCCGCCGACGAACGTGCCGGCGGTGCCGGCGACGGTGACCGCCACCGCGAGACCGAGCGTGCCGCCGACCTGCTGCATGGTCTGGATGGTGCCGCCGGCGGCACCGGCGTCGGCGGCTGGCGCGGTGGTCATGACGACCACGTTCATCGGCGGAAACGCCGTACCGCCGCCGATCCCCATCAGCAGCAGCGGTCCGAGCAGGCCGGTCAGATAACCGCTGCCGGCGGACAGCTGCGTCAGCCACAGTACGCCGGCGGCCATCAGGGTGAGGCCGGTCAGCGCCATCGGCTTGGGACCGAAGCGCGGCAGCAACCGCGGCACCAGCCGCGCCATGGTGAACATGCCGGCCGCCATCGGCAGGAACGCCAGGCCGGTGACCAGCGGACTGAGCCGCAGCACGTCCTGCAGGAACTGGGTCAGGAAGAAGAACATCGAGATCATCCCCATCGCGCCGAAGAAGACGCTCGCGTACGCGGCCGCGCGGTCGCGGTCGGCGAACAGCCGCAGCGGCAGCAACGGCTGGCGCAGCCGCGCTTCCAACGCGACGAACGCGCAGATCAGGACGACGCCGAGCAGCAGAACCGGCGCGGCCGCGGCCCAGCCACCGGACGCGACCTCGATGCAGCCGTAGACCAGCGCGCCGACGCCGGCGGTGGCGAGCAACGCTCCAGGGAAGTCCAACCGTGCGTGGCCACCGCGCGGCACCACCGGTACGAACCGCAGCGCCAGCACGGCGATCGCCAGGCCGACCGGCACGTTGATGAACAGCACGGCGCGCCAGCTGAACCACTCGGTGAGTACGCCACCGACGATCATGCCGACGGCCAGGCCCGCGCTCGCGATCATCGACAGCGTCGCCAACGCGCGTACGCGTGCCTTCGGCTCGCTGAAGGTCGTGGTGATCAACGCGAGCGTGCTGGGACCGGCCATCGCGGCGGCGAGGCCCTGCACGATCCGCGCCACGATCAGCACGGTCGCGCTGGTGGCGAGGCCACCGGCCAGCGACGCGAGCGTGAAGAGCGCGACGCCGGTGACGAAGACCCCGCGCCGGCCGAACACGTCGCCGGACCGGCCGCCGAGCAGCAGCAGACAGCCGAAGACCAGCGTGTACGCGTTCAGGACCCAGGACAGACCGGCCGGCGTGAAGTGCAGCTCGGCCTGGATGTGCGGCAGCGCGACGTTCATCACGGTCGCGTCGACGATCAGCATCAACTGGCAGCTCACCAGCACCGCGAGTGCCAGGCTCGGACGCCGTACGACCGGCGCCGCGACGGTTGTGACCACAGACGATCCCCTTAAATGGAGAGTTTCTCCGCTTCCTTCTCGGGTAGCATATGGAGAACGTCTCCAGATACGCAAGGCTAACCGGAGATATTCTCCATTTCAACGGGGAGAGGTCCGATGCGAGCCGACGCACGCCGCAACTACGAACACATCGTGGAGGTCGCGCGCGCCGCGTTCACCGAGCACGGCGTCGACGTGCCGCTCGACGACATCACCAAGCGCGCGAAGGTCGGCGCCGGCACGCTCTATCGGCACTTTCCGACCCGCGAGGCACTCATCGAGGCGGTGTTCCGCAGCGAGATGACCGCGATGAGCGAGCGCGCGTACGAGCTGCTGGAGACGCGGCCGCCGTTCGAGGCGCTGGAGGAGTGGCTGCGCCTGCAGCTGCGGTTCGTGGAGCACAAGCGCGGGCTGGGGCTCGCGCTGCGCGCGATGGACCAGGGCGCGGAGACCTTCGCGTACTGCAAGAAGCTGATGACCGAGGCAGTCTCGGCGATCGTCGACCGGGCCAGGCAGGACGGCGTCATCCGCGCCGACGTACGGCCGGGCGACATCCTGCGGCTGCTGCACGGCATCGCGCTGGCCTCCGAGGCCGACCCCAGCTCGGCCGAGCGGCTGCTGGCGATCATGCTCGCCGGCATCCGAGCGTGACGCCACGCTCGGATGCCGCTCTATGGGCGAACCGCCGGTTCGGTGGAATGAGCGGTCACGCCAGTCAATCTCCCGCGTCGTAGGCCCGAGGGCGTCACCAGAACTGACGACTTCCCGGTCCGGGTCGGGCGAGCGCCGAAAACTCGTGCCAAAGTTTCCTACCGGCGGATGTCAAGACCACCACGGCGGCTCCGACCAACGGTCGAACCGAGCCCAACCGGGGCCGGCGTGGCACGAGGAGTACGAGATGAAGTTCATCATCAGCATGCACATCAACCCGGCCGTCCTGGACGCGCTCACCAAGGAGGAGATGGACGCCATCGGCGCCGGCCACGGCGCGTTCATCGAGGAGATCAAGGCCTCCGGCGAGCTGATCGTCACGCAGGCGCTGGTCGACCCGTCGCAGGCGGCGGTCGTCCGCGTACGCAACGGCCAGCCGGTCGTCACCGACGGTCCTTTCCTGGAGGCGAAGGAATATCTCGGCGGCTTCTACCTGGTGGACGTGGAGAGCAAGGAGCGGGCGATCGAGCTGGCCGCGAAGATCCCGGACACCGCGGTCGAGGGCCTGGGGGTCGAGGTGCGGCAGGTCATGTTCTCTGACGGACTATTGGAGGCATGACAGAGCACGCCATCGAGGACCTGCTGCGTGAGCTCACGCCGCAGGTCCTCGGCGCGTTGGTGCGCCGGCACGGGCAGTTCGAGGAGTGCGAGGACGCCGTACAGGAGGCCGTGCTGGCCGCGTCCGTGCAGTGGCCGGCCGACGGCCTGCCGGCCAATCCGCGCGGCTGGCTGGTGACGGTCGCGTCGCGGCGGCTGATCGACCAGATGCGCAGCGAGCACGCCCGGCGCGAGCGCGAGACCTCGGTCGCGACGGAGGTCGCGCCCGAGGACGTGCCGGACACCGACGACACGCTCGTCCTGCTGTTCATGTGCTGCCATCCGACGCTGACCGGCGCGTCGCAGACGGCGCTGACGCTGCGCGCGGTCGGCGGCCTGACAACGGCCGAGATCGCGCGCGCGTTCCTGGTGCCGGAGGCCACCATGGCCGCGCGGATCAGCCGCGCCAAGCAAAAGATCAAGGCCGCCGGCAGTACGTTCGGGCTGCCCGCCGGCGAGGAACGTGAGGAGCGGCTGCGGGTCGTCCTGCACGTGCTCTACCTGATCTTCAACGAGGGTTACACGGCCTCCTCCGGCGCCGAGCTGCACCGCGCCGACCTGGCGCGCGAGGCGATCCGGCTGGCCAGGATGGTGCACCAGCAGCTGCCGGACGATTCCGAGGTCGCCGGCCTGTTGGCGCTGATGCTGCTGACCGACGCTCGCCGCGAGGCGCGGACGACCGCCACCGGCGACCTCGTACCGCTGGACGAGCAGGACCGTACGAGGTGGGACCGCGCGCTGATCGAGGAAGGCACCAAGCTGGTCTCGGCGTCGCTGGCCGGACCGGCGCTCGGGCCGTACCAGCTGCAGGCCGCCATCGCCGCCACGCACGCGGACGCCCCCACCGCCGCGGAGACCAACTGGTCGCAGGTGCACGCGCTTTACCTGATCCTGGAACGGATCGCACCCAACCCGATGGTGACGTTGAACCGGGCGGTCGCTCTCGCCGAGCTGAAGGGGCCGGACGCCGGACTGGCCTTGCTGTCCACATTGGACGATGACGAGCGGATGGCCGGCCATCACCGGTTGTTGTCCGTACGCGCGCATCTGCTGGAGAAAGCCGGCGACGCGACGGGTGCGTACGACCACTACCGGCTCGCCGCGAAGGCGACCGCGAGCCTCGCCGAGCGGCGGTATCTGGAGTCGCGCGCCGACCGGGTCAAGCGGTAGTTGTTTCCCTTTTATCCTTTATCACGTTGCATTTCCTCATCAACCTGAGACCGAAAGGTCTGGTTGCCGGTTATTTCCGCAGGTAGTTTCCCCGGCGGGGATTTCCGAGAGAGGGAGGGAAAATGAAGGGAACTTTCGCCCGATGCGGCGTGCTGGCGGCCGGACTCGCGCTGCTGTTCACCGCGGCGCAGCCGGCCTCCGCGGCCGAGCGGCCAGGGCCCGGCCACGAGGGCATGGCCGGTCCGCCACCGTCCTTCACCACCGTGTCGCCGGCCGTCGCCGGCATCCCCGGCGTCGACGTGTCCAACTGGCAGGGCTCGATCAACTGGACGTCCGTGCACAACGCCGGGATCAAATGGGCCTACATCAAGGCCACCGAGGGCACGACGTACAAGGATCCGTACTTCAGCTCCAACTACACCAACGCCTATTACGCCGGCATGATCCGCGGCGCGTACCACTATGCGCAGCCTGGCGCCTCCAGTGGCGCCACGCAGGCGAACTACTTCGCCAGCAACGGGGGCGCGTGGAGCCGCGACAACCGTACGCTGCCGGGAATGCTGGACCTGGAAGGCGGCTGCGCCGGCAAGACGCAGTCGCAGATGGTGGCCTGGATCAAGGACTTCTACAACACCTACAAGTCGCGTACGACCCGGGACGTGGTCATCTACACCTCGGCCGGCTGGTGGAACAGCTGCACCGGTGGCAGCAGCGCCTTCTCCGCGCTGACGCCGCTGGACGTGGCCAGCTGGGGCGGGTCCTCACCGACCATGCCGCGCGGCTTCCCGTACTACACCATGTGGCAATACACCGACTCCGGCTCGGTCAGCGGCATCAGCGGCGCCGTCGACCGGGACACCTTCAACGGCAGCGCCGACCGCCTGCTCGCCCTGGCCAACAACACTCCGTAGCTCCGGTTTCGCCGCAACGCCTCGTTGCTGTCCTAGCAGGCTCCAGGCTCCAAGGTGACAGCAACGAGGCGTCGCGGAGTAGTTTCCCGGGTATGGCTACCGAGAAAGTGCGGCTGACCGGGGAGAAGGCGACGATGCTCGCCACGTTGTACGGCCGCGCCATCGAGACCACCTTTCCCGATCCGATCATCGTCGACCCGATGGCACTGGCCGCGGTCCGCAAGCTCGACTTCAACTTCCGGACCATCAAGCTGCGCCACGACGACCCGCACAGCATCGCGATCCGCGCCAAGCTGTTCGACGAGCTCACCACCGAGCTGCTCGCCGCACATCCGGGCGCGAGCGTGCTGCATCTGGGATGCGGCCTGGACAGTCGGGTTTTCCGCATCGACGTACCGGCCGGCACGACCTGGTTCGACGTCGACTTTCCGGAGGTCGTCGATCTGCGCAAGCAGGTCTATCCGGATCCGGACGTCGATTATCACCTGGTCGCGTCGTCGGTCACAGACCTCGCGTGGCTGGAGAAAGTGCCGGCCGACCGGCCGGTCGTGGTGGTCGCCGAAGGACTGGTGCCGTATCTGGAGGAAAAGGCGGGCATCGCGTTGTTCACCGCGATCGCCGCGCGTTTTCCGGCCGGTGAGGCGGTTTTCGACGCCTGGACCCGCACCGCGGTCAAGCTGCGCAAGCTGCAGCCGGCCGTACGACAGGCCGGCGCCGACATGGGTTGGGGCATCGACGATCCGCGCGAGCTGGAGCTGGCCATCCCCGGTTTCACCTTCGTGGACGCGCCCAACATCTTCCACCAGCTGGATGTCGAGAAGCTGTCCGCGGCGACGCGGGCCGCGGTCAGCGTGCCGTTCATCCGGAAGATGAGCCGCGTGCTGCATTACCGATTCACCCGGCCGCCGTTGTCACAGCTGGAAAAGGTCGCGCTGACCGGCGAGAAGTCGACGTTGCTGCTGACCTTGTACGCCCGTGCGCTCGACGCGGTCAGCGACCATCCGCTGCTCGGCGACCGGACCGCCCTGGACGTCCTGCAAAAACTCGACGTGGACCAGGACCGGATCCGGCTCGGCACCGGTGACGACATCGGCACGATCATCCGCGCGCGCGAGCTCGACCGGCGTACGATCGAGTTCCTGCGCGACCATCCGGACGGCACGGTGCTGCACCTGGCCTGCGGCCTGGACAGCCGCGCGCTGCGGATCGACCGGCCGGCGTCGTCGCGCTGGTTCGACGTCGACTA
This sequence comes from Fodinicola acaciae, assembly GCF_010993745.1. Classification (NCBI taxonomy): domain Bacteria; kingdom Bacillati; phylum Actinomycetota; class Actinomycetes; order Mycobacteriales; genus Fodinicola; species Fodinicola acaciae. The sequence continues at coordinate 1,674,472 of NZ_WOTN01000003.1, forward strand.
TCCGGAGGTCGCCGACCTGCGACGCAAACTTTACCCGGAACCGTCCGGAAACTACCGGCTGATCGGCTCGTCGGTCGCCGACCACGACTTTCTCCGGGAGGTGCCGGACGACCAGCCGGTGCTCGTACTCGCCGAAGGCCTGACGCAATATCTCACCGAAGAGGTCGTCGTCGGCCTGTTCGCCGCTGCCACCCGCCGCTTCCGCAGCGGGGTGTTGTTGTTTGACGCGTGTGCGAAATGGGTCGTCAAGGTGTCCAGATACAGTCCGCCGCTGAAGCAGGCCGGCACGTCTTTCGGCTGGGGCATCGACGATCCGCACGAGCTGGAGGAACTGGTGCCAGGCATACGGTTTGCCGACGAGTGGTTTCTCGGCGACGACCCCGACCTGGCACATCGATCGGTGCTCGCCCTGTTCCTCTTCAAGCGGATCCGCGCGCTGAGCCGCTCTCTGCGGTTGCTCGAATATCGTTTCTGAAGCGTTATTTGTTCGGCGGCGCCGGAGGGTCGTAGTCGAGTCGAGGTGCGTCCGGACGGCCGTTGTTGGGGAGTTTGGCGTACGCGTCGAGGAGTCTGGCGCGGTCCGCGGACGACAGGTGGTCCTTCACGTGGTAGGTCCCGTCCGGACCGCGCTCGATCAGGTCCGGCGGCAGCAGCGCCGGATCCACCGAGTTCGCGGTCGGATGCGCGGGGTCGACCTTGAGCCCGGAGTTGACGTATTCCTCGACCCGCGTGTAGACGGCGCCGCCTTGGTCGCGCGGGATAGGCGGATCCTTCTCGGCCTCGTAATGGTCGGCCGGGTTCTCGCCTTTGACCGCGTCCTGAAGTTGGTCGGAGGTGATGTCGGTGCCACTGGCCAGGATCGGACCGACACCGGGGATGAACTGTACGACGCTGTTGGCGGCCTTGATGCCGACGGAAATGGCCTTGGACTGTGAATCGCGTTCCTGGTAGGCCTGTTCGTCGGTGAGCAGCTTGGCGTCATGAGCTTCCTGAATGGCACCGAGATAGCCGTTGTTGAGGATGTTGCGTCGATAGTTGTACTGGCCCTCACTGATGTCACCACGGGCCGCCGCGTCGCTCAGTCCCTTCTCGTACTGGCCGACCGTGTAGCCGTAATGGTCGAGGGCGTTCTTGTCCGTCGCCACGAATCCAAGGAAGCGGAGCCGGTCGTTCGCGGCGATCGACAGGCCGTGGTCGGCCGTCGTCACCTCGCCGTCCGGAGCCGGGTCGGAGAATGCCGCCAGATGCGTCTCGGCGACGTGGCCGAACGCAGCGGCGAAAGCCGGGTTTGTCTTCGTGCCGTTGAAAATCGTACGAACGGCACTGTTGGGGTCGTTGATGTCGCCGGCGGTGGAGATTTCGATCAGGCGAGCCGCGGCGGCATCGGCGAGCGGATCCGCGCGGTGTTCCTGGTTGGCCTTTTCGCTGTCCGTCCCGATCCAGTCGACCAGACCGGCGGCGGCCCTGCCGTCGTCCTTCCAGTCCAGCGTAGTGAGAGACCGAAGTGTCTGGTCGGCGTTTGGAGCGGCGATAATGTCGTAGTCGGCCTGGTGGTTGCGCGTGGCGGCACCGAGGATATTCTGCAGGTCGACCACGCCGTCGTCGCCGTCGAGGAATCCGTGAACGTCGTCGCCGTGCTCGTTGAGCGCCGTGACGATTTCGGTCGTGCGATTGATCAGGTGGTAGGAAAAGACCCGGCCACCCTCGACCGAGGGATCGGTCGCACCGAGAATGTCGGCCAGGCCTTTGAATTCCGGCCAGCGGTTGATCTGGTAGTACGTGCCGCTGCTGTAGCTGCTGTCGGTGTCCGAGGACCAGTCGACCGCGGTGACCGCCGGACCGGTGACCAGCGAGCGGATCTCCGGCGGAAGCTGGTCGAATCCGCCATGGGTGACCGGGTCGCCGGCCGTCTCCGGGTCGGCGGTGAGTTTTTCGTTGCTGAGATTGAGCAGGCTGGCTCCGAGCACGGCCTGGTCGTGCTTGGGGAGGCCGGACAGCGCCGCCAGGTTTGGTCCGAGTCCCTCCCACAGCGTGTGCAGGAAATCCAGGTCGCCGCCGGCGATGTGTTTGTTGTTCTTCAGAGCCCACGCCGCGTTCGCGTTCACCGCGTTGACCAGCCGGATCGCCTGTGCGTAGCCGGGGTCGGAAGGCCCACGCCTGATGATCGCCGCGGCCTGCTCGGCGTCGCCGCGGCCCAGCGGTGGCGGCACCGCGGGGTCACCGAACTTGTTGTATCCGATGTAGGTGGCCCACGACAGCCCACCGAGTGCCGCCAGCTGTCGCAGGTCGGCGTCGGACGGATCACGACCGAGGATGCCGGCGAAACCGTTGGCGGCGGCGACCAGATCGTCATGGTTCTTGGCCGCGCGCCGGCTGATGTCGGCCGCGACGGAGGCCTGCGCCGAGGCCAGGTTGCGGTCGTACGCCGCGTTGGCCTTCCTGTCCTGCTCGGCCGCCCCGGTCAGATGGGGCGACGGCACGCCGAATCCGTGGCCGGCCTGTGCATACCACTCCGACCACAGTCCTTGCTGCAGGTCCTTGAACCGCTGGACCTCGGTCCCCCACGAATAGGTGACGTCGTGCGCCAGGCTCAGCCGCGCGAACACGCTCTGGAAGGCCGCGAGGTTGTCGGCGGCCAGCTTTTTCAGGCCAGGAGCGACGAAGTCGGAGAAGTTGGCGGCGGCGGAGGTGATTGCCGTGTCGACGTCGTTGCCGTGTCCGACGACGGCTCCGGCGGTCTGCGCGAAGGCGGACGCCGTACCCCAAAGCTCGAAAGGGTCCGCGGCCGTGTCCGGAATACTGGGTTGGACAACCATGATCTGTGAATTCCTCGTTGACGATGTGGATGGTGCTCAGGAGGCCCGGCGAGGGCCGTTGATCGGTGGCATGATCGAGTGGGCCTGGCTGAAGCCGGCCGATGCCTGCTGATCGGTGGCGACAAGTGCGGCGGCACCGGTCTGGATGTTGAGGCCGGCATTGCCGGCCAGCGTCAACACCTTGTTCAGCCGGTCGAGGTTCTCGTCGTGGAACTTTCCGTAGGCCGCCGGAAGCCGGCCCTCCACGGCGGCCGCTTCGGCGCGGCTCGCCGCCTGAGCGAAACCACCGCGTACGCTCTGCGCGGCGTCGGCCGCGCTGGTGGCGTGTTGTCCGGCCAGGTGCACCTCATTGGGATTGCCATATACGTCCATGAGTTTTCCAAAGGCAGTCGTGAATCGGCGCCGTCGACATTACCGACGCGCCACGATCCGCCTATCCCGAAAACGTGCCAGCGACACCGGACCTGGTTGCGCCATTGGAAAACTGCAAGGTTCACGGCACCGTTCACGGCAGGATCTCGGTGACCGCTCGACCGGAAGCGGACAGCTCGCAAGGTTTTTGCAAGGTTGGCGGTGACTACGAGCCCGGCCTGAGATGGGAGATCAGGTCGCGGAGGTCGCCGATGCTGATGTCGGCCTGATAGCCGCGCAGCGCGGCGACCGTCGCGCCGGCTCGGCGGCCGGCTTCGATGCCCGGCAACGCGTCCTCGACCACCAGGCATTTTCGCGGGTCGACGCCGAGCCGCCGCGCGGCCAGCAGGAATCCTTCCGGGTCTGGCTTTCCGGCGCGTACGTCATCAGCCGTGACCAACAGCTTCGGCGCGATGCCGGCGGCCTGCAGCCGTGCCGCCGCGAGTCCGTTGTCGGCACCGGTGACGATGGCCCATGGGATGTCCAGCGCTGCCAACAACTCGTGCGCGCCTGGCGCGGCCGTCGTGCTCGCCACCTCGTCCGCTTCCCAGCCGTTGAGCTCGCGTGCCTGCGCAGCGACCGTCTCCTCGTCCAGCTCCGGCAGCAGCTCGCGGATCGTGACGCTGGCCCACCTGCCGTGCGCCACGCGTAACACCTGCTCGGCCGGCAGCCGGTGCAGCGCGGCCCAACGCCGCCACGCGTTCTCGACCGCGGCGTCGGAGTCGACCAGGGTGCCGTCCATGTCGAAGAGTACGGCGGCGACATCGCTCATGGGTCTATTATCCTCGTCAGGCGAGGATAATAAAGATGACGGCTTACCAGGCACAGGCGTTGCGTTACCAGGGTGCGTTGGCGGTGTTGCGTCACGTACACGCGCATCCTGGCGTTTCGCGCGCGGAGATGGCGCGTGCGCTGGAGCTGAGCAGCGGTTCCGCGACCGAGATCACAACGCGTCTCAAGGCGGACAGCCTGCTCGCCGAGGACGCGCCGGCGCCGACCGGTGGCCGCGGCCGGCCGTCGCCGCGGCTGGTGGCGCATCCGCACGGCCCGCTGGCCTGCCTGGTCGACATCGGATACGACCGGTGGCGGGTCGCGGTCGCCGAGCTTGGCGGTCGCACGACCGAGTGCGCCTCCGCGCCGCTCCAGCGTCGGGATCCGGCCGCCGCCATCTCCGCCGTGGCAGCCAAAACCACCGCCGCGCGGCGACGTTTTGGCGGGCGGATCCGGGCGGTGTCGGTCGCGGTCGCCGCCACCGTACGCGGTGACCGCATCGTCCAGGGGTCGTCTTTCGGCTGGCGGGATGTGTCTCTGTCGCCACTGCGGTCGCGCGGATTGCCTTTGCTGGTAGGAAACGACGCCACACTGGCCGGCATGGCCGAGGCTCGGCGAGGTGCCGGTGCGGGCGTACGCAGGCTGCTGCACATCGCCGTCGAGGCCGGTGTCGGCGGCGCGCTGGTCGTCGATGGGATGCCGGTCAACGACGGCGAGTTTGGCCATCTCCCGTTCGGCGATCCGGCACGTCGGTGTCCCTGCGGGGCTTACGGTTGCTGGGAACGTGAGGTCACCGGCGCAGGAGCGGCACGTGCGCTCGGCCGCGGCCTCGGCGGCCTGGTCAACGCGCTCGATCCGGACGCCGTGACACTCTCCGGCCCGGACCTGGTGGGAAAAGAGCTGCGGTCGAGCTATCGGTCCGGCCTGATGCGCTTCTATCGCAAGGATCCGCCGCCACTCATCGCGTCTTCTCTCGGTGCGGACGGCCGGCTGGTCGGCGCGGCCGAGGTGGCCTTCGACAACATCCTGACCGTGGAAGGGATCGCACATGCGACCGTTTCGGATCGCCTTTCCCGATGAGGCGTTGACCGATCTGCGCGACCGCCTGGCGCGTACTCGGTGGCCGGCGCAACTCGATGTCGGCTGGTCCCGTGGTGTGCCAGTCGACTATCTGCGTGGTGTGGTGGATTATTGGCTGCACAGCTATGACTGGCGGCGATGGGAAGCGCGACTCATCGAGTTTCCTCAGTATCTGACCGAGATCGACGGCCAGACGATCCACTTCCTGCACGTACGATCAAAGGATCCATCCGCGCTGCCGTTGCTGGTGACGCATGGCTGGCCAGGTTCTTTCGTCGAGCTGGTGAAAATCATCGAGCCGCTGGCCGAGTCGTTCCACGTCGTCGTGCCATCCGTGCCAGGTTTCGGCTTCTCCACGCCGCTTTCCGAGCCGGGCTGGAACCACCACCGGATCGCGCTGGCGTGGGCCGAGCTGATGCGGCGGCTCGGCTATTCCCGTTATGGCACGCAGGGCGGCGACACCGGCTCGGTCGTGTCACCGGAGGTCGGCCGCGTCGATCCCGACCACGTCGTCGGCGTCCATATCAACGGCGGCCTGGCCTTTCCGTCCGGCGACCTCACCGACCTGGAGCGCGAGCGGCTGGCTTTCGCGTACGAGATCAAGGAAACCGGCACCGGATATGCCGACCTCCAGAGCACGCGCCCGCACACCCTGAGCTTCGCGCTCAACGACTCGCCGGTCGGTCAACTGGCCTGGATCATCGAGAAGTTCCGGGAGTGGACCGATCCGGCTCGCGAGCTGCCGGAAGACGCGGTCGATCTTGACCTGCTGCTGACCAATGTCACGCTCTATTGGCTGACTGGCACGGGTGCGACCTCCGCGCATCTCTATTATGAGACGCGGATCGACAATCCGGACCTGTCACCGTCGGGCGTACCGACCGCGGTCGCCATTTTTCCCACCGATCCGGCGATCCGCCGGCTGGTGGAGCGCGAACACAACGTCGTACGCTGGACCGAATTCGACCGCGGTGGTCATTTCGCTGCCCTGGAGGCCCCGGATCTCCTCGTCGAGGACATCCGCGCGTTCTTCGGTGCGCTCGAAACAAGCCAGTGCTGACGCTCGTCGGATGAGGTTGCGGACGATGATGGTGGCGTCGATGAGCATGCTTCGGCGTTCGGGTGCACCGGTGATGATCTCGGGCAGTTGTCCGGGTTTAGTTCAGTTGAGCAGGTGGTAAGTATTTCGTAGCGGCTTTTGTTCAATGTCCACATATCGTGGTGGAATGAACTCCGGGATGCCGTCGACCATGCGGACTTGCCAGTCGCCGTGGTGGATCTGCCGGTGGTCCGCCTCACAGAGCAGCACGCAGTTGTCGATGGAGGTTTTTCCGCCGTCGGCCCAGTGAATCACGTGGTGGGCTCTCGTCCAGCGGACAGGCCTCGTGCAGCCGATCATCGCGCAGCCGCGTACGGTCAACATCCAACGCTTCGCTTTTCGTGCCGAGCACCAGCGGAGTGATGTCGCATCGCACGCCAACCGCCGGGCGGCTTCGGTGCTGAGGACGGTGTTTTCGTACGCGCGGACCTGGCCCAGCTTGTCCCTGAGCATCTCCCACGACAACGTGATCGTCAGATGGGGACGCTCACGGCCCTGGATCGGCAGCTTTTCACTGTCGGCGATCAAGTTCAGCGCCTCAGCCAACGCATCACCGTTGCGCTGCACGGCCGAACGCAGGTCTTTGGTTTTGCCTTTGTCGTCGGTGCGCGGCTTCGCCAGTGGCGACAGAATTTCCTGCATCAGGCTGCCGGGGCGTCCAACTGGGAGTCCGCCAACTCACCACGGGCGCATCGCCTCACCGGCATATTCCAGCTGCGGCGCCAACTTCTCACCAGTAGCCAACGCGCGGCCGCCGCAGAACGCCCGAGCGCGCCGCACACACCGACCCGCCTCAGTCGGCGAGAACTTCAGGAAATCCTCCAAGAACGCCGCCGTGTCGGCATGGCCGAACTTTGTCGCGATTGTCTGATCATCAGCGGCTTTCACCACCGCGAGAAGCGCGGCTTTGGCCGCGCGCACCGCCTGCTCGGCGAACCGCAACGCGACCGCGAACTCCTCCTTGCCCGACAGCAACGACGGATCATTCGCCGGCTGGAAGGAAGGAGTGGTCATGCCATCGATGATACCAGATCGGGTGACAGTTCCAGACCGCCGCGGTCGCGGTTTCCGTTGTGTAGCAACGTAAATCGCAGCGCACGCGGTGGACTTCAATAGCCGCCACTACTACTACGTGAGGTTGACGTTTTGGCGGTCGAATGGCCGCGACGGGGTTGGCGGTGGTTTGGTCAGGCTGGAGTGAGACCATTGATGACGGCTGCGAGATGACTTGCCGTCCCGTCCGATCGCGCAAGAAAAGCGAGTTGAGAGATCACGCGAAACAGGACTATCCGGGTAGGTACAGGCCGGCGGCCAAGGCGCGGAGCCGACCGGCCCGTCTGTCGCGATGGTCAGCTGTCGGAAGAGGCGGCCAAGGCGTCGCCGAGAGGCGTACGGCGATAAAGCACCGACCGGCCGGAGCGTGCGCGGTCCAGGAGGCCGGCGCGGCGCAGGACGGTGAGGTGGTCGCCGACAGCACCGGTGGCCAGTCTGAGGCTGCGCGCCAACTGTGTCGTGCTGGCGGGCTGCTCCAACGCGACCAGGAGCCGCGCACGCGACCGGCCGAGCAGATCCTCCAGCGCGCCGGCCTCTCGGCCGGCGGTTGGTTCCCACAGGGCGGAAATTCCGCGCGCCGGATAGATGACCGCGGCCGGCCACGGTTTCTCGTACGTCACGGCAACGGTCGGAAAGACGAACACCGACGGCACCAGCAGCAAACCGTTGCTGCCGACCGAAACGGTCGCGACCGGTGGCCGGAGGATTTCCACGCCACCTGACCGCCAGCGGATGCTGGTGTGCAGACCGTCGATCACCACGGCCCAGCCTTCGCGGCCGAGCTGACCGGCGCGAAAAACCACGTCGCGTTCGCAGATGGCACGCAGTCGCGGCCAGTCCGCGGCGAGCAGCTCGCGCCAGGCGATCTCGATCGCGGTCGCCAGCCGCTCGACGACGTCTTTGCGATTGAGTACGGCCATGGCGCGTTCCTTCGCCGGCCGGCGCTCGAGGCACAGAGCGATCTCACGGCGAGCCTGTGCCAGTGGCGTCGCGCGTACGGCCGCGAGATCGTCCTCGACGGTCTGTGCGAGGGTCGCCGGCGGCGGCGCGATGAAATCCGCGCCATAACGCGGAGGCTGCAGGGCGATCAACGCGTGAATGTCGGTTTCGTCATACAGGCGCCGAAAAACCGGGCGCAACCGAGCGTCCCATTCCGGTGGCAGCTGGTGGCGCCGGCCGGTGCCGCCGAGCACCCGCAGCAGATGCGTGAGCTCGAACAGCGGCGACAGCGCGAACCTGCTGCGTACCAGGTCGTCGGCGCCGATCTCGTAACGAATCACCGCTCCACCTTACGTCCTGAGACGTATCATTCGCCGGGCCGCCGTCGTCGGACCGATGCTGGTGAGCATGTCCGTGACGACCGACCGGCCGGCCAGCTATGCCGAAGTGCTGGCCAATCCGACCTTTCGCGTGCTGTTCGGCAGCCGTACGCTGGCGATCGCCGCCGACACACTGCGGATCGTCGCGCTCTCGGTGCTGGTCTACGGCGTCACCGGTTCACCGCTGCTCGCCGCCGTCACCTACGGCATCGGCTTTCTGCCGCAGGTGATCGGCTCCAGCCTCTTCGGCGCGCTTTCCGACCGGTTGCCGCCGCGCGGCCTGATCGTCGCCGGTTACGCGCTCGAATGCGGCGGCGCGATCGCGCTCGGCCTGCTGCCGATGCCGGTCTGGGCCAGCCTCACTCTGGTCGGCGCGATCGCTTGCCTGACACCGATTTTCGGCTCGGCGTCGGCGCGGCTCACCGCCGACGTGTTGCCCGGTGACGCGTACGTGCTGGCGCGTTCGCTGACAAACATGGCATCGTCGGTCGCGCAACTGGCCGGCCTGGCGATCGGCGGACTGACCGTCGGAGCGATCGGTGGCCGGCACGCGCTGCTCGTCTGCGCCGGCTGCCATTTGTTCGCGGCCATCACTGTCTACTTCGGACTGTCGCGTTTCCCGGCGCCGGCCCCGAAGTCCGGATCACTGATGCGCGAAAGCTGGGGCGGCAACCTGCGGTTGCTCGCCGATCCATGGGTGCGTACGCTGCTGCTCGCGCACTGGTTGCCCTCCGGCATCGCGGTCGGCGCTGAAGGCCTGATCATTCCGTACGCGGCGCAGCGCGGTTTTCCGCCGGGCGCGGCCGGAGTGCTGCTGGCCTGCCTGCCGGTCGGCATGCTGGTCGGCAACCTGCTGGTCGGCCGGTTCGTCCGGCCGCGGCTGCGCGAACGGCTCGTGCCAGCGCTGGTCGCGCTCTGCGGCGCACCATTGATCTTCCTGATCTTTTCGCCGTCTCCACTCATCATGGGGATTCTGCTGGTGGTCTCGGCGCTCGGTTTCAGCCATGCGCTGGGTCTGCAGGCGCGGTTTCGCGATGCCGTCGACCCCGCCGTACGCGGTCAGGCTTTCGGCCTGCTGACGACCGGGATGATGACCGCGCAGGGTGTCGGCCCCGGCGTTTTCGGGGCAGTGGCAGAGATCGTCCCCACCTCGGTCGCGATGGCGCTGTCCGGCACCGCCGTCGTCTTCGCGGCGTTCTGGCTCTGGCCGGCTCTTCGCTCCGTGCCGCGTTAGTTTCCGAGCAATGACTGGATGTTGGTGGCGAGTACGGCGGCGCGTGCCTGGTCGGCGATGTTCCAGTCGCGGATGCGTTTGAGCTCGGCCTCACCGACCGTGTATGGCAGATCCGTCGAGAAAACCACCCGGTCGGTGCCGATCGACTCGTCGACGGCGAAGCTGGTGAGCACGGTGTCCCACGGCGCGTACGACGTGTCCGCGAACAGGTTTTCCGCGTGCCGCAAGGCCGGAACCGCGTCGATCCAGAAGTCGGTCGCGCCGCTGCGGCCCATCAGAAAACGCAGCTCGGGATGCCGCCGCGCGAGAGTCGCCAACGGCAACGGCAAAGCGGCCGGCGGGGTGCCGGTGCGTACGTAGACAAACCAGCCGCGCGAGGCCGCGAAAGCCAGCAGCGGCTCGATCAGGCCGTCCAACAGGTCGAAACCCTGCAACGCCGGATCGACCGCGAGGGCCACCGCACCGGCGTCGGCCGCTTTCGCCAACACCTCGACCGCGTCAGCGCGCCACGGAGTCGCGACGGCGTACGGCAAGATCCGGCCGCCAGAGGCCGCGGCCGCCGCGCACACGGCGGCATTGCCGTCCTCGTTGGAAAACGCGATGTCCCGCTCAGCAGGCGACGCCAACGCCACGTCGATGCCGAGCTCGTCCATTGTGGACAGCAGGGTCTGGGCGCTCAGCGAGGCCTCGCGACCGTCCCCCAGCCGTACGTGCGCGTCGACGATCACGACTTCTCCTCGAATAGCGACAACACATCCTCACGCGGACGCACGCCGAGTCCCGGCGCGTCCGGCAACCGGACGAACCGGCCGTCGCTGTCCAGCGGTGAGGCCAAAATGTCCTCGGCGTAGTAATGCGCGCCGATGATGTCGGACGGAAACTCCGTTGTCAGCTCAGGCAACGCGCAGGCCACGTGGAGCTGCGCGGCGGCACCGAGGCCGAGCTCTCCGTTGGAGCCGATCAGCGTGCCGAGGCCGAAGGCGGCGGCCGTACGTCCCAGCTCGACCGCGCGGCCAGGTCCGCCGGACTTGCCGACGTAGACACTCACCACGTCGGCCGCACGCGCTTCGACGACCCGTACGAGATCGGTCATGCCAAAGACGGATTCGTCAGCGACCACAGGAAAACCTTCGCCGCGCAGCTCCGCCATGCCAGCCAGGTCACTGGCCGCGAGCGGCTGCTCGACGAACGCCGGATCGTATGGCGCCAGCAGCCGGATCGCACGCCGCGCCTCGGCCCTGGTCCAGCCGCAGTTGGCGTCGACGCCGAGGAAACCGTCCGGGCCGACGATTTCCCGGGCCAGTGCCATCCGCCTGACATCGCCGTCGACTCCGAGGCCGACTTTCACCTTGAACGCGCGAAATCCCGCGGAGGCGGCCGCCGCCTGCACCTTGCGCAGGTGCTCGTCGTCGCCGGACAGTGAGAGCTTGATCGGCACCTCGCGACGATACGGACCGCCGAGCGCCTCCACCAGCGGCACGTCGAGCGTGCGCGCGTACGCGTCCCAGAGCGCGATCGCCACACCGGCCTTGGTAAAGGGATTTCCGGCGATCAGCCGGTCCATTGTGGACTCGAGCGCGCCGACCGGAGTCAGCGGCGCACCGACCAGCGCCGGCGCGATGATCCGGCGGACGAAATGCTCCGCCGTCGTGCCGTCCTCACCGCTCCACAGCGGCGTGGCGCTGACCTCGCCGAAACCGGTGATGCCGTCGCTGGTCATCACACGTACGAGCAGGAAGTCGGACTTGTCGTGTGCGCCTTTGGCGCCCTGCACGACCAGGTCGGGATGCGCCCGAAGGTGCACCTGAGCGGTGTCGATGGCGGCGATCTTGCTCATGACAGCCCCAAAAGTCGCGCCGGGTTGTCGACAAGCATGGCCTGCCGGGCGGCCGCGCTGATCCCCCAACCGTCGATCTCGGCGACGCGCGCCACGGCGTAGTCCTGGCTGGCCTTCTCACTGAGGCCGGCGTCGGTGCCGAAAAGAATCTTGTCGATCGGGCCGTTTTCCAGGATGTGCCTGGCCGCGTACGGTGGCGTGCCGCAAATGCACAGGTAGAGGTTGTCGGTTTCCTGCGTGGCGGCCAAAGCTTCGCGCCAGGTGTCGTGCAGGCCGCCGTGACCGAGCACCACCGGCAGCCGCGGATGCCGGCGGGCCAACGCGGCGATCTGCAAAGCGGTGGAATAAGGCGGGGTGCCGTCGTGTGAGAGCAGAATTGCTCCGGCCGCCTCGACAATCTCGCACAGCGGGTCGAGGCTCGGCTCGTGCATGCTGAAACCCTGCAGCCACGGATGCAGTTTCAGGCCGCGCATGCCGAGCTCGCCGAAGCAGCGCTGGAGCTCGTCGGCGGCGGTCGGTTGTCGCGGACTGACCGTACAGAAGCCGAACATCCGCTCGGGATGCTTTGCCACGAAGGCGGCGACCTCGTCGTTGGCTTCCGGCGTGGGATTGAAAAGTCCGTCGTGGCTGAGCACCACGGCGGCGGAAATCCCCGCCGAGTCCATGAAAGTCGCGAACTCGTCGGCGCCGAACGCGGCGCCGGCCAGCCAGCTCGCGGTGTGCCACGCCGGGGTGTGGGTGTGGAAGTCGATCACAGCTGCCTCGCGCATTCGATCAGCCGGTTGGTCATTTCGGCCACCAATCTGTCCAGCGTCTTCGTCCCGTCCTCGGCGGTCGCGCGAGCCGGATCGTCGGTGTAGCCGTCGATGTCGTCCCAGACCGCCGCCGAATGAATGCCGGCGCCAGGTATGGCGCGCGGCTCCGGCAGGCGCTCGCGCGGCTTGCGTTCGCGCACCAGCTCCGGTCGTACGCCCATCACCAGCGACGTCTCGAACTCTCCCGCGTGGCCGGGAAAAGTGTCGGCCACGGCCCAGTAGTCGATGTGCGCGACCGCGACGCCATAGCGGGTGGAGATCGCCGAGCCGGCGGCGTGGCAGACGCCCTGGTTTCCGCCGTGACCGTTGACGATCACCAACCGGCGACCGCCGCCGGCGGCGATCGAACGGCCGAGATCGACCAGCACGGCGATCAACGTCTCGACGGTCAGCGAAAGCGTGCCGCCGAAGGGCAGGTGGTGGTCGGACGCGCCGTACGACTGGGTCGGCGCGATGACGAACGGCCGCTCGATCGCCGCGGCCGGCACCGCGCGCTCGACGATTTCGGTCGCCAGCAAGGCATCCGTGCCGGTCGCCAGGTGCGGACCGTGTTGCTCGGTGGCGCCGATCGGCAGCACCACGACCGCTTCTGGCAACAGCTCGGACAGCTCGCCGCGGGTGGACTCCTGCCACCGTACGACCCTCACCGGACCACCTCCGCACTCGCCTCGGCCACTCGTTCGCTGATCCGCAGTGCCGCGAGGCCGTCGGCCAGGCTCGGCGACGCCTCGGCTTTTCCCCGCACCAGCTGGACAAACCGGGCCAGCTGGCGATCGAAGCAGCGCTGCGTACGCTCACCGGGAAACTCGACCAACCGCTCACCGTCCTCTGTGGACAGTCGCAGCGAGAACGTGCGGCAGTCCAACACCGCATAGCCACGGTCGCCGAGCACGCTCAGCTCGCACGGCGGCATCGCGGCGGTGAGCCAGCCGCACTCGATCAGCGCGACGTGGCCGCCGGGATAGCTCAGCCGCGCGCCGGTCAGGTTGCGCACGTCGGCCGTACGCACCGACCAGGCGTCGTCGATTCGTGGTTCGCCGCCGAGCAGATAGCCGATCCAGTCGAAGAAATGCGAGCCCTCGTGCAGCACCGGCAGGCCGTGGTCGAGAGTTTTCCTGATTCTCTCGGTATGTTCCGGGTCGCGCGGATCGCGGCGCTCGTCATAGATGTGCGCGCGTACGACCAACCGGTCGCCGAGGACCCCGCCGGCGATCCACTCGCGCAGCTGCACCATCGCCGGGTCGTGCCGATATGTCATGCCGACCTGGACGCGCGAGCCGTCGATCCTGGTGAGCGGCTCGGCGGCGGCGACCGAGGTGGCGACCGGCTTCTCGGCGAGGACGAACCGGTCGGCGAGGCCGACGATCGCGTCGGTGGTGACCCAGGGCGGCGTCGCCAGCACGACGGCCGGGATGTCGTCCGGCAGCTGGCTCAGGTCCTCGTAGGCGGGGATGCCGGCGATCTCGCGGCGGCGCGGGTCAGGGTCGACGACCGCGGCGAGGGTCACCTCCGGCGAGCGCAGCATCGCCGGCAGGTGAGCGCTCAGGCCGATGTCGCCGAGCCCGGCCAACGCCATCCGCAGCATCATTTCCCAAATCTCGAAGACTGACCTTGTTATTCGAAGGGTAGTCGGTGACGGGAAGGATCACCAGGGGTTCCTCGGTCAGTGTGCGGCGACCGGCATGTGGCCGAGCTGGCGCGAGAGCTCGCGGCTCTGCGTGCGTACGGCGTCGATGATCGCCGGCAGCCGGTCGCCGGCGATCTCGCGCGAGAAACCGGTGACGCCGACAGAGCCGGCCACGGCCCCCTGTGCGTCGAAGAACGGCGCCGCCACACAGGCGATCTCGGCGGTCTCCTCCTCGTCCTCCAGCGCGTAGCCCTGGTCGCGTACGGACAGCAGCGCCTCGCGGAAGGCCTCGGTGGTCGGCGGCGGCGCCTTGGGGCCGGTGCCGACCGCGAGCTGGCCGAGCAGCGGCGCGAGCTCGCTGTCCGGCAGGTAGGCGGCGATGGCGCGGCCGAGTGCGGTCAGGTTGAACGGCGCCACCTTGCCGGGATAGGTGTCGAACTGGATGAAACCGGGCGGCGCGGCCTTCGCCACGTAGACGACCGTGCGGCCGTTCAGCACGCCGACGTGGGCCGGCATGCCGAGTGAGTCGGCGAGGCGGCGCAGGTGCGGCTGCGCGATCTCGGACAGGTCGATCTTGCGGACCAGCTGCGCGGACAGGCCGTACAACCGCAGCGTCGGCCGCCAGAAGTGGCTGCGGCCGACGATCCGCCGGCTCGCGTAGCCGCGTTCCTCCAGCGTGTAGACGATGGCCGCGCAGGTCGCCAGCGGGATCTTCGTCTGTTTCGCCAGCGACGTGAGGGTCAGCGGCTCGTCCGCACTGACCAGCGTCTCCAGCACGGTCAGCGCACGGTCGACGGCCGGCGAGGGCGCGCGCCGCTGGTCCTGAGCCTGGTCATCCGCCATGGTGTCACCAATCTTCGCATACCGGATGATGTCTTCGGTATCAGAGAAGACAGAAATCAGCCGGTGAGTTGCCGCAACGGTACGCCGTCGAGCCGCCCGGTGATGTCCGCCACGGCAATGCCGCGTGGACCCTTACGTGCGTCACGCCTTCGCGGGGCACTCTTACGCGGAGGGCGACCTCAAGGGGAGGGACGCGGGGGTTTCGCTGTCGGTTCTGTTGGGTGCCGCGGGTGCGGTTTCGTACGCGGTCGGTCCAGGGATGTGACTGGGGCGGCGGGGGTTGCCGTGGCCTCCCGGTAGGTGGCGAGAAGGTCCACTATGCGGGACTCAGAGACGAGTGTAACGCTAAATGTCCGTCTCGTGAGGTTCAGTCGTGGCGTGAATGTCGAGTTACTAGCGCTGGAAGCAAGAAACAAGGCTTTCACGCCTGCGCGACCGCCAGTCCCTGTGATGGGTGTGCCTGCTGGGGCTGGTAAGGCTGTTGTGGCTGCCGGTCGAGAACAAATGTCCGGTTTGATGTCTTGTTAAACAAGTATTGCGCGCACGTAGGCGAGCCCTACGTGCGCCGGTCAGGCGGCGCGGCGATGCTCGGCGGCTGGTGAACGGTGCTGGTCAGGCCGGTCTCCGGCGGGGTGGGACGCGGCCGGTGCACCGGGTACGGCAGCCGTCTCGGGCGCGGACGCGCGGCCGCTGGGTCCGAGCGACGGCCAGCCATAGCGGCGCAGCAACGCCGTACACAACAGGCCGATGACCACCGGCACGTGCGTGGCCAGCCGCGACCACCCCACCTCGCCGTCGAGCAGGTCGACGCCGATGGCCAGTACGAGCACGCCGACGAAGCTGCCGAGCACCGGCAGCTGGGTGGCCGCGAGGCCCGGCTTCAGCGCGACCCACATCAGCGCGACGGCGAGCGCCACGTTGAACGCGCCGGTCTCGTGCGACAGGTGGCCGGCCATCCCCGGCGGCGCCAGCAGCTGAGCCGCACCGACGGCGAGCTGGCCGACCGAGACCAGGCCGAGCAGCCAGCGCAGCCGTCCCGGCCACGCGCTCGGCCGCGGCAGCGGCGCCCGCGCCAGTACGGCCGCCGTCACGTCCGGCGTCGGAGCGGCCGGCGCGAGCCGCGTCAGCCGGGTGACCGCGGCGGCCGACTCACGCCAGCCGCGGCAGGCGGCGCAGCCGGCGAGGTGGTCGTCCAGCTCGGCCGGCGACAGACCGGGATTCTCGTCGTCGAGGATCGCCGACATGGCCTCCCGAGCCCGCTCACAACGACCTGGCTCGACTCCGGAACCGCTCCGCGCCTCAGCCGGATGCGGCCGCTGCGCTTGCCGCACCCGCTCGATGCTCACGAACCCGTCGTCATCGCGATGCACGTCCACACCCTTCCAGTCGTCGGTAACCGCACCGGAGTTCCCCTGACACCGTACGGAAGCAATCGGGCCGTATGGTGGGCTCCGTGGACGACCTGGAGATCACCCGCTGCGCGCTCGCCGCCGGCCGGGGTGACCGGGCCGCCGCGGAGCGGTTCGTCGCGGCGACCCAGCGCCAGCTGCACCGGCTGCTCGGCTATCTGTCCTCCCCCGCCGACGCCGAGGACCTGGTCCAGGAGACCTACCTGCGCGCCTTCGCCTCGCTGCCGAAGTTCGCGGCTAAAGCGCCGGCGCGCATCTGGCTGCTGACGATCGCGCGGCGTACGGCCGCCGACCACCTCCGCCAGCGCAGGCGGCGGCCGCTGACCAGCGCCGTCGACGACTGGGTCGACGCCGCCGAGCGGGCCGGCTCGCAGGCCGCCGACCACCAGCACGAGGTGCTGTTGCGGCAGGTCATCGGCGGTCTGGACGGTGACCGGCGGGAGGCCTTCGTGCTCACCCAGGTGCTCGGCATGTCCTATGCGGAGGCCGCCGAGGTCTGCGACTGTCCGGTCGGCACCATCCGCTCCCGCGTGGCACGCGCGCGCGACGACCTCGTATGCGCTCTCGGCATGTCCGGAAACCGGTCGATGGACAGCGCGTGATCTTTCCGGAACTCTCGAGGCACCACTGACGACATTGCTGTCGTGCGAGCGTTATTCCAAAGTGTTATCGACGACGAGGTCGAGGTTGGCGTCCAGCGGGACGGCGACGTGGTGCTGATCTGTGGGCGGTGCCGACCCGAGCCGGTCGACGGCTGGGTCCGGCAGGTCCGTCAGCAGGTGTACGCGCGCGTCGGACCGCAGGCCGTCACGGTGACCGTCTCCGGTTGCGTACGCACCTGTCCCGCGGGCCAGGTCGCGGTCGTACTGGCCGGCAGCGGCTGCCGCGAATGGGCCGTGACCCCGGACGGCGACGGCGCTCGAAAACTGGTCGACGGCTTGGTTTTCGTGGCTACCTGAAGGAGCGCACACGCCGATGCATCGACGTGCGATCATCCTGGTCCTGGCTCTCGCTCTGGCCGCCTGCGGCGGTCCTTCCGGCACGGTCACGACGGCGACCGGCGGCACCGCGGTTTTGGACTGCACTGGCCACAAAACCGCGGCGAAGACGCCGCCGAAACGGGTCGTGGCGTTGACGACCAGCGTGCTGGAAATGCTGTTCTGGCTCGGTGTCGGCGATCGGGTGGTCGGCATCGGTACGCCGCCGAAGCCCGGCACGTTTCCGCGCCAGTTCGACGCGGCCGTACAGAAGCTGCCGAAGCTCGCCGGGCCCTACAAGCCAGGCGGTTATCAACCGGTGCCGAGGGAAAAGCTGTTGGCCGCCAACCCTGACTTCGTCGTCGGCGGCTTCTCGTCCAACTTCGACGCGGCCGGCGCCACCAGCCAGAAAGAGCTGGACAGCGCCGGGATCCCGTCCTATCTTGCGCTTTCCACCAGCTGTTCGAAGGTGACCACCACCGCGCGCACCGGCCTCGACCTGGTCTATCGCGATCTGGACAACCTCGGAAAGATCTTCGGCATCACCGCGAGAGCCGACGCGTTGAAGGCCGGCATGAAGGCGAAGACCGACGCGGTGACCGGAAAACTGTCCGGGGTCTCGCCGCTTTCGGTGTTCCCGTTCGAGTACGACGAAGGCACGCAGACGCCGTACGCGCCAGGCAACCGCCAGGCCGTCAACGCGGTGATCACGCTGGCCGGCGGCAAGAACATCTTCGCCGACCTGGACAAGGCTTATCAGAAGGTCAGCTGGGAGACGGTCGCGCAGCGAAACCCGAGCGTGATCCTGTTGATCGTCTACGACAAGGGACATCCGGCCGAGACCGACGCCGACTTCGCGGCCGCCGAGAAGTTCGTCCGCGGTTTCGCGCCGCTGGCCGCCACCGACGCCGTACGCACTGGAAGGTTTGCTCGGCTGGTGTACGAGGAAGGATCCAACGGCGGCGTACGCAACGCCGACGCGGTGGTTTCCCTTGCGCACCAACTGCATCCGAGGCAGGTGGCGTGACGGCCGCGCGTACGACGCTCGTCTTCGGCACGCTGTCCGTCCTGCTGCTGGTCGCCGTGACCGCCGGCATCGCGTACGGGGCGGTGAGCGTTTCTCCCGTTGTCGTCTGGAAAATCGTGGCGTACCGGATCACCGGCCTCGGCGATCCGGCCGGCTGGACGCGCATCCAGGACAGCATCGTCTGGGATTTACGGCTGCCGCGCGTGCTGCTCGGCGCGCTGGTCGGCGCGGGATTGTCGGTCGTCGGCGTCGCCGCGCAGGCCTTGGTGCGCAATCCGCTGGCCGATCCGTATCTGCTCGGCATCTCCTCCGGAGCCTCGCTCGGCGCGGTCGCCTCGATCGTCGTCGGCATCAGCTTTTTCGGCTCTCCGGCACTAGCGGCCTTTGCTGGCGCGTTGCTGACGTTCGTCGCGGTTTATCTGCTGGCCCGGCGCGGTGGAGGTTTCGCGCCGACGCGGTTGATCCTGGCCGGCGTGGCGGTCGGATACGCGCTGCTGGGCATCACCAACTATCTGGTGTTGCAGGCCGACGACCCGGGCAAGACCAACTCGGCTTTGTTCTGGTTGCTCGGAAGTCTCGCCGCGGCCCGGTGGACCGACCTCGGCATCCCGGCGAGCGTCCTGTTTCTCGGCATTCTGGCACTGCTTGCACGCGGCCGCGGACTCAACGCACTGCTGGTCGGTGACGAGACCGCGGCCAGCCTCGGCGTGCCGCCGGCGCAACTGCGGCGCGAACTTTTCGTTGTGACGTCGGTGATCACGGGTGTGATGGTCGCCCTGTCCGGCGGCATCGGCTTCGTCGGCCTGGTGATTCCGCACGCCGTACGCCTCGTCGTCGGCAGCGACCACCGGCGCGTACTCCCAGCCGCCGCGCTCGCCGGCGCCGGATTCCTGGTGCTGGTGGACTTGCTCGCGCGATTTTTGCTGCGACCACAGGAGTTGCCGGTCGGCATCGTCACGGCCGTGCTCGGCGCGCCGGCCTTCCTGCTGCTGATGAGCCGCCGCCGGCTGAGCGAGACGGGCCTGTGAGATGACGCTGAAACTGCACGACATCCGCGTCGAGCTGTCCGGCCGTACGATCGTCGCCGGCGCCACCGTCATTGTCGAAGACGGCGAGGTCGGCGCGCTGGTCGGACCCAACGGCAGCGGCAAGTCCACCTTGCTGCGTACGGTTTATCGGCACCTGAAACCGGCGGCCGGTCGCGTACGGCTCGACGACGCCGACGTGTGGGGCCTCAAACCTGTCGCGGCCGCCAGGAAAATCGCCGCGGTGCCGCAGGAGACGCGGTCCGACTTCGACATCACGGTCACCGAGATGGTGGCGATGGGCCGCACGCCGCACAAGCATCCCTTCGCGACCGCGACCGTACGCGACCGCGCACTGGTCGCCAACGCGTTGCACCGGCTGGAAATCTCGGAGTTCGCGGACCGGCCATACGCGACGCTGTCCGGCGGCGAGCGGCAACGCGTGCTGCTCGCGCGCGCTCTCGCGCAGGACACGCCGGTGCTGGTTTTGGACGAGCCGACCAACCATCTCGACGCGCGGCACCAGCTCGAGCTGCTCGCGCTGGTGCGAAAACTCGGCCTCACGACACTGTTGGCCGTACACGACCTGAACCTTGCTGCCGCCTACTGCGATCGCCTGCATGTGTTGCGGGCCGGCGAAATCGTGGCCAGCGGAGCACCGGACAAGGTCCTGACGCCGGAGTTGCTGGGCGAGGTTTTCGGGGTGGCCGCTGACGTCGTCCCGCATCCGCGGCACGGCCGTCCGCATCTGATCCTGTCGCCGTTGGAAAGGCAGCGTGATGGCTAACCGTTATGTCGCTCTGCTGCGCTTCCCCGGCGCGCGGACGATCCTGTTTTCCGGCGCGGTCGCGCGACTGCCGGTCAGCATGTACGCGCTGGGATTGCTGTTGCTCGTACAGTCGACCACCGGGTCGCTGACCAGCGCCGGGCTGGTGGCCGCGGCCGCCGCGATCGGTTACGCGGTCGCCGGTCCGGCGCTCGGCCGGCTGGTCGACCGCTATGGTCCGGGGCGGCTGCTGGTGACCACCGCGATCGTCAACATGCTCACCTTCGCCATGGTCATTTTGTTAGCAAAAGCACCGATTTTTATGCTTTCCTGTTGCGCTTTGTTGATCGGCGCCACGTTGCCGCCGGTCGCCGCCTGCCAACGCGCGCTCTGGCGCCGTGTCCTGCCCGCGGAGTTGGTCGACACGGCGTTCGCGCTGGACTCGATTTGCATGGACGTCTACCTGATCGCCGGTCCGCTGCTGGTGACCGGCCTGGTCGTCGTCGCCGGCCCGGCGATCGCGCTGGCGGTCACCGGGCTCGTGCTGGCCGTCGGCAGCCTGTTTTTCGCGACCGTGCCGGGCAACCAGGTCGTACGCGTGGCACGCCGCGACCCGCACCTGCTCGGACCACTGCGCGAACCCGGTTTTCGGTTGCTCGTCGGCACGATCGCGGCAGCGGGCTTGGCGCTCGGAGCCGTACGCGTGGCATTGGTCGGCTATGCCGAGGATGGCGGCGACGCGGCCCTCGGCGGCCTGCTCTACGCCGCGATCGGCATCGGCAGCGCGGCCGGCGGGCTCTGGTATGGCAGCCGGAAATGGCGCGGTGGCGTGGAAATCCGCTATCCGGTGCTGCTCGCCGCGTACGCCGTCTGCGCGCTTCCGCTGCTGACCGGCAGGTGGCCGCTAGCCATGTTTCTGCTCGGCATCATCACCGGGCTCGCGCTGTCGCCGGTGACGATCTGCGAGTTCGCACTGGTCGGCCGGTGCGCGCCCAGCGGCACGGTCGCCGAGGCGTACGCGTGGGCCACGACGGCGACCTTTGCCGGCAGCGCACTGGGAAACGCGCTCGCCGGCGGGCTCGTGGACCGCGTCGGCTGGCGCGCCGCGATCGGCCTGGCCGTGCTGGCACTGGCCATCGCGGCGGCCGCCACGGCCTGGCGCCGCGACCTTTTCCGACCACCAAAGTCTCCCTCGCCGGCACCGGCGCAGGGTCCGTACGAGAACCGAGAGGAGGTGTCCTGAGATGGCGAAGATCAAGGTCACGGTCCGCCGCAAGAAGACCCGCGGCAACCTGCTGTCCAACCACCCGGCCTAGCCGGTAGGGGGTGTTGGGGGACGAGTCTGGCGTCCCCCAACACGCCTCTAGTTGACCACGTTTCGAGAGGACGTGTTTGTGAAGCTCAGGCGTACGCGCAGCCTGGTCGGTTATTGGCACGAGGGCGACTTCGTGCTGGAGGACTATCTCGCGGCCAAGTCGTCCGATGTGGACGAGGACAACGCGGTGGTCGTCGACCGGCAGACTTTGGCGCTGTTGGAGGAGTTCGAGGACTGGATCGACCTCGAGTCGGTCGCCGAGCGGCTGCCCGGCATCGACCCGGTGTCGGTGCGCGACGCGGCCGAGGCCCTGGTCGAGGCCGGTTTGCTGCGTACGCCGGAAGCGGCCGAGCGCGAGGACCTGCTGGCCGCGGAGTGGGCCAACTGGAGCCAGGAGGCGCGGTTTTTCCATTTCGGCACCAAGGACGCCGTCTACATCGGCGACGACCTGGAACACCGCCGCGAGGCCGCCGCGGTGGCCCTGGCCGCCGGTCCGCCACCGGCGATTTTCAAGAGTTATCCGGACGCGCCGCGCGTGCGGCTGCCGCGCGCTTTCCTGCCGCTGCGCGAGGATTTCACCGAGGTGCTGCTGGCCCGGCGTACGCACCGGATCTTCCGCGAGGAAGCGGTGTCGTTGCGACAGCTCTCGACCGTGCTGCATTTCGCCTTCGCGCCGATGTATTTCGTCGACGCCGTGGAATACGGCACGCTGCAGATGCGTACGAGCCCCGGCGGCGGCGCGCGGCACGAGATCGAGTGCTATGTCGGCGTACTCGACGTCGAAGGCGTCGCACCTGGCCTTTATCACTACAACGGCGAGCAACACAGCCTGGAGCTGATCGACGCGTCGTTCGACCAGTCCACTGTGGACAGACTGTCTTTCGGCCAGGAGATGGCTATCAACGCCGGTTTCGTGTGTTTCCTGACCGCGCTGGTGAAACGCGCCGCGTACAAGTACCGGCATCCGCGTACGCTCCGGATGATCATGCTCGACGCCGGCCACCTCGGTCAGACCTTCGACCTGGTCAGCACCGCCGCCGGCCTCGGCCCGTTCCAGACCGCGGCGTTCCGGGACAGCGAGGTGGAGGCGGCCCTCGGCCTGGACGGCATCACCGAGACCGCGCTCTACCTGCTCGGCGCCGGCCGGCCGGCCGGTCCCACCGACGGCCATCCGATCGACATGCGCGTCGCCGCGCAACCAACCTGACCGCCGCGAGGGTGACGTTTTGACGGTCGTTCTGCCGCTGCTGACCGCCAAAACGTCACCCTCGCGGTGATGCTAGGGCCTGTTGCGAAACAGACCCTAGGCGGTGACGGACGCCGACTTCTGCCGGCGGACCAGGGATCCCAGCGCGTACGGGCCGGGGCCGAGGACGGCGATGAGCAGGAACGACCAGCAGAACAGGGCCGCGCTCTCACCGTGGTTGACCATCGGCAGCAGCGCGTGTGGCTGGTGCACGACGAAGTACGCGTACGCCATCGCGCCGGAGCAGATGAGCGCGGCGATCCGGCTGCCGAGGCCGGCCAGCACCAGGCCGCCGCCGACCAGCTCGATGACGCCGGCGTACCAGGCCGGCCAGGAGGCGAACGGCACCGGCTGGCCGCCGAACAGGCCGAACAGGTGCTGCAGACCGTGGAAGACGAAGAGTAAGCCGATGACGACCCGGAACAGTGACAACACCGGTCCGGTCAGCGTGCGGGTCAGGTCGCTGAACATCGAGACTCCTTTCGCGACGGATTGCGGGGACGTGTACGCCTTCATCCTCGCTGATCCATATAACGCTTCGGTAAAAACCGGAGGTCGGCAACAGACTGTCAACCATGAGGCGGCCGCGCTGACACATTGTCCCTTGAAAGTGGCGACGACGGCGACGAGTGTGGTGGTTGGACGCATCTGCGCTGACTGAGGAGGACCCATGGCCGACGACCTGCTCGCACGCCATCGAGCGGTGCTGCCGAAGTGGATGGCGCTCTACTACGAGCAGCCGATCGAGATCGTCAGCGGCGACGGCGTACGTGTGAAGGACGGCGACGGCCGGTCCTACCTCGACTTTTTCGCTGGCATCCTGACCAACATGATCGGCTATGGCATCCCCGAGGTGCGCGACGCGGTGGCGAAGGTGCTCGACAGCGGCGTCGTCCACACCTCGACGCTCTACCTGATCCGCCAGCAGGTCGAGCTGGCCGAGCGGATCGCCGAGCTGTCCGGCATCCCGGACGCCAAGGTCTTTTTCACCGTGTCCGGCACCGAGGCCAACGAGGCCGCGCTGCTGCTGGCCACCCAGGCGCGCCGCAGCAACCAGGTTTTGGCTCTGCGCAACAGCTATCACGGCCGGTCGTACGCGGCGATGGGGATCACCGGCAACCGCGGCTGGTCGGCCTCGTCGCTGACGCCGGTCAACGTTTCGTACGTACACAACGGATATCGCTATCGGAGCCCGTTCGGTCAGCTGTCCGACGAGCAGTTCAACGCGGCCATCGCCGACGACCTGCGCGACGTCATCGCGACGACCACCTCCGGCGACGTGGCCTGCATGATCGCCGAGCCGATCCAGGGGGTCGGCGGCTTCGCCACCCCACCCGACGGCTTTTTCGGTGCGCTCAAAGAGGTCTTGGACTCCTACGACATCCCGTTCATCTCCGACGAGGTGCAGACCGGCTGGGGTCGTACGGGCGAGCACTTCTGGGGTTACCAGGCGCACGGCATCGTGCCGGACGCGCTGACTTTCGCCAAGGGACTGGGAAACGGCCTCGCGATCGGCGGCGTGGTGGCGCGCGGCGACCTGATGGACAGCCTGTCGGCCAACTCTATTTCCACCTTTGGTGGCAATCCGGTGTCGACCGCGGCCGGCCTGGCCACGCTGGACTACCTGCGCGACCACGATCTGCAGGCCAACGCGCTGAAGGTCGGCAACCGGCTGATGACCGGCCTGCGGCCGCTGGCCACCGACGACTCGATCGTCGGGGACGTACGCGGCAAGGGACTGATGATCGGTGTCGAGCTCGTACGTCCGGGCGGCAAGGAACCGGACGCGGCCGCGGCCACCGCCGTGCTGGAGGCGACCAAGGAGCGCGGCCTGCTGGTGGGCAAGGGCGGCCTGAACGGGAACGTCCTGCGGATCGCGCCACCGCTTACCCTGTCGGAGGAGGATGCCGACGAGGGCCTGGCCATCCTGACCGAGTCGATCGCCAGCGTGGAGGGGAAATGATCACCCACTGGATAAACGGAAAGCCGTGGGACGGTGCGGCCGAGCGCACCGGGGACGTCTACAACCCGGCGACCGGCGAGGTGGCGCGGCAGGTCGCCTTCGCCTCGGTGTCCGATGTGGACGCCGCGGTCTCGGCGGCGCGAGATGCCTTTGCGGAGTGGGGAAACACCTCGCTGTCCAGGCGGTCGGAGGTGCTGTTCAACTTCCGCGACCTGGTGCACCGCAACCGCGACGAGCTGGCCGCGCTCATCACCGCGGAGCACGGGAAGGTCGCCTCCGACGCGGCCGGTGAGGTGCAGCGCGGCCTGGAGGTCGTCGAGTTCGCCTGCGGCATCCCGCAGCTACTCAAAGGCGGCTTCGCCGAAAACGTCTCGCGACAGGTCGACTCGTACTCGATCCGCCAGCCGCTCGGCGTGGTCGCCGGCATCACGCCGTTCAACTTCCCTGCCATGGTGCCGATGTGGATGTTTCCCATCGCGATCGCCTGCGGCAACACGTTTGTGCTGAAGCCGAGCGAAAAGGACCCGTCGGCGTCGGTACGGATCGGCCAGCTGCTCACCGAGGCCGGCCTGCCGGACGGCGTTTTCAATGTCGTGCACGGCGACAAGGTCACGGTCGACCGGCTGCTCACGCATCCTGACGTGAAGGCCGTGTCGTTCGTCGGGTCGACGCCGATCGCACGCTATGTCTACGAAACCGGAACCGGCGCCGGCAAGCGCGTGCAAGCGTTGGGTGGGGCCAAAAACCACATGGTCGTGCTGCCGGACGCCGACCTCGACCTGGCCGCCGACGCGGCCGTCAACGCCGGCTTCGGCTCGGCCGGCGAGCGGTGCATGGCGATTTCCGTTGTCGTCGCGGTCGAGCCGGTGGCCGACGAGCTGGTCGACCGTATCCGCTCGCGGATCACCGACCTGAAGGTCGGCGACGGCACCCGGCCCGACTCGCAGATGGGTCCGCTGGTCACCAAGCCGCATCTGGACAAGGTGTCCTCCTATCTGGACGCCGGCACGTCCGCCGGCGCCAAGCTGGTCGTCGACGGCCGCGGCCACGCCTTCGACGGCGGCGACGCCGGTTTTTGGCTCGGTCCCACGCTTTTCGACCACGTACGGCCACAGATGAGCATCTACACCGACGAGATCTTCGGTCCGGTGCTGTCGGTCGTACGCGCGCAGTCGTACAACGAGGCGCTGGAGCTGATCAACGGCAACCCGTACGGCAACGGCACCGCGATCTTCACCAACGACGGCGGCGCCGCGCGGCGTTTCCAGCACGAGGTCGAGGTCGGCATGGTCGGCATCAACGTGCCGATCCCGGTGCCGATGGCATATTTCTCCTTCGGTGGTTGGAAAAACTCGCTGTTCGGCGACACGCACGTGCACGGCACCGAAGGCGTACATTTCTACACGCGCGGAAAGGTCGTGACGCAGCGCTGGCTCGACCCGTCGCACGGCGGCATCAACCTCGGCTTCCCGACCAGCAGCTGATGCTTGGGCGGGATGGTGGGAGGAATGTGACAGTCCGCGAGGCGCGACGCGAGGACGTGCCGGCCATCGTGGCTCTGCTCGCCGACGACATCATGTCGGCGAGCAGAGGCGTCACGGCCGAGGTCGTCGACGGCCATTACGCCGCTTTTGCAGCTATCGAAGGAAATCCGCACGACCTGCTGTGGGTCATGGAGGACGCCGGCGAGCTGGTCGGCACCCTGCAGCTGACCTTTCTCGCCGGCCTGTCGCGCGGCGGTGCGTCGCGCGCGCAGATCGAGGCCGTACGGATCGCCGCGTCCCGGCGCGGCATGGGCCTCGGCGGCGAGTTCATCAAGGCGGCCATCGAAGAAGCGCGCCGCCGCGGTTGCCGGATGGTGCAGTTGACCAGCGCGCTGGAACGCACCGACGCGCACCGCTTCTACGAACGACTCGGATTCAAGCAAACCCACGCTGGTTTCAAAATGTCTCTCTGAGCGACGCAGGTCACAAGCGGTGGCGTGATACATCCTGGCGATCCGCTCCGTCAGTGCTGTGAAGACACCGACGCAGCGAGGAGTTCGCCATGGAAAGCCGCCTCAACCTGTTCGCCAACCCGGTCGGCAGCAAGTTCACGCGTTGTCTCAACTCGGCCGGCAAGGTCGTCGTGGACTCGCCGCTGCCGGCGGCGACGCAACTGCTGTGCATGACCCGCGCCAGCCAGATCAACGGCTGCGCGTTTTGCACTGACATGCATACGAAAGACGCGGCGCACGCCGGCGAGACCAGCGTACGGCTCAACCTGCTGGCGACCTGGCGCGAGGCGACCGTGTTCACCGAGGCCGAGCGCGCGGCTTTGCGGCTGACCGAGGAAGGCACCCGCGTCGCGGACGCGGCGGGTGGCGTCAGCGACGAGGCGTGGTCCAACGCCGCCAAGCATTACGACGAGGACCAGCTGGCCGCGTTGGTCGCGCTCATCGCGATCATCAACGCGTACAACAGAATGAACATCATTGTGCGCCAGCCGGCCGGCGACTATCAGTCGGGGACTCTTTAGCGCCCACGCCCTGGAAAAGCAGGCCGGTCCAGCGCATCGGCACCAGCCGTACGGCCGGCCTGCGGCCAAGGACGAAGGAAAACACGTCCAGCACTCGGGGTCGCAGGCCGACCAGCCGCATGGTGACGCCGTTTTCCGCGCACGTACGCACCAGCCGCCGTCGGTCGATGAACAGCCGGTGGTCGTGTGTGCCGCGCGGCGGCGTTCCCGGACAGGGCGCGTTCTCCAGCAATGTGATGCCGAGAATCCGTGCCAGCACGGTGTTCGCGGCGGTGTCGACGATGAGTTTGCCGCCAGGGCGCAGAATCCGGCAGCACTCGGCGACCACCTGGTAGGGATCGGGCACGTGCTCCAGGCACTCGCCGGCGACCACCACCTCGGCGCACGCGTCGGCCAGCGGCAGCCTGTTCATGTCGCCGCGCACCGGGCGCACGCCGTGCGACCGCGCGACTTCCAGGGAACGGCGCGAAATGTCGACGCCGACGTGCACGTATCCCTTGGCCGAGGCGTACGGCTGCAGGAGGCCGCCACCGCAGGCGACGTCGACGAGTACGGAACTTCCGTTGCTGGCCGGGCCGATCCGCTCGGCTCTGGAGGCGGCCAGCCACCGCAGGCCGGCGAACGGGCCGCGCGGATCCCACCAACGATCGGCGAGCTCGTCATAGACCGCGAGGTTGTTCCGTACGAGCGGCGCCATGGCTATTCCTGCCTGTGCACCAGCACGGCCGCGGCCAGGTCCGCCAGCCCGGTGCCGACCGTCTTGAACAGCGTGATGTCCTCACTGGACTGCCGTCCGTCGATTTTTCCTTTGCACAGGTCGGAAAGCAGGCCCGGCGCCGGAATGTCGGCGTCGGCCAGCTCACCGGCCTCGTGCAGCGCGGCCTCGGAGTCGATGAACACGCGTGCGCGTTGCAGAGCGGCCGCGTCGGCTTCTCGCATTGTCGGCCGGAAACTGCCGATCAGGTCGACATGCGTGCCGGGACGCAGCCACTCCCCCAGCACGATCGGTTGCTCGGAAAGCGTGGCACAGCTGACGATGTCGGCCTGCCGGACCGCCTCGCGTACGTCCGCGACGACCTCGGCGCCGAGCTGGTCGGCGAGTTTTCGCGCGTTTGCTGGCGTCCGGCTGTGGATCAGGATTTTCTCGATGTCCCGCACGGCCGCGTATGCCTCGGCGGCGACGCTGCCGACGTGCCCGGCGCCGATGATGAGCAACGTACGCGCGTCGGCGCGTGCCAGCTTGCCTGCGGCCAGTGCGGCGACGGCGGCCGTACGCCGGCGGGTCAGCTCGTCGCCGTCGATGATCGCCAGGTGCTCGCCGGTTTCCGCGCTGGCCAACAAATACGCGGCGGAGACCGCCGGCCGGCCCCGGTCGGCGTTGGCCGGGAAGACGTTGGCCCACTTCACGCCGAGATAGCCGGCGTCGCTCCAGGCCGGCATCAGCAGCAGCGTCGCGCCGCCCGGCAGCGCGTGGTGGTGGCGCTCCGGCACGGTCGCCGGCCGTGCGAAGGCGTCGGCCAACGCCGGGACCAGGTCACGGAAATCCAGCCGCTTGGCGCATTCGTACGCGTCGATGACCTGCAACGGCACCTCTTTTAGTCGTCGATTGGCCTTCTGCGATCGCGCTTGACGTTGGAGCGGCGTGCTTTCTCGGCCAGCCGGCGTTCTTTGGCGCCGCGGCTCGGCCCGGTCGGCCGCCGCTTGGCCGGTGGCGGTGCGGCCGCCGAGCGCAACAGCGCGGCCAACCGGGTACGCGCCGCGTCACGGTTGCGCAGCTGCGAGCGAAACTCCGACGCCACGATGGTTATCACGCCACCGACCAGCCGGTGGTTCAACGCGGTCAGGATCCGGTGGCGCAGGTGCTCGGGGATCGACGGCGAGCCGGCCACGTCGAAGACCAGCTCGACGCGGCTGTCGGTGGTGTTCACCCCCTGCCCGCCCGGCCCGGACGAGCGGGAGAACCGCTCGGTCAGCTCGGCGGCCGGGATCACCAGCCGCGGCATGACCTCCAGATCGCTCGCCATGTCCTCCAGTGTCCACGCTGAACGGCCGATGTGCCGGCCCCGGGCCGTGTAACGTCCGCCGGCATGACGACATTTCGGCTGTTGGCCAGCGGTTTCGCCGCACTCGCTATGGCCGCGCTGGCACCCTCGGCACCGGCCGCGGCACACTCGCGGCCGCCGTCCTGGCAGGCCACCGAGACCGGCGTGACCAACCAGTTCCGCGGGTTGGCCGCGGTGAGCCGGACGACCGCGTGGGTCGCCGGCGCGACCGGTGTGGTGCTGCGTACGACCGACGGCGGCCGGCACTGGCGTAACGTCTCGCCGCCGGACGCGGCCGGTCTGGAGTTTCGCGATGTCGAGGCCTTCGACGCGCGGCGCGCGGTCGTGTTGGCGATCGGCGACGGCGACGCGTCGCGGATCTACGCGACCTCCGACGGCGGCGCGCACTGGACGCGCGCGTTCACCAACGACGAGCCGAAGGCCTTCTACGACTGCATGACGTTCTTCGACTCGCGGCGCGGCCTGGCCTTGTCGGACCCGGTGGACGGCAAGTTCCGGCTGCTCGCGACCGCTGACGGTGGCCGTACGTGGAAGGTGCGGCCGAGCGACGGCATGCCGGACGCGTTGCCCGGCGAGTTCGCCTTCGCCGCCAGCGGCACGTGCCTGGTGAGCTCCGGGCCGTACGACGCGTGGATCGCCAGCGGTGGCGGCAGCGCGTCTCGCGTCTTCCACTCCTCCGATGGCGGACGGCATTGGAGGGTGGTCGACACACCGGTGCCGAGCGGCGCGACCGCCGGCATCTACTCGCTGGCCTTCCGTACGCGGTGGCTCGGCATCGCGGTCGGCGGCGACTACAACAAGCCGGCCGAGGCGCCGAACGCGGCCGCCGTCTCGTTCGGTGGGCGTACGTGGAAGGGCCTGGCCGGACCTGGCGCGTACCGCTCCGGCGCCGCCTGGGTGCCGCACACCTTGGCGACCGTGATCGCGGTGGGGCCGACCGGCAGCGACATCAGCACCGACGCGGGCCGTACGTGGCAGCGCTTCGACACGGGCGCGCTGGACGGGGTGCAGTGCGCGGCCGACGGCGGCTGCTGGGGCTCGGGCCCCAAGGGCCGCGTCGTCCGCCTGTCGCGCTGAGAAGTCCGCATGGCCACCATGCTTGCGTTGGACGCACGCATGGTGGCCATGCGTGCAGTCAACGGGATGGCCAGGCGCCACCGTTGACGGCGATGGTCTGGCCGGTGACATACCGAGCGCCAGGTGAGGCCAGGTAGAACACCGTGCCGGCGATGTCCTCGGGAGCACCGGCGCGACCGACGAAGGTGGCCTCGACCAGCGTCGTACGCCGCGCGTCGGTCATCCGGTCGGCGAAGAACTCCGTGTCACCGATGTAGCCGGGGCTGACCACGTTGCTGGTGATGCCGCGCGGCCCCAGCTCGCGCGCCAGACCGACGTTGTACGAGGCCAGGCCGGCCTTGGCCGCGCCATAGCCGGCGGCGCCCTTGTCCGCGGCGATCGAGCCGATGTGTACGACCGCGCCGCCGCTGGCCAGCCGGTCGCTCAGCGCCTCCGTGGTGAGCACAGCCGACAGCAGGTTGGCCTCGAGCTGCCGCCGCCAGGCGGCCGCCAGACCGGCCAGGTCGGTCGGCTCGTCGTTGGTCATCTCGGTGTTGCCGCCGGCGTTGTTGACGAGTACGTCGACGGAGTCGACGGCCGCTGCGAGCGCGGCGATCTGATCGACATCGGTGTGGTCACAGACGATCGCCTCGACGCCGAGCTCCTTGGCCGTACGCTCCAACACGTCCTGACGCCGGCCGGTGATCACGACGTGGTCGCCGGCCGCGGTGAAGGCGGCTGCGACGGCGCGGCCGATCCCGGTGCCGCCGCCGGTCACGACAATGTTGCGTGGCATGTGTCCTCCCATCATTGTTTAGGTCTAAATAATACCTCGGAGGTGGTCTCGTGGATCGAGCCGACCGGATCGCCGCCGCCTGGCGCGCCGAACGGGCTGGCACGCCGGTGGAGTCGATCGGTGTGGTGACCAGGATCTGGCAGCTGGCCAAGCTTTTCGGGGCGCACCGCCAGCGCGTACTGGCGCGGCTCGGCATCGACGCGGCCACCCTCGACCTGCTCAGTACGCTGCGGCGCGACGGTCCGCCGTACACCCTGACCACGCGCGAGATCGCCGAGCGCACGCTGGTCAGCGCCGGCGCGATCTCGCAGCGGATCGCCCGTGCCGAGCGCGACGAGCTGGTCGTACGCCGGCCTTCGGCGGCACACCACCGAGCCGTCGAGGTCACGCTCACCGACCGCGGCCACGAGCTGGTCGAACGCGTCGTGGACGACCTGCTGACCGACGAGCTGGAGCTGATCTCCGGCCTGCCGGCGGCCGAGCGCGGGCAGCTGGCCGGGCTGCTGAAGGAGCTGCTCGTACACGTCAGCGAGAAGGTCGACGCTCCGGACTCACAGGTCGGTTCGAGCTAAGGCTATTGCCCAGACCGATCAAGGTGGGACATATTCATCGCGGCCCCTACTCGTCACGATCTGTCGAGGTGTCGATGACTGTCCGCCGTATCGCCGCGTTGTGTGCCACCCTGGTCGCGTCCGTCCTGGCCGCGGCGCTCGTCCCGCTCAACGGCGCCAGTGCCGCCGTCTCGTATCGGCACATGGTGGCGCTCGGTGACTCGTACGCGGCCGGGCCGCTGATCCCGCTGCCCCGGCTGGATCCGCTGCTGTGCGTACGCTCGACCAGCAACTACGCCGCGCAGCTGGCGCTGCGGCTCGGCCTGCTGCTCTACACCGACACGACCTGCTCCGGTGCCCAGACCAAGGACATGACCAGCGCGCAGCCGCTGACCATCGGATCGCACCAGCCGCAGTTCGACGCGCTGACGGCCGACACCGACCTGGTGACGATCTCGATCGGCGGCAACGACTACGGCGTCTTCGGCACGGTCGTCGGCACCTGTCCGGGGTTGGCCGCCGGCGATCCCACCGGCGCGCCGTGCAAGGCACACTTCACCGTCGACGGCGTCGACACGCTGCGCGCCGCGATCACCAGGACGCAGGCCAACATCACCGGCGTACTGCAGGGGATCAGGCAGCGGTCGCCGCGGGCGAAGGTGCTGGTGGTCGGTTATCCGCGACTGGTGCCGGCGAGCATGCGGCCGTGTGAGGCGCTGCCGCTGGCGGCCGGCGACTATCCGTGGGCCGACTCGCTGGAACGAGCTCTCAACGACGCCGCTCAGACGGCCGCGTCGGCGACCGGCGCGACCTTCGTCGACACGTACACGCCGGCGCTCGGTCACGACATCTGCGCCGGCGACGACGCCTGGGTCAACGGCAAGGACCTCAACCTGCTGGCCGCCGCGTCCTATCACCCGTTCTTCTCCGGCATGGCCGCCGAGGCCGTGATCGCGTACGGCACGCTGACCGGCCAACCGGCGAGCGCCGCGACCGTACAGGCGGCCTTCGACTCCGCGCGCGCGGTCGAGCGCAAGTCCAACGCCAACACTGCGAAACTCGCCCGGATCCTGCACCTCAAGGACGGCTCGACGCTGTCGCCGCAGGCCCGTCAGGCGCTCTTTCCGACTAGTGTCCCGAGTCTGAAATTCGTTGCTTAGCTCGGGGATCCAGGCGGTGACTGAGTGTGCCGAATTTCCGACTCGGGACACTAGCTAAGGAGTGCGGTTGGCGGGACGATCGGCGGATGGCTGATCACACGTACCGCGTCACCGAGATCGTCGGATCGTCCACCGAGAGCATCGACGCCGCCGTACGCGGCGCCGTCAGCCGGGCCGCGCAGACGCTGCGCGGCCTGGACTGGTTCGAGGTGACCGAGATCCGCGGCCACATCGAGGACGGCCAGATCCAGCACTACCAGGTCGGCCTGAAGGTCGGCTTCCGACTGGAAGAACCGGCCTGACCTACCCGCTACGGCGGGAAACTGTCGTACCCCCCTGCCAATCTGGGCCCCCACCCAGATCGGGTGGGGGGTGGGTTCGCGTGGAAACTTACATAAGTTAAGAAATTCGGACTTGCGTCACGCGGATCACTTTGGCCACTTCGGTCACTCGGCCTCATGCAAGCATGGCCCCCTTACTTGCACTGAACGCACGCAAGGGGGCCTTGCGTGCGCCCGCCATCCTCGCAAATGGGGCATTTAGCGCTCCATGGTCGCGATTTTCATTACCTATGTAACTTCCACGCGGACCCACCCCCCACCCGACCACTGGGTGGGGGCAATTTTGGGCGAGGGGTACGACGGTTTCGCGCCGGTCTCGGCGTGTTGGTGTGTGCGACAAGCTAGACGAGGGCCAGCTCGGCGCGGGCCAGGTCGCCGGCGACGCCTGGCTCGTCGATCACCGCCTCCGGGGCCGGGAAGGCATGCGTCAGGCCAAAACCGAGGCCCGGCACCGGTAGGCCGTACGCGAGCACCAGGCCAGCGGCCGCGTCCGGAGCGAGCCGGCGTACGGCGCCCTCGAACGGCCCCCACTCGCCGAGCACGCCATGGGTCTCGGTGCCGACGAGTTGCGCGGCTCGTTCGACGATGTGGATGACGCCTTCCCAGTACGGCAGGTGAGCGGTCAGCAGCAGGTGGTCGACGCCGCCAGGGCCGATCTCGAGCATCCCCGGCGAGCCGTCCAGCACGATGGTCCGGCGATAGACGCGGTCGGCGACCGACTCGACGCCCGGCACCAGCCGCATCGAGGAAAGCACGGCGTCCCAGTCGTACGGCGAAGAAAACGGCAGGCGCAGCCGCAGGCCACCGTCGGCCGCCAGCCGGTCCGTACGCCGGCGCCGGTCGCGCAGCTCGCGCGGCGAGAACCGGAACACCTCCTGCATCGCGCGGTTGAACTGCCGCAGGCTGCCAAACCCCGACGCGAACGCGATGTCGGTGACCGACAGGTCGGAGTCGTCGAGCAGCCGCCGCGCGAAATGCGCGCGCCGCGACCGGGCGAACTGGTCCGGCGTCGCGCCGAGATGGTCGTGGAACATCCGCCGCAGATGCCGCGCCGACACCCCGAGCCGAGCGCCGAGCGCGTCTTCATTGGCCTCGTCCAGTGCGCCGGCGATGATCAGCTGCACCGCGCGGCACACCAGCTCCGGCGTGTCGTCGGCGAGCGGGCCCGCGACGCGGTACGGCCGGCAGCGCAGGCACGCGCGATAGCCGGCCGCCTCCGCGGCGGCGGGCAACGTGAAGGTACGGACGTTCTCGGCCAGCGGCTTGGCGCCGCAGCCGGGCCGGCAGTAGATCCCCGTCGTCCGCACCGCGGAGTACGTCGTCATGACTCAGACGCTTACCAGCAACTCGTGGTCGATCTCCACGAATTCCACGATCAGGTCGGCGAACTCACCGGCGATCAGCTTCCGGTACGCGGCCGAGCCGGTGTGCGCGTCGTACGCGGCCTGGTCGGCGAAATGCTCGACGAACAGCAGATAGTCGGGCTTGGCCGGATCACGATAGACGCGGAACGAGAGCGTGCCTTCCTCCTTCGCCGGCCCCTCCGGAGCGAAGGCGTGCACGAGTGCCTCCGCCGCCTCCTGGTTGCCGTCCTTCAGCTTGATGGGGAAAACCTTCGCGAGCATGTGTCCTCCTGAGTTGTCGTTGCTCAGTAAGGATCTCGGCGCCGCGACCGGCGCACTCGCCATATCAGGACAGGATCGCGTCCAGCTCCGACGTGAGCCGCGACAGCGGCCGCGCGCCGACGACCGAATAGACGACTTCGCCGTCGCGATAGACCGACAGCGTCGGGTTGGCCATCACGCCGGCCTCGCGGGTGACCATCGGGTTGTGGTCGGTGTCGATCTTGGCGACCTTCATCCGTCCCGCGTACGCCTTCGCCACCGAGTCCAGCACCGGCACCATCTTGCGGCACGGCGGGCACCAGGTGGCCCAGAACTCCACCAGCACCGGCACCGGACTGCGCCGCACCTCCGCGTCGAAGGTCTCGTCGGTCACGTCCACCACGCTCATCGCGCCACTCCTACGCTCGTCTGACAGATCGGCGCGGACGCGTCCAGGTCGCCGACGACCGCCAGCCGGGCGGCCAGGTCGTCGCGCGTACGCCGCAGCCGCTCGATGCCGGCGTCCAGCTCGGCGAGCTTGCGGCGGTACGCGCCGATGGAGGCCGGGCACACGTCGGAGGCGACGAAGCCGGCGCGCAGGCACTCCACGAACGGCCTGGTCTCCTCCAGCGAGAAGCCGTTGTCCATGAGCGTCCGGATCTCGCGTACGGCCCGCAGGTCGACGTCGTCGTACGTCCGATAGCCGTTGGCCGACCGGCGGGACGCCAGCAGACCCTGCTCGTCGTAGTAACGCAGCATGCGCGTACTCACGCCGGCGCGCTCCGCCAGCTCTCCGATCAGCACCTCGGCCTCCGCACTCTCCGAACGATCCACGCACAGCGGACGTTAAACGTTGACAACGGTGTCAAAGCTAGGCCCCGGAAAGGACAGCGGACCGGTCGGCTGCAAAAATCGGACGTCTTGACAGTCGACATCTCCGTCGGCGACCGAGGCTGTGACAGGTGTAACCCAACCATCGGCCCCGGTGTGTCGTCTGAGAGACCGTGACCATGCCGGCTGCCACCATGGACCTACCGCTAGGGGGAGGCTTGGTGCGTGCGCACGAGACAGCCGTGCGCGAGCTGTACGAGGCGGAGTACGGCCGGTTGGCGGGATGGTCCAACAAGCTGGTCAACGACAGCGAGCTGGCACACGACATCACCACCGAGTGCTTCGTCCGGTTGATGGCGCGCTGGACCAGGGTGACCCAGCCGCGGCCGTGGCTCTACATGACCGCGACCAACCTGATCCGCGACCACTGGCGCAAGCAGCAGCGCGAGCGCAAGGCGCTGGTGCGGCTGGCCGAGCCGCCGCAGACCGAGCCCGCGCCCGACCCGACCATCCGTGACCTGGTCGAACAGTTGCCGGAGCGGATGCGTACGGTCGTCCTGCTGCATTACTACGCCGACCTGCCAGTCCACGAGATCGCCAACGTCATCGGCAAGGCCGAGGGAACGGTGAAAAGGGCACTGTTCGACGCGCGGCAGAAGCTCTCCGAAGCGCTGACCGCCGACGACGTGCCGCACAGCCAGGAGAAAACCCGATGAGCGACCCACTGGATCGCATCTTCTCCCGACCGGAGCCGTTAGCTCCGCCACAGGGTCATTTCGACACGATCAGCCGCCGCGCCAAGGGCCGCAAGATGCGCCAGGCCGGCGTCGTCTGCGCCGCGTTCGTGCTGGTCGCCGGCGTCGGTACGGCCGGCGCCGCCGTCCTGCACAACCGCGCCAACAGCGGCGACGCGACCGCACTGGCGACCAACCCGTCCTCGCCGCGGCCGCAGACCTTCTCCGAGAAAAGCGCCACGCCGCGGGCCACCGACTCCGGCCTGCAGAAACCGGTGGGCTCGGCCAAGCTGCCGACCGGCTTCAAGCCGTATTCGGTGACCACCGTCGCCGCCACGACGTACGTGCTCGGCGACAGCACCAACTGCGGCGGCAAGAAATGCACGGTCATGGTGCGCAAGGAAGGCCCCGGCCAGCCGTGGCGTACGGTGCCCGGACCGCAGGCCCCCACCGCGGCGGCGACCGCCGCGCCGGAGCAGACCGAGCAGGACACCGTGCGCGAGGTCCGGTTCGCCACGCAGCTACACGGTTTCGCGTACGGCGGCGGCCTCTACTCGACGCACAACGGCGGCGCCTCCTGGCACAAGCAGCCGGTCGGCGGCACCGTCCTCGACCTGGCCATCAAGGACGGCACCGCGTACGCGCTGGTCGGCCAGTGCGACAGCGGCACCTGCTCACAGGTCGCGATGTGGAGCTCGGCGACCAGGCAGGA
Organism: Fodinicola acaciae; assembly: GCF_010993745.1. NCBI lineage: Bacteria > Bacillati > Actinomycetota > Actinomycetes > Mycobacteriales > Fodinicola > Fodinicola acaciae. Next base: position 1,711,470 of record NZ_WOTN01000003.1, read on the forward strand.
CGACTGGCAACAGGTGAGCGGGGTGCCGGCCGGCTCCGGCAGCGGCGAGCTGTCGTTCGGACGGGGCGGCGTCGCGCTCGTCGGCAAGCAGGTGTACGCGTTCCGCGACGGCGCCTGGAAGGCGGCGGCCGCGCCGTGTGACAGCGACCAGCCGCGGTCGATCGCGGCGAGCGCGGCCGCCAGCCGGCTCTTCGCGATCTGTCCGAGCGGCGACGCCGGCGCCGGCAACGCGTCCTACACGACGGTCTACTCCGACGACAGCGGGCGCAGCTGGCAACAACAGAAAGCCTCCGCGCTGCGGCTGTCCAACGCGCCGCAGACGACCTTCACCTCGGCCAGCTCCACCGTGCTGCTGGTCGGCGACGCGGACCCGTCGATCGGCGAGCCGCGGCTGCAGGTCAGCCGGGACGGCGGCGACACCTTCCATACGGTCGCCGGCGGACTGCCGGACCGCACGGGTGGCTGGCGCTATGTCGGCGCGATCGACGCGCAGTCGCTGGTGGCGCTGCCGGCGCAGGCCGACGGCAACCTGTTCACCAGCTCCGACGCCGGTGAGGACTGGTCGGCGACCGACCTGAGCGGGCCTTAGACCGCAAAGACGCGCGCGTGGATGGACGTACGCTGTTGCAGCGCGGCGCGCAGCGCGCGATGCAGGCCGTCCTCCAGGTAGAGCGTGCCCTGGAAGTCGACGACGTGCGGGAACAGGTCGCCATAGAAGGTGGAGTCCTCGGCCAGCAGCCGGTCGAGGGCCAGCTCGCGCTTGGTGGTGACCAGCTGGTCCAGCCGGATCGGCCGCGGCGGGATGTCAGCCCACTGCCGTGCGGTCAGACCGTGGTCCGGATACGGCCGGCCGTCGCTCACCGCCTTGAAGATCACGACTGCTCCCTCCATCGCGACCACCCGACGCGACTTCACTCACCCTAGACGAGGCGGCCCCTGGCGCGTGCGGCAGTAGCTGCGTCGATCGTGCCGCGGTTTGGTCAGCCTCCTGCCAGCTCGGCCGGCTCGGCCGGCGCGGCGGTTTCGGCGTGGTACGTGCGGATGGCCGGTACGAAAAGCGCCACCAGCAACACGACGACAACGCACGCGACACCACCCCAGACCCAGGACGCGGTGGCACCGATGCCGGCGGCGGTGACGCCGGCGCGTACGTCCCCCAGCCGCGGACCGCCCGCCACCACCACGGTGAACACACCCTGCATCCGGCCGCGCATCTCGTCCGGCGCGTAGATCTGCAGGATCGTCTGCCGATACACGCCGGACACCAGGTCGGCGGCACCGGCGACGGCCAGGAACGCGACGGCCAGCCAGAGCTGTCCGGCCAGGCCGGCCAGCGCCACCGCCACACCCCACGCGACGACCGCACCGATCAGCGCGACCCCCTGCCGCCGGATCCGGCCGATCCAGCCGGACACCAGGCCGCCGGCCACCGAGCCGATCGCGATCGCCGCGAACAACCAGCCGACCGCCTGGTCCCCGCCGAACCGTTCGGCGCCGATCTCCGGGAACAGCGCCCGCGGCATCGCCAGCACCATCGCCACGATGTCGACGCCGAAGGACGCCAGCAGCACCGGGCGGGTGGCGATGAACGCCAGGCCCTCCAGCACCGAGCGCAGGCCGGGCGGCGACTTCGGGCCGGACGGCGGCATCGCCGGCAGCCGGATCGCCGCGTACAGGGCAAAGGTGTAGAGCGCGGCGTCGGCGGCGTAGACGATCGCGTACGAGCCGTGCGAGATGAGTACGCCGGCCAGCAGCGGTCCGGCGATCGTGCCGACATTGGAGAAGGTGAAGTTGAGCGTGTTGGCGGCCGGCACCAGATCGAGCGGCAGCAGCCGCGGGATGACCGCCGAACGGGTCGGCGAGGTGACCGCGAAGGCGGCGGACTGGACGGCCACCAGCGCGAAAATCAGCCAGATGCTGCGCAGGCCGAGCAGCGCCTGGACGAGCAGACCCCAGGTGGCGAGCCAAAGTACGGCCGAGGAGACCAGCAGCACGACGCGCCGGTCGACCGCGTCGGAGATCGCGCCGCCGAGCAGGCCGAAGACGATCAGCGGCACCAGCGCCGCGGCGCCGAGCACGCCGACCCACAGCGACGAGCCGCCGATCGCGAACACCTGCACCGGAACGGCCACCGCGGTCAGCTGGAAACCGATGAACGACACCGCGTTTCCGGCCCACAACCGGCGAAAGTCCGGATATGCCAGCGGTTTGGTGTCGATCGCGGCCGACCGTACGCGCGACAACACATTCACGATGACATCACGGGGACAGCCGCTCCACGATCCATTCCGTGCCGTCACGGCGAAAACGCAGCCGGTCGTGTAGCCGGTCCGGCCGGCCCTGCCAGAACTCGACGGTGGCCGGCCGCACGCGCAGGCCGCCCCAGTGCGGCGGCCGCGGCACCGTCTCCGGATAGCGCGCGGTCAGCTCGGCACGCGCGTTTTCCAGCACCGCACGGGACGGGATGACGGCGGACTGCTCGCTGGCCCACGCGCCGATCCGCGAACCGTAGGGCCGGCTGGCGAAATACTCGTCGGAGGTCACGTCCTCGACCCGCTCCACCGCTCCGGTCACGATCACCTGACGTTCCAAGGCGTACCACGGAAACAACAGGCTGGCGTGCGGATTGTCGGCCGACTCACGTCCTTTCCTGGACGTGTAGTTGGTGTAGAGGACGAAACCGCGTTCGTCGACGCCCTTGCACAGCACGGTCCGGCTGCTCGGCCTGGCAGCGCTGTCAGCCGTGCCGAAGACCATCGCGTTGGGCTCGATCACCCCGGCCGCGTACGCCTGGTCGTACCAACGACGAAACTGGTCGAGCCAGTTGCCGGCCAGTTCGTCCTCGGTCAGGCCGGCCAGTGTGTACGTGCGGCGCATCTCGGCCAGATGCTCGGCGGGATCAGTCACGATCTCCATCCTTGCTCGCCTCCGCTGGCCGGATCTGGCCGGGTGGGTCACATTTGTGGTGTGCCGATGGATCTCTCGCTGGACAACATCGCCGACGCGGCGCACGCCGTCGACCCGGTTTTCCTGAACACGCCGCAGTTCTTCGACCCGGCGTTGACCAAACACTTCGGCCGGCAGGTGCTGGTGAAGGTCGAGACGCTCAATCCACTGCGTTCCTTCAAAGGCCGCGGCGCCGACTACTTCGTCCGTACGCTGCGGCCCGGCCACGAGGTGGTGTGCGGCTCCGCCGGCAACTTCGGCCAGGCGATCGCCTACACCGCCGGCCGGCGCGGCCTGCCGGTGCTGGTTTTCGCGGCGGAGACGGCGAATCCGGCGAAGGTCGAGCGGATGCGCGAGCTCGGCGCGGAGGTCGTCCTGCACGGCGCGGACTTCGACGAGGCGAAGGCCGCCGGCCGGACGTACGCGGAAAAACGCGGCCAGATCTTCGTCGAGGACGGCCACGAGCCGCTGATCAGCGAGGGCGCCGGCACGATCGGCCTGGAGCTGACCGGCGCCGGCGGTGACACCCTGGACACGCTGCTCGTACCGGTCGGCAACGGCGCGCTGATCAGCGGCGTCGCGCGCTGGCTCAAGGCGAGGTCGCCGCGGACCAGGGTCGTCGGCGTGTGCCCGGCCGGCGCGCCGTCGATGGAGCGCAGCTGGCGGTCCGGCACCGCGGTGGCGACCGAGCGGATCGACACCATCGCCGACGGATTGGCCGTACGCGTGCCGGTGCCGGCGGCGGTCGACTGGATGCGGTCGTACGTCGATGACATGCTGCTGGTCGACGATGAGGCGATCTACGCGGCGCTGCTCGTGCTGCGCGACTGCACCGGGCTCATCGCCGAGCCGTCCGCGGTCGCCGGCCTGGCCGCGCTGGCCACGCACGAGATCGCCGGCGAGAAGGTCGGGACGATCCTCACCGGCGCCAACTTCGGCCCCGACCTGCTGCGGCGGCTGACCAGTCGCATCCCGTAGGGGGCGGCGGCATGATGTATCAACCACATCCCTGACGAGCGGAGCGCGCCGACGATGCCGAACGACTTCAAACCGGGGCTGGAAGGTGTGAAGGCCTTCGAAACGCAGATCGCCGAGCCGGACAAGGACGGCGGCGCGCTGCGCTATCGAGGTGTCGACATCGAGGACCTGGTCGGCCACATCTCGTTCGGCAACGTGTGGGCCCTGCTGGTGGACGGCCGGTTCGGGCCGGGACTGCCGCCGGCCGAGCCGTTCCCGATCCCGGTGCACTCCGGCGACATCCGGGTCGACGTGCAGTCGGCGGTCGCGATGCTCGCACCGTACTGGGGCCTCGGCCAGCTCCTGGACATCTCCGACGAGCAGGCCCGCGACGACCTCGCGCGGATCTCGGTGACGACGCTGTCGTTCGTGGCGCAGTCGGCGCGTGGCATCGGCCTGCCCGCGGTGCCGCAGAAGGAGATCGACAAGGCCAGCACGATCGTCGAGCGGTTCATGATCCGCTGGCGCGGCGAGCCGGACCCGGCGCACGTGAAGGCGGTCGACGCGTACTTCACCTCCGCCGCCGAGCACGGCATGAACGCGTCGACGTTCACCGCGCGCGTGGTGGCCTCGACCGGCGCCGACGCGGCCGCGTCGATCTCGTCGGCGATCGGCGCGCTCTCCGGTCCGTTGCACGGCGGCGCACCGTCGCGCGTGCTCAAGATGCTCGACGAGGTGGAGAAGTCCGGCGACGCCGAGGCGTGGGTCAGGCAGGCGCTGGACTCCGGACAGCGGCTGATGGGTTTCGGCCACCGCGTCTATCGCGCCGAGGACCCCCGCGCTCGGGTGCTGCGGCGCACGGCCCGTGAGCTCGGGTCGCCGCGCTTCGAGGTCGCGGAGGCGTTGGAGAAGGCCGCGGTCGCGGAGCTGACCGCGCGCAAGCCGGACCGGCCGTTGCGTACCAACGTGGAGTTCTGGTCGGCGGTGGTGCTCGACTTCGCGGCGGTGCCGGCGCACATGTTCACGTCGATGTTCACCTGTGCGCGTACGGCCGGCTGGAGTGCGCACGTCATGGAGCAGAAGCGCCTGGGCAAGCTCATCCGCCCGTCCGCCGACTACCTGGGCCCCGGCCCCCGCAAGCCCTCCGAGGTCGACGGCTGGGCCTCCATCTCCCCCATCTAGATCTCCCCGATCTAGATGCACGCATGGCCCCCATGCGTGCATCCAACGCACGCATGGGGGCCATGCGACCAGACCGCGTGGTGGGGGTCACGTGGGGCATGTGTCGAGCGGAAAAGGTGGCGGTGGGAGGATCAGGACGGCAAAGGACCGCCTGAGCGTGAGAGGTACGCGTCGTGACTGACACGATCCAGATCCCTGCTGACCTGCTGCCCGTGGACGGACGCTTCGGCTGCGGGCCGTCCAAGGTGCGGCCGGAGGCGGTGGAGGCGCTGGCCAAGGTGGCGTCCTCCTACCTCGGCACCTCGCACCGCCAGCGCGGCGTGAAAGACCAGGTCAAGAGGGTACGCGACGGCGTACGCCAGCTGTTCAGCGTGCCGGAGGGCTATGAGGTGGTGCTCGGCAACGGCGGCACCACGGCGTTCTGGGACGCGGCGACCTTCGGGCTGATCCGCGACCGCGCGCAGTTCCTCAGCTTCGGCGAGTTCGGCGGCAAGTTCGCCACCGCCGCGAAGACGGCTCCGCACCTCGGCGAGCCGACGATCGTGAAGTCCGAGCCGGGTGACGCGCCGCGGTTCCAGCTCGAGGACGGCATCGACGTGTACGCGACGCCGCACAACGAGACCTCCACCGGTGTCGCCATCCAGATCAAGCGCGTCGACAACACCGACGCGCTGATGCTGCACGACGCCACCTCGGCGGCCGGCGGCCTGCCGGTGGACATCACGCAGTCGGACGCGTACTACTTCGCGCCGCAGAAGAACTTCGCCTCCGACGGCGGCCTGTGGATCGCGATCCTCAGCCCGGCGGCGCTGCGCCGGATCGCCGAGATCAAGGAGTCCGGTCGCTGGCAGCCGGCCTTCCTCGACCTGGCGACCGCGCTGGACAACTCGGTCAAGGAGCAGACCTACAACACGCCGGCGCTGGCGACGCTGTTCCTGATGGCCGAGCAGACCGACTGGATCCTCGGCAACGGCGGCCTCACCTGGGCCGTGTCGCGCACGTCCGAGTCGGCCGACACGCTTTACGCCTGGGCGGAGAAGTCGTCCTTCGCGCGTCCGTTCGTCACCGACCCGGCCAAGCGCTCCGCGGTCGTCGGCACGATCGACTTCGACGACGCGGTGGATGCCGCCAAGGTCGCGAAAACCCTGCGTGCCAACGGAATCCTGGACACCGAGCCGTATCGTAAGCTCGGCCGCAACCAGCTGCGGATCGCGATGTTCCCGGCGGTCGACCCGGCCGACGTGCGGCGGCTGACCGCCAGCATCGATTACGTGGTCGAAAAACTCGGCTGACGCGCGGCGCGGCATGGCCGGCGTTTCGCCGCGCAGCACGTACGGTGGAATAGCCAGCCATGGACGAGCTCCCGGGAGGTAGCTGATGCGGCCGGTCCGGTTCGTCGCCCTCGCGGAGGACGGCCGGTCACTCGTACTCAAGGACGAGTCTGGCCGCATGCTGTCGCTGGCCATTGACGAGCGGGTGCTGGCCGCCGTCAAGTCGGACCGGGTCGGGGTGGCCGGCCAGTTGGCGATGGAAGTGGAGAGTGCCTTGACACCTCGGGACATCCAGGCACGGATCCGCTCCGGCCAGTCCGCCGAAGAGGTGGCCAAGGCCGCCAACGCGCCACTGGAGAAGATCCTCCGGTTCGCCGGTCCGGTGCTGCAGGAGCGCGCGATGATCGCCGACCACGCACGGCGGACGCGGCTGCGCACCTCCGAGTCCGGCTCGTCGCTGTCCGAGGTGGTGGACGTACGCCTCGCCGGCCACGGTGTCGACCCGGACGTCGTGGAGTGGGACGCCTACCGGCGCGAGACCGGCACCTGGAGGGTGGTGGCCAGCTGGCCGTCCGGCAAGGCCACCGCGTACGCGGCGTGGGACATGGACGCGGCCCGCAGCGTGGTCAGCCCGACCGACCAGATGGCCTCCTACCTGTCGGTGGAGAAGCCGCCGGAGATCCTCGTACACGACGAGATCGCCGCCGAGCTCGACCTGGAGAACGCCGACACCCAGGAGCTGCCGCGGATGTCGCCGATCTCGGTGCTGCGGCCCCGCCAGGCCGAGCCGGCGCCAGAGCCCGAGCCGGAGCCGGAGCCAGAGCCAGAGCCGGTCGCGAAGCCAACGCCGCCGCCGTTACCACCGGCACCGCCGGCGCAGCCGGCCCGGCGCAAGCAGCCGGTCGCCGAGCGGCTGCCAGTCGTCGAGCCGGAGCCCGAGCCAGAGCCCGAACCCCAGCCGGAGCCGCAGCGCGCTCAGGCCGGCGGCCGTGGCAAGCGCGGCAAGCCGGACCTGCCCGGCTGGGACGACATCCTGTTCGGCGCGCGTCCCAACCGGGGCTGATGAGCTAAGGCGCGGCGGTCATCAGGTCGACCGCGCTGTGCTGGCGGGCGCCGTCGCTGGAGTCGTACGGACCGGCCCATGACAGGCCATACTGGTCCATCGGGTTGCGGTCGTGCGCATACGCCGAATCAGCTTGCCGTTGCAGGAAACTCGCGTACGGGTTGCCGGTGGCGCGGCTCAGCTCGCCGAGGTTGCGGACGAAGACGCCCTTGAACGACGGCCCGTCGCCACCGCAGTTGGCCGGCTCGCACGGCTCCCGCAGGATGCCGCCGGGCGCGATCACCGAGCTGGTGGTCGCGGCGTCGGCGATCTGCCGCGCGGTGGTCAGATAGCCGGCGTTTCCGGTGGCCTTGTTGAGCTCCAGCAGGCCGCCGAGGATCACGCCCTGGTTGTACGTCCAGGTGGTCTGGCCGTTGTTGTGGCAGGAGGAGTCCAGGCCGTCGTTGATCAGGTGACCGCTGTTGATCATCCCGCTGGCGTTGAACCAGTTCCAGATCTCGGTGGCCTTGTTGAGATAGTTGGTGTCGCCGGAGATGCGGTCGTGCAGCGCGGCGGCCAGCTTGACGAACAGCTCGTTGGTGATGGCGTTCTTGTAGTCGCGCTGGCTGCGCCACCAGATGCCGCCGCCACAGGTGCCGTCGCGGAAGGAATACATGTAGTCGGCGTCGATTCTGGCCATGTTCAGATAGCGGCTGTCGCCGGTCAGGTCGTACGCGCGGACCCAGGCCAGCCCCCACCAGCCCGTGTCGTCCATGTAGTCGTTGGTGAAGTTGCCACCCTGCGCGTTTTTGTTCTTGTCGAAGGTGTTCGCGATCGCGTAGCGGTAGGCGGTCGAGCCGGTCCGCTGGCTGTAGTCGATGATCGCGGTCAGCGCGTTGGCCGAGTTCCACCAGCCGGTGGTGTTCCACAAGCCGTTGCCGTTGTTGTAGTACTGCATCAGCGCGGTCGCCGCGGCATCGACGCGGGTGCCGGCGTTCACCGTCGACCTGGCCCACTGCGTGCAGGCGATGTCCGAGCGGTTGCCGGCTTTTCCGCACGCGCGCAACGCTCCGACCCCGTGGTTGGCCGGGTCGTCCACGTTGTACATGAGGGTCCGCCAGCCGCGCCGGCCGTCCGGGATCGTGGTGTCGCCGAGCTTGCTGCCCCCTGACCAACTGCGGCCGCCGTCGTACGAGCGGTCCAGCCACACCTCGTCGGTCGGATCGCCGTTGTCGATGCTGGCCCACCCCATGTTGTCGGCGTCGGAGATGTGCAACACGATCTGTCGCGAGTAGACGGTCGCCGACACCGGCGTCCGGTCGCCCGCCGCGAGCGCCGGGTCGCGCTGATCGCAGTACTTGTCGCAGACGGTTGCCGCCGATGCCGGCACCGCCGGCCCCAACACCAGCGCTAACGCGGCCAATGCGATCGCGATTCGTCGTACGGTCTTCGGCACGGTTTTTTCGCCTCCAGCACAGACTCCGGCAGCGTGACGCGGGTCACTCAACCGGATTTCTGGGAACGTTGTCAACCAGCTTTGACCGGAATTGGACTATTACTCGAGCGCGGTCAGCCGCGCGGCAGCCGGGCCAGCTGCCGCGACTGCGCGACCAGCCGGCCGGCCTCGTCGTAGACGTAGGCGTCCTCGTCGAACCAGCCGTCGCCGACCAGGCTGCCGCGGACGTACACCGACAGCCAGCCAGGCGCCGGCGTCGCACGCAGGTAGGTGGACAGCTGCACGGTCGGCGCCCAGCCGAGCGCGGTCGTCGTGCGCGTCACCGGCGGCAGCGCGTCGACCGCCAGCAGCGCGAGGAACGGATCCGGCGGCGTGCCGTCGGCGGCGCGCAGCCAGCCGGCCACCCGCAGCGACTCGTCGGCCTTGTCCATCGCGGCCGTCGACTCGGGCGTCATGCGTACGTCGAGGTGTTCCATCAGGCCGAAAACGAAGCCGCCGGGCAGCACGGCCGGCACCCGGTCGCACAGCTCGACCGGCGGCAACGGCACCGGCTCGGCGCGCAGGATGGTCTGCCCGGAGCCGTCCGCCAGCCGGCCGGTCACCACCGAGGCGGAGACGACGACCTTGTCGCCCTGCGACATCGTCACGCGGTGGTACGCGACGGTCCTGCCGGCCTTCAACGTCTGCACCGCCAGCTCGGCCGTGCCTGGCGCCGGCGCCAACAGATAGTCGGTCGTGACAGCCATCACATCCGGATGTGGCGAGGCCAGAATCGCCGCGCGAGCCACCGGAAGGTTGAGATAGCCGCCGTTGAGCATGCCGGCCACCGACCAGTCCGCGTCGAGATTGGCCTGGTAGCGGCCGGGTTCGAGCTCCACCACGACGCTGGCGCGGGACAACGCGCTGTCAATCTGGGTCACGTATGAGAGTTTCACCCGCCGCGCGGGCCCCTGCACATGATTGATGTTCCGTGTCACAGTTCGAGGCATGGACGCGCAGACGGAGCCTGACTTATCGGTCCCACCGCGGAAGCGGGAGTGGTGGCGCGGTCAGCCACACCGGTTGGTCACCTCGGTGCTGGATCTCCTGTTCGTCCCGGCCGAGCCGGTGCCGTACGCGCGGGCCACCCGGCCGTGGAAGATCGTCGTCGCGCTCGTGACGGCGTTGCTCTTCGGCCCGCTGCTGTGGGCCACCACGGCGACGCTCGCGCTGAACCGGGGCGGCCCGACCAGCCCGGTCGCCGGCATCGACCTGCGCCACCACTTCGTCGCCGCGGTTCTCGGCGGTCTGCTGCAGGCGGCTCTGCTGTTCTTCGCGGTCGGCGTCGCCTGGGTCGTGCTGCGGCTGTCCGGTGACCGGCTGCTCGACCTCGGCCTGCGGCCCGGTCCGGCGCCGCGGCTGCTGGCAGACAGCGGCCTGACGCTCAGCGGCCTCTATCTGCCGGCGTTGCTGGTCGGCGGACTGGTCGCGACGAGCCTGCGGCTGGGCTCCGGCGACGTACTGGTGACGCCGACGATGACCGGTGGCGACGCCACACAGGCGGGCAAGGCACTGCTGGTCGGACTGCTGCTGGCAATTCCGACGGCGGTCGCCGAGGAGGTCGTGGCGCTCGGGCTGGCGTACCGGCTGCTGGAGCGGCTCGGCTGGCCGGTCTGGCTGATCACACTCGGCCTGGTGGCGCTGCGCGCCAGCTATCACGTCTACTACGGCCTGACCGTGGTCGCGTTGCTCGGCTGGGCCTATCTGTCGGTGGTGTTCTATCGCCGCTATCGGCGACTGTGGCCGCTGATCATCGCGCACGCGGCGTACGACACCTTGTCGATCACCGCGGCGCTGTCCGGCTCGCTGGCGGTCGCCGGTGTGGTCGTGCTGCTCTATCTCGCGTTGCCGATCGTCGCGCTGACCGTCCTCCTCGCACGACTCGGCCTGCGGTGGGGTCAGCCACGGCCGTCGACCGACCTCGTACGGCCCCGGCTAGCGCCGAGCGAAACGGTCGCGCAGTAGGCCCCACACGCCGCTGCGGCTGAGCACGGCCCAGCCGCCGAGGACGACGACCCAGAGCACGTACGCGAACCAGTACCGGACGTATGCCACGCCGGCGGATCCGACGAACAGCAGGCCGAAGAACACCGCCGCTCTGGTGTCCTTGCGCCATGCGGCCACGTCGACCGACGGCTTGAGCAGGTCGTTGTTGACGGCGTACGACTGCATGCGAGCGCGCAACAGGCCACCGAGGCCGATCGCCACCGCATACAAGGCGACCGCGACCGGCAGGTCACCGTGGTCGGCCAGCACCGACGACGGAAACGGCATCACCGCGATGACCAGCAGATACTGCAGGTTGTATGACCCCATTCGGCGGTCCACCAGCCGGATGTCGTGGAACATCTCGTGGTGCGCCATCCACTGCGAGCCGATCACGAAGAAGGACAGCAGGTAGGTGAGGAACGACGGCCGTACGGACTGCCACAGCTCGGCCGTCAGCCGCGCGTTGGTGATGTCGTCGGAGAGGCCGGCCGGCAGCTTGATGTCCAGCACCAGCAGGGTCATCGCGATCGCGAAGACACCGTCGGACAGGCCCTGGTGACGGTCCACCGGGAACCGCCGGTTTCGCGCGGTTACTGGCTGCTCGTCGACCACGCGAGCACTTTACGCGTCGACTTTCTTGCCCCAGATGTGCACCGGCGTGCCGATCTTGGTGATCTTGAACAGGGCCGCCGCGTCCCGCGGCAGCATGTTCACGCAGCCGTGCGAGCCGCGTACGTTCGTCGCGTACAACGGACTGTCGACGTCGGCGGCATGCAGGCCGAAGTCCTGGTAGAAGCGGGTCCAGTAGGGCAGCGGCACGTGGTATTCGCTGGAGACCGTGCTGACCTTCTTCTGGCTGACCTGGTAGTTGCCGACCGGGGTGGCGTCCTCGGCCTTGCCGGTGCGTACCGGCACCGGACCGAAGGTGACCTGGCCGCCGGTCACCATGAACAGGATCTGGTGGGTGAGGTCGACGCACACGGTCGGCTCGGCGGTCGCCTTGCAGGCGCTCGGATCGGTGGCGGCGAGGTTCCTGGCCACCTTGGCGGTGACCGGGTCGGCCACGCCGTTGGTGGTCGGCACCTGGGCCCATTGTTGGAACTTGGCGATCGCCGCGCAGATGTCGTGCTGCGGCGAGCTCGCGGTGACCGGTCCGAAGGTCCGGCCGTAGGAGGTGTTCAGGAAGGAGACCACGGCCGCCTGGTCGGGCGCGGGTCGAGCGCACGGACCGGACAGGTCGCGGCTGGCCTTCTCGTTGATCGCCCGGCTGACGCCGGCCGCCGACTGCGGATAGGAGTCGCTGGCGTCCGCGACCGAGGCCGGCCGCAGCAGCGAGGCCATCCCGGCCAAGCCGGACACCGCCAGCACGACACCGGCGATGACCTTGAGATATGGCGGGCTGGGCGGGGGTCGGTGAGCACCCCGGCGCTGGCGCCGGTGCGAAGCCGTCCCGTCCCTAGACATCGTGATTCACTGTAGCCGAGCGTTACAGGCAAAACTGCCGAGGGTAAATCACGCCGGTGTGAGTCATTCCACCACTCCCCTGCTGTAACGATTCCGAGCCGCTGCCTGATAGGGCACCACTGTCACCAGGTCATCGCCGTACGCGCGTACCACGTTTCACAATGACCTGCTCTGGACCGCGCCGCGGGTACGCTCAACCCTTCGTGCCCCCGAAACGTCCCCCGACGAGCGACGACGCAATCGGATTCCGATTGCGTCGTCAGGATGGCGCTGACCTGCGGAGATGCCGCGACACGTGACTTTCGGACACGCGATCGCGCGTCCGAATGCCGCCAGCCGGGGTCGAGGCGACACCACCAGACCGAGGTGATGCTGCCGGACGGGGCTGAGGTGACGCCGGCGGCTGTGGCGAGGCAGACTGGACGGCTGTGACAGATGGCCCGCTGATCGTCCAGTCCGACAAGACCCTGCTGCTGGAGGTCGACCATCCGGCCGCACAGGAGTGCCGGCTGGCGGTCGCCCCTTTCGCCGAGCTGGAGCGTGCGCCCGAGCACGTCCACACCTACCGGATCACCCCGCTCGGCCTGTGGAACGCGCGCGCCGCGGGTCACGACGCCGAGTCGGTGATCGACGCGCTCGTACGCTATGCGCGCTATCCGGTGCCGCACGCGCTGCTGGTCGACGTGGCCGAGACCATGGACCGCTATGGCCGGCTGCAGCTGGTCGCCGACCCGGCCCACGGCCTGATCCTCAGAGCGCTGGACCGCGCCGTACTCGTCGAGATCACCCGCAACAAGAAGATCGCGCCAATGCTCGGCGCGCAGTTGGACGAGGACACCGTCGTCGTCCATCCGTCCGAGCGCGGCCGGCTCAAGCAGGCGCTGCTCAAGGTCGGCTGGCCGGCCGAGGACCTGGCCGGCTACGTCGACGGCGAGGCGCATCCGATCTCGCTGCACCAGGATGGCTGGACGCTGCGCGACTATCAGAAGCAGGCGGTCGAGTCGTTCTGGGCCGGCGGCTCCGGTGTCGTGGTGCTGCCGTGTGGCGCCGGCAAGACACTGGTCGGCGCGGCCGCGATGGCGGAAGCCTCGGCCACCACGCTGATCCTGGTCACCAACACCGTCGCCGGCCGGCAGTGGAAGCGCGAGCTGGTCGCGCGTACGTCGCTGACCGAGGACGAGATCGGCGAGTATTCCGGCGAGCGCAAGGAAATCCGGCCGGTCACCATCGCCACCTACCAGGTGATGACGACCCGCCGCAAGGGCGAGTACCGGCATCTGGACCTGTTCGACTCGCGCGACTGGGGCCTGATCGTCTACGACGAGGTGCACCTGCTGCCGGCGCCGATCTTCCGGCTGACCGCCGACCTGCAGTCCCGCCGGCGGCTCGGCCTGACCGCGACGCTGGTCCGCGAGGACGGCCGCGAAGGCGACGTTTTCTCCCTGATCGGGCCGAAACGCTATGACGCGCCGTGGAAGGACATCGAGGCGCAGGGCTGGATCGCGCCGGCCGAGTGCACCGAGGTGCGGGTCACCCTGACCGAGGCCGAGCGGATGGCGTACGCCGTCGCCGAGCCGGAGGAGCGCTATCGGATGTGCGCGACCGCGCGTACGAAGATGCCGGTCGTCAAGAAGATCCTGGAGAAGCACGCCGGCGAGCAGGTGCTGGTGATCGGCGCGTACCTGGACCAGCTCGACCAGCTCTCCGCCGAGCTGGAGGCGCCGGTGATCGAGGGCAAGACCACCAACAAGGAGCGCGAGCGGCTGTTCGACGCGTTCCGCCGCGGCGAGGTCTCCACGCTGGTGGTGTCGAAGGTGGCCAACTTCTCCATCGACCTGCCGGAGGCGGCGGTGGCGATCCAGGTGTCCGGCACCTTCGGCTCGCGGCAGGAGGAGGCGCAGCGGCTCGGCCGGGTGCTGCGACCGAAGGCCGACCAGCGGCAGGCGCACTTCTACACGGTGGTCTCGCGCGACACGCTGGACGCCGAGTACGCCGCGCACCGGCAACGGTTTCTCGCCGAGCAGGGCTACGCGTACACGATCGTCGACGCCGACGACCTCCTCGGTCCCGCCATCCCCGACGTCGGCTAGACCTCACGGCAACCTGAAGCTCGCGACCGCTCTTGGTCGCGACATCAGGCTGTGGACAACGAGATGTCCGGCTTGTCGGTCTGCCACGGTTGACAGGTGCCGCACACGAGGAGCGACTATGAGTGTCATGGCCGTCCACCTGCCGCAAGGTCCGCCGGAGCCATCGGAGCTCATCGAGCTGCCGGTCAGCTCCGGCGCGCCGATAACCGTGGAGCTGTTCCGCCGGTTTCCGCCGCGGACGCGGCTGAACATCGTCGGCGGCACGGTCTTCGCCGGCCGGGACGGCGGATTTGATGTCGCCGATCTGGACCGTCTCGACGACGACGGCTGGCGGCACGAGCTCATCGACGGTGTCATCGTGATGAGCCCGGCGCCGTCGCATCCGCACCAGCGCGCCGTCATGGAGCTGGCCTTCGCGCTTCGCACGGCTGTGCCTGACAACCTGGAAGTCCTGGTCGCGCCGTTCGACGTACGGCTCGGCAAGCGGCGACGGGTCCAGCCGGACGTGATCGTGGCCCCGAAGGTCGACCTCGGCAACGCCGTGCCGGTGCCGAAGCTGGTGGTCGAGGTGCTGTCGCCGTCCGGCCAGCGCTACGACCTGATCGCCAAACGACGGCTGTACGAGCAGGCGCGCGTCGAGTCGTACTGGATCGTCGATCCCGGCCAGCCGTCGCTGACCGTCCTGGAGTTGCGGGACGGCCGCTACGCGGAGATCGGCACCGCGACCGGAAGCGCCGAGCTGGTCGTGGAGCAGCCGGTCAAGCTGCGGCTGCGTCCGCACGATCTGCTGAGCTAGGTGCGGCAAGCAAGGCGACGAGGGTGACTGCGGCGGCGAGTGCGAAGATCGCCACCAGGCCGCCGGACGGCAGCAGCGCGAGGATCCAGCCGAAGACCGCGATGCCGACGACATTTCCTATCTGACGCGAAAATGTCAGCGTGGCGACGGCCGCGCCGATCGCGTCCTTCGGCGCGGACGACTGCGTGATCAGCGTGTAGACCTGCATCGACAGGCCGAGCGCGGCGCCGCTCAGCACCAGGCCGCAGACCAGCAATGCCACCGACGGCAACAAAATCGCCAAAGCGACCAGCGCCATGCCGGCGACACCGGCGGCCAGCGCCGCTCGGCCCCAGAGCGGCAGGTTGGGGAACTTCTTCGCCAGCACTGAGAAAAACACGGTCGGCACCAGCTGGCCGGCGGTCATCGCGACCAGCAGCAGGCCGGTTTCGGTCGGTCCGCCGCCCGTCGTCGCGACGATCGCGAGTGACATGAAGGTAAAGGTGCCAAAAAGCGTGGCGCCGGACAGACCGGTGGTGGTGATCGTCCGCGCCAGTGCGGAAATCTGGAACAGTCTCGGCGACACGAGCGGACTTTGCGAACGTCGTTCGACACGTACGAGCGTCACGGCCGCGACCACCGCGACGAGCACCAGCGGCAATGACCACCAACCGAGATTCTCACCGCTCCCCAACGTCACCAGGCTCGCGCCGCCGAGCGTCACCAGCAGCGCTCCCGGCACGTCGAAGCGGCCACGCGGCAGGCCGGTGTCGCGGCCAGGCAGGCCAGCGAAGCCGATTACCAGCGCGACCAAGCAAATCGGCAGGTTCAGGCCGAAAATCCAGCGCCAGCCGAGCTGTCCGGCGATCACGCCGCCGACCGGCGGTCCGGCCACGAACGCGACCGCCGAGACCGCGGTCAGCCACCCCTGGCGGCGCAGCAGGACCTCGCGGTCGAACAGCTCGGTGAGTACGCTCACCGCGCCGACGATCAGGCCGCTGCCGCCGAGCCCCTGCACGGCTCGCGCGACGATCAGCCAGGCCAGTCCCGGCGCCACCGCGCAACCGATCGAGCCGATCGCGAAAACGGCTATGGCCAACGGAAACATCAACCGCCGGCCGAACATGTCGCCGAGCCGGCCGTGCATCGGCGTGGCGACCGTGACCGCGAGGCCATAGACCGCCGTCACGCCGGCGACGCCGGCGCCGTGCAGCTCGTGCTGGATCGTCGGCAGCGCGGCGATCACCACGGCACCGTCGAGTTGTGCCATCAACAGACCCAGAAGTGCGGCCGCGAACGTCAGGTTGCGCGCGACCCGAGAAGGTGACGCCATCATGATTGCGTGCATATTGCACACGCTACCTGTGCGCTTTGCACGTATCAAGTGGCATGATGGGCCTATGACCGACACGATGACCGACGGCGCTGGCGCTGGACCGGCGCTCTTTCGCCTGGTGCGCTTCTGGTCGCGCCGCTGGGCTCCGACGACCGCGGCCAACGCGCCGGGTGATCCGAAACACGTGCAGCAGGTGCAGGTCGTCGAGGCGATCGCCGGGTCAGCCGACGAGGTCACCGTCGCCGACGTGGCCTATCAGCTCGGCGTGGACCGGTCGGTGGCCAGCCGGATGGTGGGCGAGACGATCCGGTCCGGACACGTACGACGCGGCTCCTCCGCCGCCGATGCCCGCCGCGCCAGCCTGACGCTGACCGCGGGCGGACGCCGGTTTCTGGCCGCCGCACACGAGTTTCAGCAGCGGACGTACGAGGAGATGGTGGCCGGCTGGGATCCGCGCGACCGAGCGCGCTTTGCCAGCTATCTGTGCCGGCTCGCCGACGAGGTGACCGCCAGCAGGTAGTTGACCGCCGCGCCGGCGAGCAGGATCACCCCGGTGGCAACGAAAACCGGGCGCAGGCCGACGTACGCGCCGACGAACCCGCCGACCAGCGGACCGAGCACCTGACCGACGTACTGCGCCGACACGCCAAACCCGAGCACACGGCCGACCGAACCGTCGTCGACGCGGTGGCGGATCGCCGCGGTGATGCACGGCAGCAGGCCGCCGAGGCTCAGCCCCATCAGAAACCGCAGGATGCCGAGCTGGACGGAGTCGGTCACCGCGGCCTGCGCGACCAACAACGCGCCGGCGGCCGCGAGGCAACCGACGATGACCCTGGAATGACCGACCCGGTCGGCGAGTTTTCCGAGCCGTGGCGCGGAAAGAATGCTGCCGACCGCGGCGACCGCCATGATCACGCCGGCGATCACCGAAATGTACGCGGCGGCGTCGGTCAGCTGTTGCACGTAAACGGTGACGATCGGTTCGATCGACATCGTCGCGAACATCAGCAGGCTCGCGGTCGCCAGCAAAACCGTCACCGCACCGGGATGCGTGATTCTCATCCGGTCCTCGGATCGTTGCGCTTTGGTCATCCGGCGCGGTCGCTGCTCCTTGAGCAGAAACACCGACGCCAGGAATGCCACGAAAATCAGCCCGCCGGTCAGGAAAAAGGTGTTGCGTACGCCGATCAGGTGCGGCAGCACACCGCCGGCGAGCGGACCGACGACGTTTCCGGCCATGATTCCGGCCGACAGCACGCCCAGGGCCCACGCGGTCTTCGCTTTCGGGCTTTGCGCGGCGACCATCGCGGTGGCGCCGGAGGAATATCCACCCAGCAGGCCGACCGCGAACCGCAGCGCGACCAGCTGCCACACGTTGGTGACCACGCCGATCAGGGACATGCTCACCGCCATGCCGAGGCTGGCCCTGATCAGCATCGGTTTACGGCCATACCGGTCGGCCAGCATCCCCCACACCGGCGCGGCCAGCGCGGCGGTGAAAAACGTTGCGCCGTAAGCGATTCCGGACCACCAGACGATCGCCGGCCGGTCGGGCACCCCGAGTTGTTCGACGTACAGGGGAAGATACGGCAGCAGGAGCGTCATCGCGACGATGGTCGTGAAAGACCCGCCGAAACACACGGCGAGATTGCGCCGCCAATAGCGATTTTCCGCTGGCGGCGCGGTCATCGACGTCATGGACACCACTTCCGCTGCCATCCGTCGTGTCTAGCACCCGCGAGTTCGTACGAGCAAAGGTGTTGCTCGCATTATGGGATGACACGCAAGGGAAATCATTCCTGAGGAGCATTGCGCTCACGGCCACGGGCCGACATGCTGGCGAGCGTGCAAACGGGTGGACCATCGCGGACGACACTGGCCGTCGCCGCCGTCATCTGGCTGCTGCCCGCGTTCTATCCGCTCTTCCAGCTGGCCCGCCATCCTCCGCAGGACCACCGGTGGATCCCGGCGCTGGTGGCCTGTTGGATAGTCGCGATCGGCAGCTACGCGATCGGCGCGGCGAAAGCCGTCGGCTCCGGCGGCCACCAGGAGGCACGGCTGGCGCTGACCCTCGCGACGGCGGTCGCGCTGCTGTTGCCGTTCGTCGGCGGCTCGCCGTGGTTCGGCGGCACGATCTGGCTGGCCGCGCTGGCCGGTTTCGCGCTGCCGTCGGCGACCGCGCTGGTCTGCACGGTGGCGGCGCTGGCGGCCGGCGCGGTCACCGCGATCGCGCTGCGGATCAACGCCGTCGAGTCGATGTTCACGCTCACCCTCACGGCGGCCGCCGGCATCACCGTCATCCTGGCCGTACGCTCGGTCGAGCTCGGACACGAGCTGGAGACGGCTCGCCGGCGGAGCCGGGATCAGCGCGCGGCCAGCGAGATCCAGGAAATCGTGGCGATGCAGGCCGAGTTTGCCGCTGCCGAGCTGCGCAAGGCCGAAGGCAAGCACGTCAAGCTGGCGCTGGCCGCCGTCGAAGGCATCCAGCGCGCGCTGAACGGCGAGCTGTCCGACGCCGGCGGCCTCGACCTGCGCACCTGGGTCTCCGCGTGGGGCCACAGCCACCGCGTCGAGGTCGAGATGATCATCGACGAACTCGACGAGCCGACCATGCAAACGCTGTTTCCGGTGGCCATCGAGGCGCTGGCAAACGTGGCGCAGCACGCGTCGGCGCACCTGGTGACCGTGATGCTGCGCGGCGGCATCGGCACGGCGACGCTGACGGTGGCCGACGACGGCGCCGGCTTCGATCCGGCGGTCGTGCCGCCGCGCGGCGGCCTGCGCACGATGACACAGCGGCTGCTGGCCGCCGGCGGCGTACTCACCGTCCACTCCGCGCCTGGCCAGGGCACCGCCATCACCGCCGAAATCCCGTTGCGAGGGTGAGGTTTCAGCGGTCGTACGACCAGTTGCCCGCGAGGGTCGTCAGGCGGCGGCGCGCGGTGACCAGCAGGACCAACGCGGCGGCCATCGCGACGGCCGGCACCGCCAGCGCGAGCCGGAAGCCGCCGAGGTCGGCCAGCGCCCCGGCCGCGGTCGAGCCGGCGGCGTAACCGACGGCGACACCGCTGGACAGCACCGCCATCACGGCGGCCGTGCGGCCGGCCGCGCCGACCCGCTCGCCGAGCGAATAGACGCTGATCATGTACGGCGCGATGCAGAAACCGACGGCCACCACGACCACTGCCGCGCCGCCGACCGTACTGACCAGCATCAACGCCGGTGACAGCAGCACGAGGCCGGCGGCGAAGATCCGCAGCCGCGCCGGATGGCCGAGCCGCGCCGGCAACAATGGCGTCGCCATGCCGGCGGCGGCACTGACCAACCCCATCAACGCGATCACGCCGCCGGCCAGGCCGGCGACACCGGTCGCGGAGGCGAGCGCGGTGATGCCGGCGCCGACACCGCCGAAGAAACCGCCGAGCGCGAGCATCAGGCCGACCAGGATCGCCAGCTCCGCCAGCCGTACGCGGCCGTCCGAGCCGACCGGCGACCGGCCGGCCACCGCCGCCGAGCGGTGCGTGGCGAACAGCGGCCCGAAGACCGCCACCAACCCGGCGGCGAGCAGGAGGCCGACCGACGGCGACAACAGCGCGGCGAGACCGCCGACCAGCGCCGGTCCGAGCGCGAAGGTCGTCTCGTCGGCCGCCGACTCGTACGACATCGCCGGCGCGCCGGCGCCGTAGCCGATCCATCGCGACCGCGCGAGCGCGCCGATCTGCGTGGTCGTGAGGCCGACGCACAACGCCAGTCCCCACACGACGTACAGGTCGGCTTTTGTGCCGACCGCGACGACCAGGGCGACCATCATGGCGGCGTTGACCGGCGTACTCAGCAGCGTCACCGGCCGCTGGCCGTGCCGGTCGGCGAGCAGGCTGATCAGCGGTCCGCCGGCGGCCATGCCGACCGCGACCAGACCGGCCGCGAGACCACCGGCGGCATAGCTGCCGGTCGCGTCGACCACCAGCAGCAGCGTGCCCAGTTGCGCCATGGCCAGCGGCAGCCGCGCCAGGAAGGCGATCGGCAGGAAGGTCACGCCCGCGAGCGCGGGCAGCCGTCGATAGGACAGCAGGGCTTGCACGGGACTCCTCGTACGGCGAAGGCGCGCCATCCCAGCCCCTGGCGCGCGCGGTCCCTGTGCTGCCACCAGAATACGTCAATGTGCATGACGACCTGCTGATACGTTGGCCACTCCAGGAGCGCTTCGGCGCCGGTCTGGTCGAGCGCTGGCGTGAGCCGCATCGCCGCTATCACACGGTCGAGCACCTGACCGCGATGCTCGATGTCATCGACGCGTACGCGCACGCCGCGAACGACCCCGACGCCGTACGCCTCGCGGCCTGGTTTCACGACGCGATCTATGCGCCGAAGCGCACCGACAACGAGGAAGCGAGCGCCGCGCTGGCCGGCCGGATGTTGTCCTCCGCCGGTCTGCCGCCGGCGCGGGTCGCCGAGGTGCGGCGGCTGGTGCTTTTGACGCGTACGCACGATCCGGCGCCGAAGGACACCAATGGCGCGTTGCTCTGCGACGCCGACCTGGCCGTACTCGCCGGATCGGCCGAGGCCTACGCGGCCTATGTTTTCGCCGTACGACAGGAATACGCGCACGTGTCTGACCCGGCCTTCGCCGCCGGACGGGCCGAGGTCCTGCGCGAAATCCTCGCATTGCCGCGGATTTTCCGGCTGCTGCCGGAATCGTACGAGAACGCCGCCCGTGCGAATGTGCATGCCGAGCTCAGCTCGTATTAGGCCAGGCGTGACGGGACTAACTTTCCGGGATGTTGGGGATGTCGACGCGGTAGAGGCTGAGCAGCACTCCGTACGACTCTCCGGTCGGGTCGTCCCCCAGCCGTTGCGTGAGTTTTTCCAGCTCCGCGGCCAAAGCGCGTGCTTGTTCGGCGGTGAGCCGTATGTGCCGCAGCTGCGTCGTCTCTTCGCCGCCGGGCACCATTTCGTCGAGCGCGGCCCTGACCAGGAACTCCGGCCCGACCGGCGCGTCGGGGTGCAGGGTCAGGCCGCCGCTGGTCGGCTCGTAGTACTGCTCGGTGCCGCCGCGCACCTGCCGCGTACCACCGACGCGGAGCAGGCCCGCGGCTTCCAGGACGCGTACGTGATAGCCGATCGTGCCTTTCGTCGAGTCGAGCGCGGCGGCGAGTTGCGCAAGTGTCGCGGGCTGACGGCGAAGGACGAGGAGCAGTTTGTGTCGCAACGGGTGGCCGAGCGCCTTGAACTGGGCGGGGTCGCGAAGCTCCAGCGGCATCCGGCAAGCATCTAGGAAATTCGTCACTTCGACAAGCCTTGCGAAAGCGTCTAGATTAGTGAACGCTTGTCGCCATGACCCTGGACGACTACCTGTTGGCACATTGCACGCCGGCCGACGACGTGCTGCGCGACCTCGCCGCCGAGACCGCGGTGGCCTTCCCGGACGCCGCCGGGATGCAGATTTCGCATGACGAGGGCGAATTCCTGACGATGCTCGTACGGCTCAGTGGCGCGCGTCATGCCGTCGAGGTCGGCGTTTTCACCGGCTATTCGGCGATCTGCATCGCGCGCGGGCTGCCGGCGGACGGCCGTCTCGTGGCGTGCGATGTCAGCGAGGAGTGGACGGCCGTCGCGCGTACGTACTGGAAACGTGCCGGCCTCGACGACCGCATCGACCTGCGGATCGGCCCGGCGATCGACACCCTGAAGGCCCTGCCGGCCGAGCCGATCGACTTCGCTTTTATCGACGCGGACAAGGAAAACTATCCGGTCTACTACGAGGAGCTGCTGGCCCGGCTGCGGCCCGGCGGCCTGATCGCGCTGGACAACGTGCTGCAGGGTGGTCGCGTACTCGATCCACAAACGCCGCGCGCGCTGGTCGTCCACCAGCTCAACGACCGGATCGCCACCGACGAACGCGTCGAGTCGGTCATGCTGCCGGTGCGCGACGGCGTGACCCTAGTCCGCAAACGGTGACCTGGCTTTGCGGCGGCGCAGGCCGGCATCGATCAGCCTGCGTACGATCTCACGACTCGACGCCGGCTCAGCGCCAGCCGCGAGCGCGTCCTCGTAGTAGCGCGCGGGAATGTCGTAGTGGTCGCGATCGAAGGCCCGACGCGGCACACCAAGCCGCTCCGCGAAGGCGTGCAACTCGTCGTACGACTCGTCACTGACCAGATGCGACCACAACCGGCCCCGACCAGGCCAACGCGGCGGATCGATCAACACGACCATCCGCCCAGTATTTCAATACCTGCTACAGCGCGAAACTGTCGTACCCCCCTGCCAAATTTGGCCCCCACCCAGATCGGGTGGGGGGTGGGTTCGCGTGGAAACTTACCTAAGTTAGAAATTTGGACTTGCGTCTCACTGGTCACATCGGTCACTCCGGCCACTCGCCACTATGCAAGCAAGGCCCCCCTACTTGCGCTGGACGCACGCAAGGGGGCCTTGCGTGCGTCCTCCATCCTCGCAAATGGGGCGTTTAGCGCTACAGGGCGCAGATTCAAGATCAACTTCTAACTTATCTAAGTTTCCAACGCGAACCCACCCCCCGCCCGTTTTGGGTGGGGGCCCAGATTGGCAGGGGGTATGACAGTTTCGGGCTGTAGCGGGTAGATCGACGGGGGTGGCGTTATGCACAGGGACAGAAGGGCTGGTGGCTCCCTAGGATCGAGGTCATGACGACTATCCCGGCCGCGGCTGTCGGTGAGCTTCGCGAGCGGCTTGGTGGTGCCGTGGTGCTTGACGAGGACGTGCGGTCGGCGTACGCGCATGACGAGGCCGACCTGGTCGAGCACGGGATGCCGGCGTGCGTCGTCCACGCGCGCAGCACAAACGATGTGGTCAACACCCTGAAAACAGCCGCGAAGTATGGCATTCCGGTCGTGCCGCAGGGCGCGCTGACCGGCCTCGCCGGCGCGGCGAACGCGATCGACGGATGCGTCGCGCTGAGCCTGCGCAAGATGGACGAGATCATCGAGATCGACCCGGTCAACCGGCTCGCGGTCGTCCGGCCGGGGGTGGTCAACAAGACGCTCACCGAGGCGGTCGGCAGGCACGGCCTGCGCTATCCGCCGGATCCCGGCTCGTGGGAGAGCTCGACGATCGGCGGCAACGTCGCGACCAACGCCGGCGGCATGTGCTGCGTGAAGTACGGCGTGACGGCCGAGTACGTGCTCGGCCTGGAGGTCGTGCTGGCCGACGGCGAAGTGCTGCGGACCGGCCGGCGCACCGCCAAGGGTGTCGCCGGCTATGACCTGACCAGGCTTTTCGTCGGCAGCGAAGGCACACTCGGCGTGATCACCGAGATCACCCTGGCGCTGCGGCCGGCCAGCGAGGGCGCGCTGAGCCTGGCGGCGGTCTTCGGCGACACGGTCAGCGCCGGCGCGGCGGTGTCGGCGATCGTCGCCGACGGGCGTACGCCGAGCCTGCTGGAGATCATGGACCAGACGCTCATCCGCGCCATCGAGGACTACCGGCCGATGGACCTGCCGACCGACGCCGCCGCGCTGCTGCTCGCCGCCGTCGACGATGGCTCGAGCGCGCAGCTGGAGCGGATCGCCGAGCTGTGTACGGCGGCCGGCGCGACCGAGGTGCACGTGGCCAGCGACCCGGTCGAAGGCGAGATGCTGCTGGAGGCACGCCGGCTCGCGCATCCGGCGATGGAACGGCTCGGCCATTTCATCGTCGACGACATCGCGGTGCCGCGCTCCGCGCTCGCCGAGCTCATCGACGGCGCTCAGCGGATCGGCGAGAAACACCAGGTGAAGGTCGCGATGGTCGGCCACGCCGGAGACGGCAACATGCATCCCAACCTGATCGTCGACCGCGACGACCCCGACTCCCACCGCCGCTGCATGGCCGCCTTCGACGCGATCATGCGGCTCGGCCTCGACCTCGGCGGCACCTGCACCGGCGAGCACGGCGTCGGCATGCTCAAGAAAGGCTGGCTGGCGACCGAGATCGGACCGGTCGGCCTGCGTACGCACCGCGCCGTCAAGGCCGCCTTCGACCCGGCCGGCATTCTCAATCCCGGCAAGGTGTTCGACGCTACGGCCTAATAAGGACGGAAAAGTTCCGACGGCAAAGGGCTTATAGCCCACTTTGCGTGGGTGAATCGGTACACAGGATATTTACAACGTTGCAGCCTTGTGCGCAGAATAATGCCTGCGACCGAGGTGGGGCCGGTTGCACTCGACAAGGGGAGCGGCTAGGCGGACCCTAGGCTGCCGCGACCCACGGGCTGCGACACCTGTGGAGTCCCAATGGTCAGATCCGTCCCGCACCTGCCGGCGCTGGATCCCGCCCGGCACCAGTCAACCGCAAAACTCGGGTCACCGCAGGCGTTCGGAGCAGAACGCCGCTAGACCGACAGGCCTCGCGCTGGCCGGCGAAGTCCAGCGCCATCATCCGCCACCGAGAGCCCGCGGCCACGTGGCGCCTGTCGGGACGCCGTACGGCCGGAAACGCAGCACGACAACCGGGTCACCTGCGCAGCGACCGCGACCGCTGCCGAGGAGGAGACGTTGAGTCCGCTGGGAAGATCTCAACAGAGGCTGCCTGAGAACGTTGCCAGAAAGTCCAACTTCGCCGGTGCCGCGCTGGCCGGAGCCCCGACCAGCCCCGCCGTCGGCGGACCGCTCGGCTATCAACGCACACCGCTCGACCTGCACCAGGCGCGCGCGTCGATCACGCGGCTGCTCGGCGGCGATGTGGCTCGCGCGCTGCAGTTCAAGCTGCGGTCGATGATGGCGCCGGCCGGCACCGCCGACGCCTTCCGGATCAGCGGCGCGACCGGCGCGGTCACCCTGGAAGGCACCTCGACGGTCGCCGTGGTGTCGGCATTTCACTGGTGGTTGAAATACGTGGCACGCGGCCACATCTCGTGGACCGGTGACCGGCTGCTCCTCCCCCGGCTGCTGCCGGCGCCGGCAAGACCGATCGTCAAGACCACGCCGATGACGCACCGGTACGCGTACAACTTCTGCGTTTTTGGCTATACGACGCCTTATTGGCAGTGGCCGGAATGGCAGCGCGAGCTGGACTATCTCGCCGCTTCCGGCACCACCCTCGCGCTGTGCCTGACCGGCCAGGAGATCGTCTGGTACGAGACGCTGCGCGAGTTCGGCCTGACCGGCGAGCAGGTGCTCGGCTGGATTCCGGACGCGGCGCACGTGCCATGGCAGTGGTACGGCAGCATCTCCGCCGACGGTGGCGTGACGCTGGACTACCTGCGCCGCCGCGCTCAGCTCGGCCGGCGGATCGCCGACCGGATGCGTGACCTCGGCATCACACCGGTTTTCCCCGCTTTCATCGGCCACGTGCCCAACGACGTGTTCGCCGCCGCCAACCCGCGCGCGACTGTCGTGCCGCAGGGCGACTACGCCGGCCAGCGGCGACCGGACTGGCTGGCCTGCACCGATCCGCTCTACGCCGAGGTCGCGGCGAAGTTCTACGAATGTCAGGCCGAAAATTTCGGCGCCACGACGCATTTCTCCAACGACCTGCTGCACGAGGGCGGCACGCTCGGCGAGGTGCCGCTGAGCGAGGCCGGCCGCGCCGTACAGCGTGCGATGACCGCCGCCAACCCCGGGTCCGTCTGGGTTTTGCAGGCCTGGCAGGGAAATCCGCGGCAGGAGCTGATGACGGCCATCGACACCAGCCGGACGCTGGTGCTCGACCTGGACGCGGATGACTGTCCACAGTGGACGAAGACGGACGCGTTCTGGGGCGCGCCCTGGGCGTGGGGAAGCGTCGGCAACTTCGGTGGCCGGCTGGGGATGTTTGGCAGCGTGCACGAGCCGATGCGCACCCTGCCACGCGTACGCGCGTTGCCGCCGGAGGAGCGCGGCCGGCTGGTCGGCACCGCGCTGATGCCGGAGGGCCACCAGCACAACCCGGTGGTCGGCGACCTGTGGAGCGAGACGCCGTGGCGGCCGGCGCCGGTCGACCCGGCGCTGTGGATCCGCGATTACGCATTGCGGCGCTATGGCCGCGACGACCCGCGCGCGGCGGCCGCCTGGAACGTGCTGCTGACGACCGCGTACGCCGTGCGCGCGAGCGGTCACCGTGGCGGCGAGGGGCCGCACGAGACGCCGTTCGCGGCGATCCCGAGCCTGGAGGTGACCAACGCGTCGCCGTACGGCCCGGCCGGTCCGCGCTATGACCTGGAGCTGTTCGTGCCGGCGGTGGTGGAGCTGGCCGCGGTGCATCCGGCACTGCGCGGGCTGGACACCTACCAGTACGACCTGCTGGACGTGACACGCCAGTTCCTGGCCAACCGCGCGCGCCTGCTGCTGGCCGACATCCGTGCCGCCTATCGCGCGCGCGACCGTAAGCGGCTGGCGGTGCTGACCAATCGCTTCCTGCACTACATGGACCTGACCAACGACCTGCTCGGCACCGGCGAGCATTGGCTGTTTGGCCGCTGGCAGCAGGCGGCCCGCGGCTGGGGTCGTACGCAGGAAGAGCGGGAGCGGCTGGAGGTCGGCGCGCGGACCATCCTCAGCGTGTGGACCGGCGACGCCTTCGGTGGCCTGCACGACTACGGCAACCGCGACTGGCACGGCATGATCGCCGACTACTACAAGCCGCGCTGGGCCCGGTATTTCGCCGATCTGGCCGCCAGTGTGGACACCGGCCGGCCGCCGAGCAGCGATCCGGCCGACTGGCGGGCGATCAGCGAGGACTGGACGACCCGCACCGAGACCTATCCGGCGCGGCCGCGCGGCGACACGTACGCGACCGTGCGGCGCATCCTCAACGACATCTCATCCGAGCCCGGCCAGGGCACCGTCCGCGTGCTGCCGGTGAAGGACGCGCGCGCCGGGGAGACCGTCACGGTGACCGTACGGTTCACCAACCACGACCCGGTGAGGCCGCGTACGAAGGTGCGGATCGCGTTGCCGGCGCCCGCCGGTGGCACGGCCGCGGCGCTCGGGCAGAGCTCCTTCGGCACGGTCGAGCCCGGCGAGTCCGTCCACGCGCGCTGGCAGGTCGAGGTGCCGGCGAGCGGCCTGTGCCTGACGCCGCGCGCGTCGTACGTGGACCGCCGCACCACCTACACCGCCGAGTCTCCCCTCACCTGCCACTGAAAAACGGAACGTCTGGTGCACGGAAAGGGGCGTTCGGAAAACCCGTCAGGCGTGGGTGGCGCCGGCGTCCACGGCATAGCCGCGTACGTCCGGGGCACCGTGCCGCGCGGCGTCGGCGGTCAGGTCGTCCGGCATCCGCTGCGACTCGCGCTCGGCGGCCACGCGCGCGCGATAGTGCTCCACCTCGCGCCGCCGCGTCGCCGCGTCCCAGCCGAGCTCGGCGGCCATCAGGTCGGCCACCTCGTCCATGCTGTCCAGGCCGCGGTGCTCGGTCTCGATGGAGATCCTGGTGCGCCGCGTCAGCACGTCGTCCAGGTGCAGCGCGCCCTCCATCCGGGTCGCGTACGTGACCTCGACGCGCAGGTACTCCGGCGCGCCGGCCAGCGGCCCCGCCAGCGTCGGATTGGCGTCGACCAGCGCCAACAGCTCGCCGGCGAGCGTCCCGTAGCGCTCCAGCAGGTGCTCCATCACGCCGGCGCTGAGGCCGTGCCGGCGAGCCGTCGACGCGCGCGACGACCAGGCGGCGGTGAAGCCGTCGGCCCCGAGCAGCGGCACCTCGGTCGTGCGGCTCGGCGGCACGTTGCGCAGCCGCCGGGCGGCGGCGTCGACGGCGTCCTTGGCCATCACGCGGTAGGTCGTGTATTTGCCGCCGGCGATCAGCACCAGGCCGAGCATCGGCTCGACCACCGCGTGCTCGCGGGACAGCTTGCTGGTCGCCTCGTCCTCGCCGGCCAGCAGCGGCCGCAGGCCGGCGTAGACACCTTCGATGTCGTCGTGCGTCAACGGCCGCTCGAGCACGCGGTTGACGTGCTCCAGGATGTAGTCGATGTCGACACTGGAGGCGGCCGGATGCGCGCGGTCGAGGTTCCAGTCGGTGTCGGTGGTGCCGATCAGCCAGTGGCCACCCCAGGGGATGACGAACAGCACCGACTTCTCGGTGCGCAGGATCAGCCCGCTGTCGCCGGTGATCGCGCTGCGCGGCACCAGCAGGTGGACACCCTTGCTGGCGCGTACGCGCAGGCCGGGCCGGCCGCCGAGCATCTCGGAGATGTCGTCGCTCCAGACGCCGGTGGCGGCGACGACCGTCCTCGCCTTGATCTCGTATTCCTCGTTGCACTCCATGTCGCGTACGCGCACACCGACCACCTCGCGCGCGTTACGCAGCACGTCGATGACGCGCGTACTCGTGACGACGGCGGCGCCGAGCGAGGCGGCCGTACGGGCGACGGTCACGGTGTGCCGAGCGTCGTCGATCTGGCCGTCGAAGTAACGGATCGCGCCGATCAACGCGTCGTTGCGCAGGCCGGGAAAGAGCCGGCGCGCGCCGGTGCGGCTGTAGTGCTTGTGGATCGGCAGGCCGCGCGAGGTGCCGAAGATGCTGCCGAGGAAGTCATAGAGCAGCACGCCGGAGCCGTAGTAGAACCGCTGCCAGACGTGGTGGTTGAGCGGCACCAGGAACGGCACCGGTCGTACGAGGTGCGGCGCCAGCTTGGTGAGCAGCAGCCCCCGCTCCTTGAGCGCCTCGCGTACCAGGCTGAAGTTGAGCTGTTCGAGATAGCGCAGGCCACCGTGGATCAGCTTGCTGGACCGACTGGAGGTGCCAGCGGCGAAGTCGCGGGCCTCCACCAGCGCGACCGACAAGCCGCGCGAGGCGGCGTCCAGCGCCACGCCGGCGCCGGTCACGCCACCGCCGATGACCACCACGTCGAAGGTCTCCGACCGCATCCGCTCGACAGCCCGTTTGCGCTGGACAGGGCCGAGATGGCTGGCGGCGAACCGGGACACTGCGCTGTCTCGAGGCACGCCGTTCACGTTACTGCTCCCGCGTGCCCGCCGCTGCCCGCCCGTCGCGTCCACTTCTGTGTCGCGGATCTCGCCGGGCGGGCAGGCTGGCTAGCAGGCGAAACGGGTCTCGCTGGAGTAGTAGTAATAGGTGCCGATGGCGTTGTCGAAGCGGCCGTTCAGCCGGTACGTGTAGGTGCCCTGACCGTCACAGTGATAGCTGAGCGAAGCGCTGTAGCCGACGTACGCCTTGAGGGTGGCGGAGTAGGAGTCGAGCTTCTCCCAGCCGTACCAGCGCTTGCGCTCCAGCTTCACCACCCACGGGCCGGGCGTGGTGAAGCAGACGTTCCAGTTGGCCCACACCTCGGTGCCGTCGAACTTGCTGTACGGCGGCTGCAGGCTCACGTGCGGCGAGCAGGCCGCGAGGGTCGTCGGCGCGGCGGAGGCGGCGGTCGGCGCGGCCATCGCGCCGACCAGGGCCGCGACCAACGCGAGCGCGACGAGCATCTTCCTGATCATCTTCGGCTGGACTCCCTTTGTCGTCACTGCCCCGCCGAGGAGGCTGTCGCAAGCCGCTAACCAGGCACTAAGTCCCGGCTAAGCCGGCCGTAGAGTACGCGTGCATGCGGGAAAGCACGCGGCAGGGATGGGCCGCCCTCGGTGCCGCCCTCATCGGCCTCATCGCGGTCGGCCTCACCGTCATCGTCGCGTCCATTGGCTGGCTGGCCGAGCAGATCGCGCTCGCGTCCGAGGTCCACCTGTGGGCCGGCATCAGCCCGCTGGTCGCGATCGTGCCGCCGCTGATGACCGGCGCGGTCGCCTCAATCGTCGGCCTGGTGGTCACGTTGCCGTGGCTGCGCGCCACGATGCGGCTGTGGGCCGTCGCCGCCGGTTGTGCCGTGTTGCTCGGCCTGACCAGGCTGGTCCCGTACGACCGCGACATCGTGCTGCGCAACAGCCTCGCGTTCGGCGCCACCATCCTGATCGCCGGCGCGCTGGCGGTCTTGCTGCTTTTCGTGTGGCGTACGGCCAAAAAGACGCCGGCTCAGTGGCTGACGGCGGCAGCGGCCGGGATTCTCGCCTTGCTGCCGTGGGCCCTGCTCGGCGCACTCGGATCGCCCTGGATGACGCTTCTGGCCGCGCTCGCCGCGGCCGCCGTAGCGCTGCTGCTGACCGCTCTGCCGACCGATGACCTGCCGGACAACGCGGTGCTGCGCGGCCTCGTCCTCGGTGTCGCGTACGCGGTCGTGGCGGTCAACGCGGCACCGAGCGGCCTCGGTGTGTTGCTCATGTTTTCGTTGCCGCCATTGGCTTTCGTGGCCGCCACGCTGGTGAACCGATGGGCCGCCGCGGTCGCGGTCGCGCTGGCGATCTTCGGCACGTTCGCGTACGTCGACGCGAGCCAGCTCTCGTTGGTGCTGGAGTTCGACGATGTCAGCAAATACGCGACGATCGCCGCCGGCATCAGCTGGCTGGTCGCCATCGCGGTCGCGTTTTTGCCGCTGCTCCTCAAGAAAAAGTGGATCGCCGGGGCGGTCGCCGCCTGTTGCCTGGCAGCGTTGGTGGTCGCCGGTGTGACCGTACGGCCCGGATTCCACGCCAACGCGATTTTCGTGACGCTGAAACAGGCCGACCTGTCCGCGGTCGCCACGATCCAGGACCCGAGGCAGCGGCGGCGCGCCGTCTATCAGAAACTGACCGCGTACGCGGACGGCAGCCAGCGTGCGATCCGCCGGGCGCTGACCGGTCGGGGCCTGGATTTTCGTTCGTACTATCTGGTGAACGCGGTCGAGGTCATCACCGACGACCCGGCGACCAGAGCCTGGCTGGCCGGTTTCGACGGTGTCACCGCGATCACCGACGCCCCCGTTTTGCGCCCACTGCCGGAAACACCGGCACCGATGACCGGCAACGCGACGGCGCCGACCGGTCCGCTGTGGAACATCACCGCGATCGGCGCCGACAAGGCGTGGACGGCCGGCGCTCGCGGCCAGGGCATCGTCGTCGGCGAGTCGGATTCCGGTGTCGACGTCACGCATCCGGTGCTGGCAAAGGGATTTCGCGGCGGAGCGGACAGCTGGTACGACCCGTGGTATCAGACCAGCACACCGCACGACCCCAACGGCCACGGCACGCACACGACCGCGACCGCCGTCGGTCGTAACGGCATCGGTGTCGCGCCAGACGCACAGTGGATCGCCTGCTCCAACCTCGCGCGCAACACCGCCAATCCGGGTTATTACCTGGACTGCCTGCAGTTCATGCTGGCGCCGTTTCCGCGCGGCGGCGACGCCTTCCACGCCAACCCGGACCGCGGCGCGGACGTACTCAACAACTCCTGGGGTTGTACGGAGTTCGAAGGCTGCCAACCGAAAACTCTGGAACCGGCGGCACACGCGCTGGAAACCGCCGGCGTTTTCGCGGTTTTCGGCGCCGGCAACTCCGGACCGAGGTGCGGCTCGATCGTCGACCCGCTGGCCAACAGCCCAGACGTGGTCTCCGTCGGCGCGGTCGACCGCAACCGCCAGATGGCCGACTTTTCCAGCCGTGGACCGGTTTCCGGCGCCGCCAAACCTGACGTCGTGGCGCCTGGCGTCGGCGTCACGTCGGCGCTGCCGGGCGGCATGTACGGCAGCCTCGACGGCACCTCGATGGCGACGCCGCATGTCACGGGAGTCGTCGCGCTGATGTGGTCGGTGAGTCCGCAGCTGCGTGGCAACGTCACGCAAACCGCCGCCATCCTGCGTACGACCGCCGACCGGCAGGTGCACGACAACAGCACCTGCGGCCGTAACAACGCCGTCGGCGCCGGCGAGGTCGACGCGGCCGCCGCCGTCACGGCCGCACGCGCATACCAACCAGCCCGAGGCTGACAGTCAGCTGTCGACGTCCTCGATGCGTACGCGCGAAGGACCGCGGCGCGCCTGCAGGTCGCGCGCGACCGCCTCGGCGTCCCGGAGCGTACGGATCAGGTTGCCGCCGGCCAGCGCGACCAGGTCGCCGTCCGACCAGCCGCGGTCGGCCAGCTCGGCGAACAGCGCCGGATAGCCGGCCACATCCGGCATGTCGTCGGGGAAAAGCGGATAGCCGTCGTAGTCGCCGCCGATCCCCACGTGCGCGACGCCGGCCACCTCGCGTACGTGCTCGACGTGGTCGGCGACCGTCTTCGCGGTCACCACCGGCCGCGGGTTGCCGGCCAGCCAGTCGCTCATCTCCCTGAGCCCCTCCACCGACAGGTCGACACCGCGGCGTTCTCGCTCGGCCGAATAGCGGCGGCCCCACTCGGCCGCCTCGTCGGTCAGGAACGGCGGCACGAACGTCACCATCACCACGCCGCCGTTGGCCGGCATCCGCGCGAGCACCGGGTCGGGCACGTTTCGTACGTGGTCGCAGACCGCACGCGCCGAGGAATGGCTGAAAACCAGTGGCGCCTCGGTCGCGTCCAGCGCGTCGTCCATTGTGGACGGTGCGACGTGCGAGATGTCGACCAGCATCCCCATCCGGTTCATCTCGCGTACGACCTCGACACCGAAGGCCGTCAGGCCGCCGTGCGCCGGCTCGTCGGTCGCCGCGTCGGCCCAGTCGGTGTTTTTCTCGTGTGTCAACGTCAGGTAGCGGACGCCGAGCGCATACAGCGTACGCAGCGTGGCCAGCGAGTTGCCGATCGAGTGGCCACCCTCGGCGCCGAACAGCGACGCGATCCGGCCACTGGCAAAGATCTTCTCGATGTCGTCCGCGGTCGCGGCCAGGCCGAAGTCGGTCGCGTATCGCTCGATCAGCGCGTGACCGGCGTCGATCTGCTCCAGGGTCGCGGTGACCGCCTGCGCCGGGGGCAGCTCGCACGGCACCCACACCGACCAGAACTGCGCGCCGACGCCGCCGGCGCGCAGTCGCGGGATGTCGGTCTGCGTCCTGGCCACCGGACCGGCCACGTCGACCGCGTCCAGGTCGTAGTTGGCCAGCGTACGCAGCTCCCAGAGCAGGTCGTTATGGCCGTCAACCAGCGGATGGCGGCTCAGCAGGTCGGTGATCCGGCTCGTCGTCATGGCCTTGATCCTGCCCCACCGCGCCGGGCCGCTTCATGCCGATCGGAAAGCCGGCGAAGATCACCGCCGGCAGCAGGAACCACCCCAGCGACGCGATCGCGATCACCGTGCAGAACGCGAGCAGCGCCGTGCCGGCGATCAGCGCCGGCCGCCACGACCAGTTGAACAGCGCCACCAGCAGCGCCAGGCCGGCGACCACCAGCGCGGCCACATACCAGGCCGCCGGCACTCCGCCGAGCCGCTGGACGGTGACCACGTACGTCCAGGCGTACGCGGCCGTCCACACGATCCCCCAGAACACCAGCCACCGCGGCCGTACGGTCATGGCTCGATTATCAGATGTCCAGGTCCTCGACCTGCGGCGTACCCAGGTTTTCCTCGACCAGGTCGGCCAGCTCGGCCGGCACGCGCTCGCGCATCGCCGCCACCGACTCGTACACCTCCAGCACCGCCTCGCCGTGCGGCCCCGACCAGTCGACCCCGCCGGTCGTCGACTCGCCGTCCCAGCCGGCGTGCCAGTCGACGTCCCAGTCCTTGTCCCACACCGAGTTCTCGCCACTGGCCCAGCGGCGCGGATCGCTCCACCTGCGCCAGTCGGCGTGCGTGCGGCGGTGCACGGCGAACTGCTCCTTGGCCGTGCGATAGACGGTGAAGTCCTCGACCTGACCGTCGCCGGTCGGATGCTGCCAGCGCGCCGCCAACGCGCCCCTGAACCGCTTGTAACGCGGCACGCCGCCGCGGCCGACCCGGACTTTCACCTCGGACAAACCCTGCATCTGCGCCTCCCTGGCCTCGACGTACCGGTGCAGTGCCTGGGTGATCGCCGCCGACAGACTGCCGGCGAGCTCCTGCGCTCGCTGGAACACCGGCAGGTCGCTGTCCGCCACGTAGATCGTCTTGTTCGGCATCGCACCTCCTCGTTGACTATGCTTATACATATACGTACGTCCGTCAAGCCCCCTTCTACGCTTGCGGCAGAAGCACGCATGGCCCCCATGCGTGCGCCCAACGCACGCATGGGGGCCATGCGAACAATGCGAAAGGCGGGCCTGGCCGAAGCCAGACCCGCCTCTCAGGACGAGCTGCGGACTCCTAGAAGTCCATGTCTCCCATGCCGCCACCCGGCGCGCCGGCCGGGGCCGGGGTCTTCTCCGGCTTGTCGGCGACGACGGCCTCGGTGGTCAGGAACAGGCCGGCGATGGAGGCGGCGTTCTGCAGAGCGGAGCGCACCACCTTCGTCGGGTCCGGAACACCGGCGGCCAGCAGGTCCTCGTACTCGCCGGTCGCGGCGTTCAGGCCGTGGCCCTTGGGCAGGCCCTTGACCTTCTCCACCACGACGCCGCCCTCGAGGCCGGCGTTGACGGCGATCTGCTTGAGCGGGGCCTCCAGCGCGAGCTTCACGATCTGCGCACCGGTCGCCTCGTCGCCGTCGAGCTCCAGCTTCTCGAACGCCTTCTCACCGGCCTGCAGCAGAGCCACGCCGCCACCGGCGACGATGCCCTCCTCGACCGACGCCTTCGCGGCGCGTACGGCGTCCTCGATGCGGTGCTTGCGCTCCTTGAGCTCGACCTCGGTGGCCGCGCCGACCTTGATGACCGCGACGCCGCCGGCCAGCTTGGCCAGCCGCTCCTGCAGCTTCTCGCGGTCGTAGTCGGAGTCGCTCTTCTCGATCTCGGCGCGGATCTGGTTGACCCGGCCGGTGATCTGGTCGGCGTCGCCAGCACCCTCGACGACGGTGGTCTCGTCCTTGGTGACGACCACCTTGCGCGCGCGGCCGAGCAGCTCGATGCCGGCGTTCTCCAGCTTGAGACCGACGGTCTCGGAGATGACCTGGCCACCGGTCAGGATGCCGATGTCGGTCAGGATCGCCTTGCGGCGGTCACCGAAGCCCGGGGCCTTGACGGCGACGGACTTGAAGGTGCCGCGGATCTTGTTGACGACCAGCGTGGCCAGAGCCTCGCCCTCGACGTCCTCGGCGATGATGACCAGCGGCTTGCCGGACTGCATGACCTTCTCAAGCAGCGGCAGCAGGTCCTTCACGGTCGAGATCTTGGACTCGACGATCAGGATGTACGGGTCGTCCAGGACGGCTTCCTGGCGGTCCGCGTCGGTCACGAAGTACGGCGAGATGTAGCCCTTGTCGAAGCGCATGCCCTCGGTGAGCTCCAGCTCAAGTCCGAAGGTGTTGCTCTCCTCGACGGTGACGACGCCTTCCTTGCCGACCTTGTCGAGCGCCTCGGCGATGATCTCGCCGACGTTGGTGTCGCCACCGGCGGAGACAGAGGCGGTGTGGCCGATCTGCTCCTTGGTCTCGACCTCCTTGGAGGCCTGGGCGAGCTGCTCGATCACCCGCTCGACGGCCTTCTCGATGCCGCGCTTGAGGCCGAGCGGGTTGGCGCCGGCGGCCACGTTGCGCAGGCCCTCGCGGACCAGCGCCTGGGCCAGCACGGTCGCCGTCGTGGTGCCGTCACCGGCCACGTCGTCGGTCTTCTTGGCGACCTCTTTGACAAGCTCGGCGCCGATCTTCTCGTACGGCTCGTCGAGCTCGATCTCCTTGGCGATGCTCACACCATCGTTGGTGATGGTCGGAGCACCCCACTTCTTCTCCAGTACGACGTTGCGGCCCTTCGGGCCCAGCGTCACCTTGACGGCGTCGGCGAGGGTGTTCATGCCCCGCTCGAGACCGCGGCGCGCCTCCTCGTCGAACGCGATCAACTTGGCCATGCGGTGGGTTCCTCCGCTGTTTTCGGCAGCCGATGGTGCTCAGGCTGCGTCTGCTGGCTGGTTTCCACGGCCGGGCCCGATGCCCGCGACGGACGAGTCCACTTGCCGACCCTCACCGCCCCGACCTACGTGTTGGCACTCGTCGACACCGAGTGCCAACCCAAGGTTTAGCACTCTCGGCCCGAGAGTGCAAGAAAGCGGCTGTCGATCGGCCTCGGCGGCGAGCTGGCCGGCGGACAGCGGCCCATGCCGGGCGCGGGGGCTCGCGTACGCGGTGGTCTGGAGCGCGATGGTGAGGATCGAGATGCCGGCGGTGAGCACCGAGGAGATCACGACATTTGACGAACACCTCGCCGTGCTCGAAGAGCAGCACCGGCACCAGCACGAGATACGACAGGTAGAGGTAGAGGCTGGGAAGGACACACAGCATCAGGCCGATGGCGACCCAGCAGGCCGAACAGGACGAACCAGCGGATCGCGACCGGCAGACGAGAGGCTGTCGCCAACACCGGGCCCGCGCCGCGATTGACCGCGACCACCAACCTCCCTGGTCGGTGGCGATCAGCGGATCACCCGGACCGCCGTACGCCGGGCTGGCCGTAGCCGTAGCTGGTCATGCCTTGCTCCCCCGTGGCCGACAGTCGCCGGTTACGGCTGGCTCAGCTCCTGGACCAGCTGCGCCGTGGAGACGGGCGTGCGGCGGCCGCGCAGGGTCGCGTACGCGACGACCTGCAACGGATACGTGAGCAGCCCGATCGCCGCGGCCAACACCGCGCTGACCAGCGTCGCGAGGATCGTGCCGCCGATCAGCGCACCGGTGCTCCGCGCGACCACGGCCCCGACGCCGGCCACGCCGCCGAGGCAGCCGGCGATCAGCGAGGCGACCAGGCTGAGGCCGTAGATGGTCGCGGCGAAGCCCAGCGCCAGGCCGAAGTTCTGGTTGAACAGCGAGAAGGCGCGGCTGAGCGGGTTGTCCCGCTCGAAGGCCACGACCGACGGCAGCAGCAGCGAGACCAGTCCGACGTACAGGCCGGGCACGACGCAGGCGATGAAGCCGACGAAGGCCAGCGCGCCGAAGACCAGGGCCCAGAGCACGATGTGCGGCATCCGCCGAGCGGCGCGCTGGAGGGCGACCCCGAGCGCCGGCCGCTCGTTGGCCGCCGCCATCGCCACCAGGTGTACGGCGACCAGGCCGATGACCGAGCCGATCACGGCCGTCACGACGGTGGCGGCCAGCTGCAGGAGGCTCGACCCGAGCTGGAAGCC
This sequence comes from Fodinicola acaciae, assembly GCF_010993745.1. Taxonomy (NCBI): domain Bacteria; kingdom Bacillati; phylum Actinomycetota; class Actinomycetes; order Mycobacteriales; genus Fodinicola; species Fodinicola acaciae. The sequence goes on from NZ_WOTN01000003.1 coordinate 1,748,916, forward strand.
GGGGTTGGCGGTGCCGCGGCCGGTCAGGTCGATGCTGGTCAGCCGCCACACCGAGATCGGGGTGACCAGCAGCAGGGTGAGTACGACGAGCGCGATCTCCAGCACCAGGATCTGCTGCCAGGTGCGCTTGGCCAGTTCCAGGCCGCGGCTCCACCAACCGCTGTAGTCACCGGCCACCAGCGGGTCGTTGGGATCGGACAGGCCGGGGCCTGGATAGTGCGCGTACGGATCGCCACTCGGCGGTTCCTCTGGCGGACGCTGGTCGGACATCGCCATCTCCCCGTTCGGGTCGTCGACAGGTGTGGACGCACAACCTATCGGCCGGCACCGACAGCCGCCGCCGGTTGGAAAGAAGTGGCCAGCTGATGCAACAGGACCCGTCCCGCCGGAGCGGAGAACGGGTCCTGGTCATGCAGGGTCTTTGTCGTCGGGCTAGGCAGCCAGCTGGCTAGCCGACGACATGGACCGCCTCGGCCTGCGGGCCCTTCTGGCCCTGGGTCACCTCGAACTCGACGCGCTGGCCGTCCTCGAGCGACTTGTAGCCGTCCATCTGGATGGCGGAGAAGTGGACGAACACGTCCTGGCCGCCATCGACGGCAATGAAGCCGTAGCCCTTTTCAGCGTTGAACCACTTGACGGTTCCCTGTGCCACTGGAGCCTTCCTCACTGCTGGTGCGACAGGTCACGCCCTACTGCGAGACCCGGGTCTTCGTCCGTATAGCCGTGGGAGACCCGCCCGGCAGGTTGAGCACGATCTGGCTAGAACTACGACCGATCGGAACGCTACACGACATCCGGCCCGCTGGGGATGCCCTCTGCGCCGGAAATATTCTTCGACAGCCACCACCGGCCGCGACCGACAAACCGGCGATTACCGCAGGTGATCGCCGTTGTGATTACGTTGCGTGAAATCCGTGGCGATGCCTCGGTCACCGCGACTTCGGCGGAGGTTTTCCTTTGTGCTAACGACAGGTTGCCGGCCAGCGTACGGTCCGACCGGAATCCCACCACCCAACGACCACCGGACGCGACCGGCGTTCGCACCTGAATACCGCTCCAGATCAGCCAAAATGCAAGTGCGCGCCAGTCGCAGGCCGGCACCGCGGAGCGGTTGCGACAAAACCCACTCAAGCGGGCTTTCCCGACTCCGCACCACAAAGACCAAGTTTTCTTGACCATCGACCGAGATTACGCGGAGCGACCGCCGCGGCCTGTCCGACTGGTCAGGATCGGCCCGGTTCCGATGCCGAAACTACGTGCAGCGAATCTGAGTTCACCGGCAAAATTTGGTCCCTGGCAACAACAAAGCGACCGCCCCGGACCAGACCTGTGCGGTTTTTGCACCTTTTGCACACATCTTTGGATCCGCAGCGGCCGCTCGGCGTTGAATCCGTTCAGTCGATCAGGCCGGCCTCGGCCGCCGATTTCAGCGACGGCTTGATCCGGTGGGTGGGGCTCACGTCGAGCACCTCGGCGGTCTTCAGGCCCTCGCCGGTGTTGTAGACCACCGTCTCCTGCGAGGTGTCGATCAGGCCGTCCTTGACCAGCTTCGCCAGGCACGAGACGGTCACTCCGCCGGCCGTCTCGGCGAAGACGCCGGTCGTACGCGCCAGCAGTGAAATGCCTTCGCGGATGTCGTCGTCATCGGCCACCGCGATCGAGCCACCGGTCCGCCGCACCGCGTCCAGCACGTACGGCCCGTCGGCCGGGTTGCCGATGTTGAGGCTCTTGGCGATGCCGGTCGGCCGCACCGGCCGTACGACGTCGTGACCGGCCTGGAAGGCCTCGTAGACCGGCGAGCAGCCCAGCGACTGCGCGCCGAAGACCTTCCACGGGGTGTCCTCGACCAGGCCGATCCTGACCAGCTCACCGAAAGCCTTGTCGATCTTGGTGAGCAGCGAGCCGGAGGCGATCGGGATGACCACCTGCGCCGGCAGCTTCCAGCCGAGCTGCTCGGCGACCTCGTAGCCGAGCGTCTTGGAACCCTCGGCGTAGTAGGGCCGCACGTTCTGGTTGACGAACGCGGTCTTCTCGAACTCGTCGGTCTCGCCGAGCTCGCTGGTCAGCCGGTTGACGTCGTCGTACGACCCGTCGACGGCGACCAGCCGCGGCGCGTACACCGAGCTGGCGACGACCTTCATGGCCTCCAGGTCGGACGGGATGAACACGGTCGCCTGCCAGCCGACCCTGGCCGCGTGCGCGGCCACCGAGTTGGCCAGGTTGCCGGTGGACGCGCAGGCCACCGAGGTGTAGCCGAGGCCCTTGGCGGCGGTCATCGCCATCGACACCACGCGGTCCTTGAAGGCGTGCGTGGGGTTGCCGCTGTCGTCCTTGACCCACAGCGGCGCGGTGAAGCCGAGCTCGGCTCCGAGCCGGTCGGCCCGCACCAGCTTGGTCATGCCGGGGTTGAGGCTGGCCCGGCTGTCCGGGTCCTGGCCGACCGGCAGCAGCGGCGCGTACCGCCAGATGTTCTGCGGACCGGCCTCGATCTGCTCGCGGGTGACCGCGGACAACGTCGCCTGGTCGTAGCCGACCTCCAGTGGGCCGAAACACTCGGCACAGGCATGGATGGCGATCAGGGGATATTCGGCGCCACAGTTGCGACAACGCAGACAGCTGGCCGGGGACGGCGCGACGGTCAAAGCAGAGCCTCCTCGCTCATCTTTCCCGCTCTCGCGGGCCGGAGTTGGCACCTGTCCCGCGGTCGACGACGACACGCGCGCGATGGTTGCCGGGGCTTCACCGGGCCGGATCCCTCTGCCCCTCTGGATGAGTGCATGTTCAGTTATGGCTGTGAGCATACGTGGTGGGAGCGGGATCGCGACAACCCCGCGTCCCGCTCTGTGAGCATGCGAACACCACGGCTGACGCGCGAACGCCGTTCGCGTGTCAGGAGGCGGACGGCGACGGCGACGGGTTGTCGAGCTTGTCGATCACCTTCTGCGCGATGCTTTTCTGTACGGCGATGCTGTCGTCGCCACCGCCGCCGAAAATGACGGTGATCTCGGTGGTGCCGTGCAGCACGGTGAGGATGCCGTGGTTCTCGTACGCGCCGTCGCCGATGCCGGTCACCGCCTGATAGCCGCCGGACTCGTCGTCGAACTTGGCTTTGGTCTTGTTGGCAAGATAAATCGTGGTGACGGCGCCGCCGTCCGCGCTCGACCACGCGCAATCGGGCTGGTCCTTGGTGGACTTGTCGTCGGGCTTGGCGTCGGTGATCGTCGCCTTGGTCAGCGCGCCGATCTCGTCGTTGGTGAACAGCTTGCAGACGTCAGGAAAACCCGGGCCGGCCGACGGGCTCGGCGACTCGGCGGCCTGTGGCAGGCCGGTGGCCGACGGCGACGGCGCCGCCTTGGGGATCAGGCCGCAGCCGGTGAGCGCGGCGCCACCGGCGCCGAGCGCGACGGCGGCGATGCCGGCGACGACAGCCCGGCGGATCGCCGGGGGACCGAAGAACGTGGACACGGGTGCTCCCTCGCGGTTAGCGGAATTGGTTGGCGGACGGCCGCTGGCCATGCTGGCACGGAACGACCACGAATCCGCCGGGAACATAGCAGTGGATTAGCGTACGAGTCAGCAGAAACCCGGCGCCGCGAACGGCACTATTCCCTCATTGCTGCCTTCTCGGGCAGCCAACGGGGTAAACAGCCGAAACCGACGAGGTCACCAACCACCGCACGTCGTGGGGCCCGGGTCCGCGCGCAGTGCGGTGGCGTGACGAGTGCAGACTATGCGCATGCATCCCCGCGCTCGTCGCTGGTTCGCGCAGCACACCACCGCGGCCGGCGACTGGCCGGTGCAGCGGCTGCGGGCCGCGAAGGGGCTGACGGTGGTCAGCGTCGTGCTGCCGGCGCTCAACGAGGAACACACCATCGGCACCATCGTCGAAGGCCTGGTGAAGCTGGCCGAGCGGACCAGCCTGGTCGACGAGATCGTGGTGATGGACTCCGGTTCCACCGACCGCACGGCCGAGGTCGCCCGGCAGGCCGGCGCGAGCGTCTTCCACCGCGACGACGTGCTGGCCGACTACGGATCGCGGCCCGGCAAAGGCGAAGTGCTGTGGAAGTCGCTGTACGTGACCCACGGCGACGTGCTGGTGTTCGTCGACGCGGATCTGTTGGACTTCGGTGAACATTACGTCACCGGCCTGCTCGGCCCGCTGCTCACCGACCCGGAAACGTTGCTGGTCAAGGCTTTCTACGACCGGCCGCTGCTGGACGTCTCGGTCACCGGCGGCGGCCGCGTCACCGAGCTGATGGCGCGGCCGCTGCTGTGCACGTTCTTCCCGGAGCTGGCCGGCGTGGCACAGCCGCTGGCCGGCGAATACGCGGCACGCCGGGATCTGTTGGAAAAACTTCCGTTCGCGCCGGGTTACGGCGTGGAGACCGGGCTGTTGGTGGACACCCTGCGCACGCACGGGCTCGACGCGATCGCGCAGGTCGACCTCGGTGAGCGTACGCACGGCCACCAGGACACCGCGGCACTCGGCCGGATGGCCGCGAGCATCCTGGCGACGGTCGCCACGCGCGTCGTACCAGAGCATCCGCTGTGGCCGGCGCTCACCCAGTTTCAACGCGAGGACGGCGAACTGCGTGCCGTCGACTCGGTGGTCAGCTCCGAGGAGCGGCAGCCGATCGTGGAACTTCCGGAATATCGCTATCGGACGCGTACGCTCGACTGACTTTCGCCCGCATCAACAGGAAAACCGCCAACGCTCCGACCGCGGCGACCGCTCCCGCCACCAGGTACGCGGCGTCCAGACCGGCCGCGAAGGCCTCGCGCAGCAGCTGCCCGCCGACGGAGGTTTCGGCCGTACCGCTGGAAAGTCGCTGCGCCACCGCGAGCGGATCGCTGACCCGTCCGGTCAGCGCGCCGGCCATGCCGGCGGCCGTCACCGAGCCGAGTACGGCGACGCCGAGCGCCAGGCCGAGTTGCCGGAAGGTGTTCATCGCCGCGCCGGCGACTCCGGCGCGTTCCGGCGGCGCCGCGGCCAGCGCGGCACCGGCGAGCACCGGTCCGACCATGCCGACCCCCACGCCGACCAACAGGCTGCCGGGCAGGATGACCCACGCCGCGGAACCGCCGGAAATGACCGCCTGGCCAAAAGCGCCGGCGGCCACGGCCAGCAGCGCGACCGCGATGACATCGCGGTGCGGAAACCGGTGCAGCCAGCGGCCGAACGCCAACGGAACCACGAAAGACATGACACTCAGCGGAAACTGGATGAGACCGGCCTGCAGCGCACTCAGGCCGAGCACCGACTGCAGCCACACCGAGGTGTACGGCAGGACCGTGAAAGCGCCGGCCTGCAGGGCGACACCGGCGACCAGCACGCCGACGAACGCCGGCCGGCGGAACAACCGCAGGTCCAGCATCGGGTCCGAAGCGCGGTTTTCCCACCAGACCAAGGCACCGAGTCCGGCGGCTGCGACCGCCAGGCTTGCCAGCGTACGCACCGAAAGCCCGCCGTCCTCGCCGCCGGCGATGATCGCGTACGTGGTCGCCGAGGCGGCCACCACCAGCGCCACCATGCCGCCGATGTCCAGCCGTCCGCGGTGCGCCAGCCGGCTTTCGGTCATGCTGGTCAGCACCAGCGCGACCGCGATCGCGCAAACCGGCAGGTTGACCAGGAAAATCCACCGCCAGCCAACGGTTTCGGTGATGACACCACCGGCCAGCGGACCGATCGCGGCCGCCGCGCCGGCCACCGCCGACCAGACCGACAGCGCCGTGCCGCGATCGCGACCGTGATAGGTCGCGCCGATCAACGACAACGTGGTCGCGAACATCGTGGCGCCACCAATGCCTTGCAACGCACGTGCGGCCACCAGCAGCCAAACCGTCGGCGCCAGGCCGCAGCCGAGCGAGCCGAGTGCGAAAATCCCCAGTCCGGCAACGAAAACGCGCCGTCGGCCGGCCCGGTCGGCGAGTGAGCCGGCGGTCAGCAGCAGTGACGCGAGCACCAGCGCGTACGCGTCGATCACCCATTGCAGGCCGGACAGCGGCGTGTGCAGTGCCGCGGCCATCCGCGGCAGCGCGACGATCACGATGGTCACGTCCAGCAGCAACATGAACGTGCCGAGGCACACCGCGACCAGCGGTATCCACTTACGCATCTACTGTTTCCTCGTTTCGTCATTCTTGACAGCACCGAGGGTGACGTGAGCACACTTGGTTTATCCAGCCATGCCGGTTGGCGTGACGGTTTTCGACATTTGGACGCGGGGGACGATGACATCCGACACATACGACCTGCTCGACAGGCAACTGCTCAACGGCCTGCTGATCGACGGCCGAGCCGGCTTCAGCACGATGGCCGAAGTGTTCGGCGTCTCCGACCAGACGATAGCGCGCCGCTATCGCCGGCTGCGCGCGTCCGGCGTACGCGTGCTGGCGCGGCTCCAGCCGGCGATGTTCGGCGACACCGTCTGGTTCATCCGGCTGCGCTGCACACCGGATGCGGCCGTCCCGATCGCCACCGCGCTGGCCAAGCGGCCGGACACCTCCTACATCAAGCTGACCTCCGGCGGCACCGAGATCAACTGCATCGTGCACGCGCCGGACGACGACGCGCGAGACGCGTTGCTGCTGCAGAAACTGCCGCGTACGCCGCGGATCGTGTCGATGACCGCGCACTGCCTGATCCACACCTTCTATGGCGGCCCGCAGACCTGGAACGGCAGTCCGGACGCGCTCACCCCCGAGCAGGTGCTGGCGCTGGTGCCGCCGCCGGTGCACGAGGCCGAGCACGTCACGCTCGACGCCGATGACCGGCTTTTGCTGGCGGAGCTGCAAAAGGACGGCCGGATGAGCTATCGCGAGCTGGCCGCCGCGACCGGCATGTCGGAGACCAGCGCGCGGCGGCGAGTCGAGCACCTGCGCCGTTCGGGCGCGATGTATTTCGACGTGGAGTTCGACCCGGAGCCGCTCGGCTTCCACACCACCGCGATGCTCTGGCTGACCGTGTCACCGGCCGCGCTGGCCTCGGTGGGCAAAGCGGTCGGTCAGCATCCGGAGATCGCTTTCGCCGCCGCGACGACCGGCACGTCCAACCTGTGCGCGGTGGCGATCTGCCGCAACAGTGCGCATCTTTATCGCTATCTGAGCGGCACGCTCGGCTCGCTCGACGACGTGCGGCACATCGAGACGGCGCCTGTCATGCGTACGATCAAACAGCTTTCGTACGACTAGGGTCTGTTTCGAAGTCCCACGTGGATGAGAGTCGAGATCCAAACGTCGTCTGGCGGTGCGGCGGGACCGCCCGGCGTGGCAGCGCCACGTGGCGGTTTCGCCGTGCCGTCAGGCGGCCCGAGACAGATGTGACAGCGGCTCGGCTATCGCAGCGTGGGACTTCGAACCAGGCCCTAGCTGACGATGTCCTTGCGCAGAAACGATCGCCAGGCGAGCGTGAGGAAAACGACCGAGTAGAGCAGCGCGGAAATGGCGCCTTTGGCCATGTCGTCGAGTTGCACGGGCGAGGCGAACAGACCGAGCCAGGCCAGGTTGTATGCCGTCGGCAGCACCGGACGGATGTTTTCCAGCGCCGGCACCAGATCCAGGATGTTGGAGATGATGTAGAGCATCACCGCGCCACCGACCGCGAGCAGCGGCTGGTCCGTACGCACCGACAGCAGAAAGCCGAGCGAGCCGACCATCAGCAGGTGCACCAGGATGAAGGCGGCCGCCGCCAGCAAAAGCAGCAACGCGGTGCCGGCGTCGACCTGCGTGCCGGTCGGCGTGAGCAGCGGATGCCAGCCGTAGACGATCGTGCCGCCGACCACCGCCGATGCCAGCAGCAACACCGTCGCCACGACGGTCGACAGCAGGCCGACCACGAGTTTCTGCACCAGCAGGCGCGATCGCGGCACCGGCGCGGCCAGCAGATAGCGCAGGCTTGCCCAGGACGCCTCGCCGGCGACGGTGTCGCCGCAGAAAAGCGCCACCATCACCACGAGCAGAAACGTGGAGGAGGCATAGAAAACGAAGGCGGCGAAGTTGGGACCGCCGGTGGTTGCCAGGTCCACCAACGAAACTCCACGCGCCGACGGTGGCGAGCTCGGCCCGCCGAACTGGAAGGCGATCAGCAGGATGACCGGCAACAGCACCATGAAACCCAGCGCATACTGCGTACGCCGGCGCTTGAGCTGGCGGCGGACCTCGGTCGCCAACGTCAGCGTCGCACCGCGCCGATAGCCGGTCACCGCCCCGGTCATCGGTCCTCCCCCACCAGTCGCAGGAAAACGTCTTCGAGCCGCCGTCGCGGTGTCACGCGGTCGACGCGTACGCCGCCGGACACCAGCCGCGACACCACCGCGCCGCGTGCCAGCCCGTCGAGGGCCGGATTGAGGTCGACAACCAAGCCACCATTGGCCAACTCGGCTGACAACACCTCGTCTGCCTTGCGCAGCAACGCCATCGCGGCCTGCGGGTCGTCGACGCCGATGAGTACCGAGGTCGACTCGCCGGTCACGTCGTCCACCGGACCGTCCGCCACCACCTCGCCGTGGTTCATGACGACCACGTGCGTACACGTCTGCTCCACCTCGGCGAGCAGATGGCTGGACACCAGCACGCTGCGACCGTCGTTCGCGTACGCGCGCATCATCCGGCGCATTTCGGCGATCTGCGGTGGATCCAGGCCGTTGGTCGGCTCGTCGAGCACCAGCAGCTCCGGCCTGCCGAGCATGGCCTGCGCGATGGCCAGGCGCTGCCGCATGCCCTGGCTGTAAGTGCGGACGGCGCGGTTGACCGCGGCGCCGAGGTCGGCAAGCTCCAGCGCCTCGTCCATCCGCGCGTCCCGCGCCGGCCGTCCGGTGGCGCGCCAGTAAAGCCGGAGGTTGTCCAGGCCGGACAGATGCGGCAGGAATCCGGTGCCTTCCACCAAGGAACCGATCCTGGACAGCACCGGTGCGCCTGGCTCGACGCGATGACCGTAGAGCAGGATCTCGCCGGCGGTCGGCCGGATCAGCCCCATCATCGTCCGCAGCAACGTCGTCTTGCCGGCGCCGTTGGGACCGAGCAGGCCGACGACCTGGTTGCGCCGTACCGAAAACGACACGTCCCTGGCCGCGACGAAACCGTCGGCGTATTCCTTCCGCAGGCCGCGTACGACCAACGGGCTGTCGTCCTCGTCCACAATGGACACCTGCCGGCGGCGACGCCAGCGCGCGACCATCGCGGCGGCCGCGACGCCGATCGCCAGTGCCAGCACCAAAAGCGCGAGCATGCCCGGCCAGAACCACGACATGCCGCCGCCGGTCGTCGGCACCTGCGGCGCGGTCAGCGGCGACGCGACGGCCACCGTGTACGACGCCGGATCGGTCGGCATCGCGTATGCCTGGTCGGTCGTGGACACCGCGACCCGGATCTGGTGACCGGCCTGGAATCGGTAGGCGAGCGCGGAAAGCGTGATCGTCACCGGCTTGGCGGCCTCGACCGTCTTCGGCAGGCCGGTCAGCCGTACCGGTGTGACCAGGCCCTGCGGCAGGCTCGGCTGGCCGCTGGTCGACAGATCTTCCAGTCGTACGAACAAAACCGCCGAGCCGGTGGTGGAGGCGACCTTCAGCTGGATCCTGGCCGATCCGGTCAGCGCGACGGACTGGCTGAGGACCTGGCTCGGAAAATACGCGGTCTGGCCGGGCACATCGCTGGCGACCCGGCTGGCCAGCGAGCCGAGGCCGGGCACGCTGGAGATCGCCGCCGGCGTGCCGTTTGGCGGCGCCGCGATCGGCTGCGGACCGCCGGTGAGCGCGACAGCTTGCCGATTTACGCCGTCAAGTCCCGGATAGTCTGTGGCGGACAGTTCGGTCGCGCTCGTGCGGCCGGTCTGCAGGTTGAGGTCACCGCTGTTGCTGAACGAAAAACCGCGGCCGCTGCTGACATTTTTTCTTGCCGCGTACTGGTTGAGCCAGTCCAGCGTCTGCCGCCGCACGGTCGGGTCGTCGGACGGCGAGCCGGCGTCGTGGCCGCCGGCAAACCAGGTCACCTTGACCGGCGCGGGAATGCCGGCCGCGTTGGCATCGGCTTCGGACAACGGGAAGAGCGAGTCGGTCTGACCCTGCACCAACAAAGTCGGCGCCTTGATCCTCGACAGGATGCTGGCCGGGCTCGACTTTTCCAGCAACGCGTACAATTCCGGAGTCAGCTGGCCGGTGGTCGCGGCCCGCAGATACGCGTCGCAGAGGTCGGCGGCGAAGCGTCCGCAGCGCGGATCGGCGACCTTCGGCGGTGGTGGCGTACGGCCCTCGACCGGTGTCTGGTCCGGGCTCATGCCACTGCTGAAGAACAGGCCGGCCCAGAGCTTTTTGAAGACACCGTTGGGAAAGAACGACTTGGCCAGGTCGTTCCAGGTGATCTGCGCGACCACTGCGTCGACCCGCTGGTCATAGCCGGCCAGCAACAGCGCGAGCGCGCCACCGTACGACCCGCCGACCGCGGCGACGCGCGGATCGCCTTGGCTGTCGCGAATCACATCCGTGCGCGCCGCGAGCCGGTCGACCAGCAGCTTCGCGTCGGCCACCTCGTAGTCAGGACTGTCCAGATGGATCTGGCCGCCGGAGGCACCGAAACCCTCGGCGCTCCAGGTCACCACCAGATAGCCCTGGCCGGCCAACCTCTCCGCGTCGGTCGCGACGCTGAGCTTCGAGCCGCCGAAACCGTGCGCGAGCAACACCGCCGGCACCGGATCGCGCGCGGACGCGTTGTCTGGCACGTACGTCGTCGTGTCGATGCGTACGCCGTCGCGTACCAGGACCATCGCCGACTCCCGGTGGAACGGACCGCCGCCCGGCCACGCCAGCCAGGTGATCGCCGCCGCGACCAGCACCAGCACGACGACGGCCGGCACCAACCGGCGCCGGGTCAGCAGACGTTTCGGCACGCGATCACGTTACGGCGGCTTGCTGATAACCGGCTGAGCCGGCCTCGCCGCCGCCGCTGCTGGCCGAGCCACCCTCGCCGCCGCCCGCCACCTCCACCAGCCCCGACGTTCCAATCGGATTCCGATTGGTGCCACAGATGCCGCCTGACCTGCGAGAACAGCGAGGCCCGCGCACCGGTTGCAACCTTCTTGACCATCTGAATCGATCCGCACGGTCAACAAGGTGCCAATCGGGCGCCGAACCGCGTGTCCGAATGCGACCGCCGGAGGCATCGCCGCAGGTCGGAGGGGGCCGGAGGTTCCCATCGGATTCCGATTGGAAAATCCGGTGGCGGCGTGGGTCAGCGGGGGACGAGGCCGGACAGGAGGACCAGCAGGGATTGCTCGGCGTCCGCCCTGGCCTGCCTGCGGTCGTCGGCGTGCGCGATGAGCAGGCCGGCCTCGATGACCGCGCTGAGGATCAGCTGCGCGAGCACCGGCGCCGGCGCCGGCAGCACCAGGCCGGCCTCGACGGCGCCTTCCAGGAAGCCGACCAGCAGGCCGAGACCGTGCTCGGCCTCGATGTCGCGCCAGGCCTGCCAACCGAGTACGGCCGGCGCGTCGGTCAAACCTATGCGCAGGACGTCCGGCCGGTCGAAGATGTCCAGGATCGTGTGCAGGCCGGCCAGCAGCTTGGCCGCCGGCTCCGGCGGCGCGTCCATCGCCGCGGTCAGCTCGGCGGTGATCTCGTCCTCCAACTCGAGGAAGACCGCGCGAAACAGGTCCTGCTTGTCGGTGAAGTGGTGATAGAGCGCGCCGCGCGTCAGGCCGGCCGCGGCGACGATCTCCGCGGCCGACACCTGCGCGTAGCCGCGCTCGGCGAACATCCGCCGTGCGGTCCGTACGAGAGCGGCGCGAGTCAACCGCGACCGCTCCTCCTGGCTAGGTGGTGGCATGTTTCCTGACGAACTCGACGACTCTCTCGGCCAGCCACCGCGGCTGGTCCTCCGGCACGAAAGTGTACGAGTCGCCTACGGTCTCGATGGTGGCGTCCGGCAGGATCGCGGCGAGCCGGCGCGGCAGCTCCATCGGGAACAGCTTGTCCTCCTCGGCCCACGCCAGCAGCACCGGCCGGTCGAAGGCGGCGAGTTTGTTCGCCGCGGCAAGCGTGTGGCGCTTGTCGACACCGCGCAGAAACCGGCCGAGATCGGCGCGGATGGCCCGGTTTCGCTGCAACGACGCGGCGTAGGACTTGACGACCTCGGCCGGCACGCCGTGTTTGGCGGCGAAACCGAGGACATTCGGCAGCCGGTGCAACGCGCGGACCCGGATTGTCTGCGCCAGCAGCCAAATCGCGCCGGGCATCCGGCCGATCGCCGACAGGTACGCGAACATCGGCGGAAAGAACCGGTCGAAGCAGTCCGACGGCGTCAGCACCACCTGGCTGACCCGCTCTGGCTGACTGGCAACGAAAATCTGGGTGAGCGCGCCACCGGTGTCGTTGGCCACCAGCGTCACGTCACGCAGGTCGAGCCTTTCCAGGAAATCACCGATCATTCCCGCCACGCCAGGTGGCGTCAGGTCCGCCTCCGGCACCGGCACCTCGTGTCCGCCGAGCGGCCAGTCCGGTGTGATGCAACGAAAACCGGCGTCCGCGACAACCGGCACGACGTTGCGCCAGATGTCGCCGTTGACCAGCACGCCGTGCACGAACACCACCGGCGGACCGTCGCCGCGCTCCCGATAACGGATCGTCCCGCCGCTGAGCCGCACCTCGCGTACGGCGCCAAGGGCCTCGCTCTTCGACATCGTCCCTCCTCGGTTCGATGCCTTGAGAGAAACATACATACAGAATGTATGTCAATGGCGAGGTGCGACTCCCGTGCGGGCTCCTAGTGGTGTCCCGAGGCTAGAGGGTGTTGGAGCGGCGGATCAGCGACTGCGCCTTGGACTTGGCGGCGTCGTACCGGCTCGGGTACGCCGACCGCTGCACGCTCTGCGCGACCTTGCCGGCACTCCAGCTCGGGTGGTTGCGCGAGTTGGGGATGGCCTGGTCGAGGAACTTGTTGGCGGCGTGCTTCACATCCATGCACTGCGCCTTGGTCCCCCAGCCGTTGCTCGGCGACTGCTGGAAGACGCCGACCGAGTCGCCGGTGCCGCAGCCGAGGTTGTTGGCGTGCGACTCGACCCACGCGGTCTCGAACATCGCGAGCCTGACCTTGGCGGTCACGTGCCGCGCGTCGCCGACCTGCTTCAGCTTCTTCAGCACGCCGTCGTTGGCCTTGGCCGGGATGGTGCACGCGAGCGGCGCGGCGATCGTCGCCGGAACGTGCGCACCAGCGGACACCGCGTCAGCGGAGGCCGGAGCGGTGAAACCGAGCACGGCCGCCGCGGCGACGCCGAGCATGACGAAACGCAAGGGGGTGGACATGGGGTTCTCCTTTGCGGACGTGGAAAATCCACGGGTCAGCACGGACGCCTTGCTCGCCCAGTCCCTCGCCTGCTCGGGGATCACCCGAGGCGAAAGATAATTGCCGCCTTAACCCGAATGCCTGTCAACGACTTTCATACAGGACGCCGGAGGTCAGGTAAAGCGGTTTCGGCCAATTTGCAGCGTTGTAAACGAAGTTAGGCCGGATCGCGCCACATGGGATAGATGGTCGGACCATTGCGCGGCAACGTGACGCCATCGCGTACGACGAATCCGAAGCGCTCGTAGTAGGGCACATTTGCCTCCTTCGACGACTCCAGATACGCCGGCAGGCCCTCGGCGTCACATCGCGACAGGCGTGACTCCAGCAGCGCGCGGCCGCAGCCACCGCCCTGCGCGACCGGATCCGTGCCGAGGACGCCGAGATACCAGTGCGGCTCACGCGGATGGACCCTGGCGAGCAGCTCCAGCGCGCTCAGTCCGCGGATGGCGCCGACCACGTGCCGGCCGAGCAGGAAGACCAACGGCGAGAGCTGCATGATCTCGGTGACCAGCGGGGTCTGCCAGTTGTCCGGCGGGTCCCACATCGCGCCCGCGACGATCTTCCCGTCGCGTACGACCACCTCACAGCCGCCGCGTGGCAGATGGACCGTCTTCAGCAGGATCCGGAACAGGCCGTGCAGCTTGCGCCGGCGTACGTCGTCGTTCGGGATGGCCCACCTGAACGGCGGGTCGTCGTAGAACGCGCGTCCCATCACATGCGCCAGCTCGGTCACGTCCTCAGCGGCCGCCGGCCGTACGACAAGGCTCATCCGGCCATTTTTTCGGAACGCCCCTTCCGCGCACCAGACGCACGGAAAGGGGCGTTCCGTTTTTACGGCCGGAAGAAGGAGTCGACGCGTTGTGGCTTGGTGAGAGGCCGCGGGGCCGACTTCGTGGTGACGGAGGCAGGCGTGGCCGCGTACGGCAGCGCACCGGTGGCAGGCAGGAGCAGATAGCTGCCCGCCAGCGACACCTGTACGGTCGCGCCGGTCGTCGTCGGCGCGGTGTATTCCTGGTCGCTCGCGGTCACCACCAGGCCGAGCACGTGGCCGGCTTTCACCACCGTCTCGTACGCGTCCATCGGCACCGGCACGTTGTACCAGCGGTCTGGCCGCAGCTGGTTGACCGTCTTGAGGCTCAGATAATGCGCCGCGTCGCGCCAACCGCGACTCATCACGTTGACGTCGCTGTCGACGAAATCCTCGGCGTCGTCGTTGAAACACGCGGTGTCGGTCGCCGACGACTCACCCCAACACGACTCGGTGTCCAGATAGTGCACGCCTTCACCAGGCGGACCGGCCGACTGGTAGTCGACGCGATGCTGCTCGCCATAGTCCACCAGCCGCACGGACAGCTCGGTGGTCGGCTTGTTCACCTTGACCCGCAGCATCGCCTGCGGAATCCCGGAAATCCGGAGGTCGCGCGGCAGTTTTCCGGACAGAAAAACCAGTCTCGAGCCCGATGGTTGATTGGGGTTGGCGACCGCGGCGGCCTCGGTGAGATCAGGATTGTCGGTGAACGTACGCACCGCCGCCGACGGAGCGCCGCCAAGTGTGCCGTTTCCCAGGAAAACCGGCCGGTGTACGGCGGTCGGCGCCGGCCAGGTCGGCGCGGTGATCCACGTGCCGTCCTGGCGCTCGATGTCGACCTTCGGCTCGGACATGATGCCGTTCGGGATTTTCTGCAGCCAGTAGTCGAACCAGTGGTGCACCGCGCGTACCCACTGCGGCCGGCGGATCTCGAACGGGTCGACATGTCCTTGCTGCGTCAGCCACAGCTTGCGCGGCACGCCACGCGCGGCGAGCAGGTCCCACCATCGAGCGAGCTGTGAAGTCGTGACGTTGAGGTCGTTGATGCCGTGGATGGCGAAGACGCTGGCGTGGACTTTGTTGGCGTTGAGCCGATAGTCGCGCGCCGCCCAGTACGCGTTGTAGCTGCCGGTGCTGTCGTCGCTGGCATTCTGCAGGTCTGCTGTCACCGCGTCGCACACGCCTTTGGCGCGGCCATTGACAAAGTTGGCCAGATACGTGTGATAGCCGGGATAACGCAGCACGCCGCCCAACCGCTCGTAGTCATACCAGCTGGAGATCGCCGACACCGGCACGATCGTCTCCAGGCCGCGTACGCCGGTCGAGGCGACGGCGTTGGGAATCGTGCCGTCCCACGATTTTCCCACCATGCCAACGCGTCCGGTCGTCCAGTCGGCCGTCACCGGCTTGCCGTTCAGGTCGAATCCGAGCGCGCGGCCGTTGAACCAGTCGACAACGGCCTTCGCGCCGAGCACCTCGGCCGGTCCGCCGACATCGGGACAACCCTGCGACTTCGTCGTGCCGGTCAGGTCGAGCGCGGCCCACGCGTAGCCGCGCGGCACGAAGTAGTTGTCATAGAAAGCCGGGAAAAGATTCACCGTGCCGTCGGCCGCGTACTGCTTGACCTGCTTCTTGCTGCCTCTCGCGCAGCAGCTCCAGTACGGCGAGGCCTCCATGATCACCGGCACCCTGACACCGGTCCGGGCGGCCTCGCGCGGCCGGATGATGTCCACGCGTACGCGGTCCGGCTTGCCGTCGCGGTCGCTGTCGACCGGTGTCTGTACGAAGACGGCCTCGCGGATGGCGTTGTCGTACGAGTAGACCGGCTGCGTCTCACCGCCTTCGACGTACGGCCGAGCCGCATGCGCGGCCGGCACGTATCCGAACAGGCCGGCGGCCAGCACCACCAGCACGGCGAGCACACGGGACACGGCGACTCCTCCATCGGCGAGCAGCTGCCGCAACGCGGCAAACGAACGTTAGCGGAAGTCGCCGCGGCGCAGAGGCTCGGAAAACGCGCGCTTCTGCGGTGCGGTGACCACCTGCGGAGCCGTACGCACCGACGGCAGCGAGCCGATGCTCGGCAGCAGCAGATAGCTGCCCAGCAGCGACACCTGGATGGTCGCTCCGGTGCTGGTCGGCGACGTGCTCTCGGTGTCGCTGCCGGCGACCACCAGGCCGAGCACGTGACCGGCTTTGACGACCGTGTCGTACGCGTCCATCGGCACCGGCACGTCATACCAGCGATCAGGCTGGAGCGGCGTCACCAGCCGCAGGCTCTGGTAATGCGCCGCGTCCCGCCAGCCGCGCGTCAACACCATCGTGTCGCTGTCCACGTAGTCGACGGCGGTGTCCAGATAGCACGCGTTGTCGGTCGCGGTGGCCGGTCCCCAGCACGACTCTGTCGTCAGGTTGTGTACGCCCGACCCCGACGACAGGTAGTCGACGCGATGCTGCTGGCCGTAGTCCACCAGCCGTACGGTCAGCTCGTTGGTCGGCTTGCTGACCTTGACCCGCAGCGTCACCTGCGGAATGCCGGAGATCCGCAGGTCGCGGGTCAGCCGGCCGGACAGGAACACCGCGCGCGAGCCGGTCGGCTGGTTGGGGTTGGCGACCGCGGTCGCCTCGGTCAGGTTGGGGTCGTCGACGACCGTACGCGTGGCCAGCGACGGCACACTGCCGAGCGTGCCGGTCCTGCCGTCGCCGTTGCCGAAGAAGACCGGCTTGCCGACCGCGCCGAGCGCCGGCCAGGTCCGCGCGGTGGTCCACTGGCCGGACGGCAGCTCGATCGAGGCCTGCGGCTGCGACATGATGCCGTTGGGCAGCTTCTGCAGCCAGAAGTCGAACCACTTGTGCAGCGTGTCGACCCAGTCGGCGCGGCGGATGTCGAACGGGTCGACGTGGCCCTGCTGCGACAGCCAGATCTTGCGCGGCACGCCACGCGCGGCCAGCTCGTCCCACCAGCGGCCGAACTGCGAGGTGGTCACGTTGAGGTCGTTGATGCCGTGTACGACGAAGACGCTCGCGTGCACCTTGCTCGCGCTCGCCCGATAGTCGCGGGCCTGCCAGTAGGCGTTGTAGCTGCCCGTACTGTCGTCGCTGGCCGCCTGCGCGTCGGCGATCGGCTTGGCGCAGGTCGAGCCGCGGCCGTTGACCAGGCTGGCGAGGTAGGTGACGTAGTCCGGCGAGCGCAGCACACCGCCGAAGCGCTGGTAGTCGTACCAGCTGGAGATCGCCGAGATCGGCACGATCGTCTCGAGCCCTTGTACGCCGGTCGCGGCCACACCGTTGGCGATCGTGCCGTCCCACGACTTGCCGATCATGCCGACCCGGCCGGTGGTCCAGCTCGCGGTGACCGCGCTGCCGTCCGCCGCGAAGCCGCGCGCGCGTCCGTTGAGCCAGTCGACGACCGCCTTCGCGCCGAGGATCTCGGCCGGGCCACCGACGTCCGGACAGCCCTGCGACTTGTTGGAGCCGGTCAGGTCGACGGCCGCGAACGCGTAGCCGCGCGGCACGAAGTAGTTGTCGTAGTAGAGCGGCATCGCGTCGACCGTGCCGTTGGCGGCGTAGCCCTTGAGCTCGCTCTCGTTGCCGCGGCCGCAGCAGGCGTAATACGGCGAGGCCTCCAGGATCACCGGCACCTTCAGGCCGGCGCTGGCCGCCTCACTCGGCCGTACGATGTCGACTCGTACCCGGTCGAGCTTGCCGTCCCGGTCGCTGTCCAGCGGGATCTCGACCCACACCGCCTCGCGGATGGCCTTCTGGTAGGAGTACACCGGCTGGGTCTCGGTGCCGTGCACGTACGGCGGTGGCGCCGCGGACGCGGCCGGGCTGATCATCAACAAGCTGGCCAACACGGCCATCGTCAGGACGAGAAATCGGCGCGGCACGGCCACCCCTTCTTGGCGGACCCCTCTTGGCGGACGCAGTTGCCAAACAGGCAGGAGCCTACAAGTCGGGACGACGTTTTCGGGGAGGTTTTCCTAAAGCTCGATGCCGAGGCGGCGCGCGGACCGGGCGCGTTGTCGCGCGGCACGCAACCGGCGCAGGCGTTTCACCAGCATCGGGTCGTACGCGAGCGCTTCCTGACGGTCGATCAGCGCGTTCAGCACCTGGTAATAGCGCGTGCCGGACATGTTGAACAGGTCGCGGATGGCCTGCTCCTTGGCGCCGGCGTACTGCCACCACTTGCGCTCGAACGCGAGCACCTCGCGCTCGCGCCGGGTCAGGCCGGAGGCATCCTCGGCAGCCGGATCGACGGCATCGGCATCGGGCTCGTCAGGCAGCCTGTTGACCGCGGCGTCCATCTCGCTCCTCGTCCTCGTCGACGTCGTGTGCGGCGGGTCTTCGTAGCTGTCGTAGTGCCTTTCCCGCAGACCCACACCGACCGGTGCGGCCGAGAGGGGCAGCGGCAAATCACACTGTTGTGATTCCGAGTCCCATTCAACCACGGCTCACCGGCCGAAGCCGTGCAGCACACTCTGGAGTTCGACCGAAGCAGCGCATCACACGGTTCACCTTACTTCCCGGCCGGACCAAATATTCCGTACCGGATGTGACGACTCCGGCGAAAAACGCGCGACGCATGAAAACATTTGCCACTGCTGACGACACAATTCACATCGATAACAGCAGCCCCACAAACGTACGGCCGTCAGCCACCGCTGGCGATGTACGCCTCCAGATGCGAGCGGTGCTCCTCCAGCTCGCTGATCCGGCTCTTCACGATGTCGCCGATGCTGACGATGCCGACCAGCTGACCGTCCTCGACCACCGGCACGTGCCGGATCCGCCGGTTGGTCATCACCCGCATGATGTCGTCGACCGCGTCGTCCGGCCGGCAGGTCGTGACGGTCGTCGACATGATGTCGCCGACCGGGCGGTCGAGCAGGCCGACGCCGTTGTCGTTGAGCCGGCGTACGACGTCACGCTCCGACGCCATGCCGACGACCGGATGGCTGCCGGAGCTGATGTCCACGCTCGCGTCGCTGGCGACCACCGGCAGCGCGCCGACGTTGTGCGCGGCGAGCAGTGTGAGCAGCTGTGCGATCGGTGCCTGTGGCGTGATGGTGGCGACCTCGGTGCCCTTGCCACGGAGGATGTCGTTGATTCGCATGAGGCATCTTCCCTTCGTCATGACCGGCATGACTCGTTGTTCACACGGCGCCGCTGCCGTCGGTGACGACCAAGTCCATCCACGATAGTGACGTAAAGCACGACAGCAAAGCCCCCCGTTCAGTGACAATCCGGACGTTTTCTGTCACATGTGTGTGATGGAGCGGCGCGAGCGGGTCGATGTTGTCGGCCGGGGCTGCACAATGGAGGCGTGAGGTTTTCACGAACAGCGTCGTTCGGCGCCATCAGTCTGACCCTCGTGGTCGCTCTGGCCGCCTGCTCCAGTGGCGGCCAGGGTGGCGGAAAGAGCAACGGAGCGCAGCCGCCGGCCGCGGCCAGCTTCGCCATGACCCCGAAGAGCGGCGCGACCGAGGTGGCACCGGCCGAGCCGGTGACCGTCACGGTCAGCAACGGCACGCTGTCCGCCGTCACCGTCAAGTCGGCCAAGGGCGACACCGTCGACGGCACGCTCAGCGGCAACAAGTGGACCAGCAAGGGCAAGCTCGCCTTCGGCTCCACGTACACGGTGCAGGCCACCGAGGCCGGCAAGCCGGCCGCCACGGTCGGCACCTTCACCACCGCGGCGACCCCGTCCGGGTCCAACTCGGTGCGCGTGACCAGCTTCAACGGCGACGGCGCCGCGTACGGCGTCGGCATGCCGATCGTGCTGAAGCTGCCAAACGGCGGCCTCACCGACAAGGCGCAGCGCGCCGCGCTGGAGAAGGCGCTGAAGGTCACCACCACCCCGCCGAGCACCGGCGCGTGGGGCTGGATCAGCAGCTCCGAGCTGCACTTCCGGCCGCAGAACTACTGGGCCGGCGGCACCAAGATCCACCTCGCCGTGGACACCGCCGGTGTCAGCCTCGGCGGTGGCAAGTGGGGCCGTACGGACATCACCGTCGACTTCAAGATCGGCCGTGACCAGCGGCTGACCGCCGACGCGAGCACGCACCGGCTGGTCATGACGCAGGACGGCAAGACGGTGAAAAACCTGCCGGTCAGCCTCGGCTCACCGAAGCATCCGTCCTCCGAAGGCACCCTGCTGATCATCGAGAAGCGGCCGACCGCGGTCTTCGACTCCGGCACGTACGGAGTGCCGGCATCCTCGCCTGGCGGCTACAAGACCAACGTCAACGACGTGGAGCGGCTGACCTGGGGTGGCGAGTTCATCCACTCGGCGCCGTGGTCGGTCGGCCAGCAGGGCAACACCAACGTGTCGCACGGCTGCATCAACGTGGCGCCGACGCCGGCCGACTGGCTCTATCGCAACCTGCAGGTCGGCGATCCGATCGTCGTACGCAACACCGGGTCGCCGGTGAAGGCCAACGACGGCTGGACCGACTGGACCCTGTCGTGGGACAAGTGGCTGGAGAAGTCGGCCGCCGGAGCCGTCTCGACCGGATGACCGCATGGTCACCATGCGTGCGTTGGACGCACGCATGGTGGCCATGCGGACCCAGCAGACCGCTAGCCGCGGATCCAGGGAGACTTGATCAGATAGCCGACGCCGCTGGTGGAGTCGAGCCACCGGTACTCGAACTGCGACCGCTTGTAGACGTGCCGCACCTCCGTGTTCGTCGGCGACGCCGGGTCGTTGACGATCGCGTCGCCGCTGGCGGTCAGGCCGACCAGGGTCACCAGGTGGCCGCTGGTGCCGCTGATCGACGAGCCGTCGAGGTGGTCGCGCGGGTCGGGCGAGGTGTTGTCCCAGTGCAGTGACACGATCACCGGTACGCCGCGGCGCAGCCACTTCTCCGCGTCACGCAGCGAGGTGAACATCCGCACCGAGCCGTCCAGGCCGTACGCGGAGGCGTACGCCGTGTTGAACGGCCAGTTGCCGGCACCCTGGTAGACCGAATCGTAGGTGTGGATGGCCGACCAGTCGACGATGCCGTCGGCGCGGTTGTTCTTGTCGAAGACCGGGTCCGCCGGCAGTGAGGCGATGTCCTGCTGGCTCGGCCCCTTCTTCCAGTACGACAACACCATCGACGTCGAGGTCGGGCTGCACCACGCCTCGCCGCCGCCGTCGAAGCTCGGATATTCGCCGTGGTGCGTCTCCTGCGAGTACGACGGCACCTTCAGCTCGACCGCGCGCTTCTGGATCGGCGTGCTGGTGACGGTCGGCGTGGCGGCCGGCGGCAGTGCGGCGACGGCGCCGACCTGACGCAGCACCGGTCGCGCCGACTTGGTGCCGTGCAGGGTGACCTTCAACCGGTACGACGTCGGGTTGCCGCCGGCCGGCGCGCTGCGGGTGAAGAAGGTGTCTGTGCTGATCAGGCCGACCGCGTCCTTCTGCCCGTCTGTCGAGTGCCTGGTGATCGCCGAGGTGTCGAAGGCCCAGTCGCCCATCACGTACCACTGGCTGTCGGTGGTGGACGTACGCGCCTGCATGCCGATCTCGGCCCAGCTGCCGGCCGGCGTGTCGATCTGCCAGGAGGCGACCAGCTCGTTGAAGCCGCCCTTCGGCGAATACCACGGAGAGGTCCAGCTGCCGGCGTCCTGGCCGGGCGTCAGCGTGACCGCGCCGTCGCCGGACAGCGCCGGGCGTACGTGCTCGCCGGTGCCGCGGAAGAAGTCGGCGTAGGTGGTCCAGGCGTGGAAGTCGTCGGGGAACCCCGTGTCGGCCGCCGCCGCCGGCGCGAGCGGCGTCAGCGCCAGAGCGGCCGACGTGCCGGCGACGACGGCGGCCGCGAGGACACATCGGAGGGAATTTTTGTGCACCACGAGCCTCCTGAAGGTGAACACTTTGCAGCAGTACACGAGCCCGCGGGCCGGCGTGTCAAGCGGTTGCGTGACCTTTGCGGGCCATGAAAATTGATTGCGACGCATTAGGCTGGCAAGCCGTGGACATTATGGTGGTCGGCGCCGGGATTGTCGGACTCACCACGGCGGTCCGGCTGCTGGAGGCCGGCCATCGCGTACGCGTCCTCGCCGCCGATCCGCCGGAGCGCTCGACCTCCAACCTGGCCGCCGCGATCTGGTATCCGACCGGTTTCGGGCCACGGGCCGGCGTGCTCGACTGGGCCGCGACGGCGTTCGCCACCTATCGCGAGATGGCCGCCGCCGGCGTGCCAGGTGTCGTCATGCGCGACAGCCGCCAACTGCTGCGCGCGCGGCCAGACGGCCAGCCGTGGTGGGCCGCCGCGGTCGGCGGCGTCGAGGTGCTCACCGGCGGCCAGCCGCCATACGCTGGCGCGTATCGCTTTTCGGTGCCATTGGTGGAAATGCCGGTGCATCTGCGGTGGCTGGTCGGCTGGTTCCACCGACTCGGCGGCACGATCGAGCGCCGCCGGCTGGCGTCGCTGGACGAGCTCGACGGCCTCGCCTCCGTCATCGTGAACTGCACCGGCCTTGGTGCCCGAGAGCTGTGCGCGGACGACTCCGTCCACCCGGTGCGCGGCCAGGTCGTACGCGTGGCGAATCCAGGCCTGACCGAGTCGGTCCGCGACGAGCAGCATCCAGCCGGCCGCGCGTACGTCCATCCGCGCAGCGACGACTGCATCCTGGGCGGCACGGCCGACGCGGACGCGTGGGACACCGCGCCGGATCCCGCGGTGACCGCGGCGATCGTCAAGCGCTGCACCGAAATCGTGCCGCGGCTGGCCGGTTGCGCGATCCTCGGCGTACACGTCGGACTGCGGCCGGCGCGTCCGTCCGTACGCCTGGAGGTCGATCCGCGGCGAGACACCATGCTCATCCACAATTACGGCCACTCCGGCGCCGGCATCACCCTCGGCTGGGGATGCGCGGCGACCGTACGCGCGCTGGTCGACCCCACGGACGACGGCGCAGGACCAGGACGGCCAGCAGCAGGAGCGCCAGCAGAGCACCGCCGCCGTCAATGACCGCTGCCGGCAGCACACCGGCCGGTCCGTAGCGCTCGATGACCACCGTCCACATGACCAGCGGGATGCGGATCCAGCCCGGGCGCAACCAGAACGCCAGGATCCCAGCGCGTTGCCGACCACGTACGCGGCACCACCCAATCGGAATCCGATTGTGAAGCCGGCGGCCGAGTCGGACACGCCGGCTGGCCGCGAAACTCGGCGTCCAGTCGCCGACGCTCTACTGCCACGTACGCGGCAAGGACGAGCTGCTCGGATTCACCGAGCCGGCGGCGGCCGCCAGCTCCCGGCGCCACGTGGGCGGTGTCGCCGTGCCGTCAGGCGCCGTTTGGACTCGGCTATCGCTCCGCGGAATATGGAGACAGGCCCTAGCCTCGGGCTTTCATCTGTTGGCCGGTGACACGGCCTAGAAATGCACGGAAGTGCCTGTCCAGTGCGGGAAACTTGGGATTGCGACGTCTCAAGGGTCACTGCACTGGAAGGCACTCCGTAGGTGAAGGTTAACAGGGTTGGCGGGTTGGTTCTGGATCCGGCTCGCGAGTCGTTGGTGTCCTCTGCTGGCGGACTGTTGTTACGGCAGACGATCCGGTTGTCAGGTGTGCGGCGAGCGTTGTCGGTAGCCCTTGATCCGTGGCGTGGTCGCCGGGTCCGCCACGGTCCGGGGAAGATCGTTTGCGACCTGGCGACCGCGGTTGCGCTCGGCGGTGACTGTTTAGCGGATGTGAGCGTGGTCCGGGCGCAACCTGGACTGTTCGGGCCGGTGGCCAGCGATCCGACGATATCGCGGCTGGTCAGCACGTTGGCTGGCGATGTTGATGCTGTCCTGCCGGCGATCCGGTCCGCGCGGGCTCAGGCGCGGTGCGCGGTCTGGAAGCGGCGCCGGCCGTTGGCCGGCCGTGCGGGTAGTCGCGACGGCGGCCAAGTCATCATCGATCTGGACTCGACATTGGTGACCGCGCACTCGGACAAAGAACGTGCCTGCGCTACCCACAAACGCGGGTTCGGATTCGCGCCGATGTGCGCGTTCGTCGACCATGGCCAGTACGGGACCGGAGAAAGCCTGGTGCTGCAACTGCGTCCTGGCAACGCTTCACCGTGGAACAAGCAGGACCATGTCCAGGCTCTGGATCTGGCGCTGGCCCAGCTGCCCGAAGGCGAGCGCGCGCAGGTGTTGGTCCGTGCCGATTCCGGCGCGTGTTCCAAGGCGTTCCTGCATCACATCACCGATCTGGGGTTGGAGTATTCGATCGGATTCCCGGCCCATGAAACGGTCAAAGCCGCGATGGAGGCTATCCCGCCGCAGGCCTGGAGACCGGCTGTTGACGGTGACGGCCAGCCGCGCGAGGGCGCGCAGGTCGCCGAGCTCACGCGATGGATGCCCGACCCGACCCCGGCAACCCGACCCGGTCCTCAACAATGGCCAGCCGGGATGCGGGTGATCGCCCGCCGGGAACGACCACACCCCGGCGCGCAACTACGCCTCACCGACCAGGACGGGTGGCGCATCACCTGCTTCGCCACCAACACCCACGGCCCCGGCTGGACACTGGACACACTGGAAGTACGCCACCGGCAACGAGCCCGTTGCGAGGACCGTATCCGCGCGCAGAAAGACACCGGCATGCGCAACCTGCCCTTCCACGGATACGCCCACAACCAGATCTGGCTGGAAATCGCCGCACTAGCGGCGGACTTGCTGGCCTGGACCCAAACCCTGGCCTGGGACACACACCAACCCGCCAGACGCTGGGAACCCAAACGCCTACGGCTACGCATCCTGGCCGTCGCCGGCCGCATCATCCACAGCGGCCGACGACGACGCCTACGACTACCCCGCAACTGGCCCTTCAACCACCTCATCGACAACGCCTGGAAATCCCTACAACCCAGCTAAAAACGACGAACCAACCCCACAACCAGGACCGGAGAACCGGCGACACAGCGCCGGAAACCAGCCCTGCCACAAACAAACACACAGACCCCACAACCAGCCAAACAGTCACTCAACTCCCACGCGAAAGATCGAGGCTAGATGGCGCCGCCGGCGGCTTTCGGCGCGTTGGCGCCGCCGCCGTCATCGGCGCCGATGGACTCGCGCGCGATGAAGTTCTCCACGTCGAACAGGTTGTCTCCGGCGCGCGAGGCCACGTTGACCAGCGTGCTCATCTGCGCCACCTCCTCGACCTGCTCCTGCAGGAACCACTGCATGAACTGCTCGCCGATGTAGTCGCCCTCGTCGCGGGCCGCCTTGGCCAGCCGTACGATATCGGCGGTCACGTCCTTTTCCTGCTGCAGAGCCAACTCCAGCAGCTGGCGCGGCGAGGAGAAGTCGTTGCGCACCGGGTCGACGCCGGGGATGGTCACCTTGATCCCCTGGTCGAGCAGATACCGCACGATCATCATCGCGTGGTTGCGCTCCTCCAGCGCCTGCCGGTAGAAATGCTTGGCCAGCCGCGGCAAATCCTCCGCGTCGAACCAGGTGGCCAGCGCCACGTACTGCTGGTGCGCGTTGAACTCGTTCTTGATCTGTTCGTGCAGCAGGTCAACGAATTTCGAGGTGTCCTTCTCAGCCATGGTCGGCAGAGTACTCGGGATCGCTCACGAAGAGTAACTAGGATCGGCTACCCTTATTTGTTTCAGGATAGCCGATCCTAACCGTCCTCAGTGGACAGTGCCGTCCGGGAACGCGGTTCGCGCGGCGAGTGCCCGCCGCATGTCGTGTGTCATGTCGACCAGCGCTCGGCGCAGTCCGGCCGGCGGACCGGTCGCGATCAACTGGTCCGCGGCCGCCACCGTACGCTCGTCGACGGCAAACCGCGGATAGGCTGATTTCCCCAGCATCAGCCCCATCCATTCGGTGTGGCTGGCGGCAACTCCTGGCATGTCAACGAAATATCGCTGAACGTACGGCTCGGTCAGCTCCGCCTGCTCCGGCTGCCAGAAACCGAGCGCGATCGCCTCCATGATGCGGTTGGACAGCTTCTCCTCGCCGGTCAGGTTGGCCCACGCGGCGGTTTTCGCCGCGCTGGTCGGCAGAGCGGCGCGGCAACCGGCCGCGTGTACGGCGCCGTGCGCACTGCCGTCACGCGCGAGCTCGGAGTCGATGTCGGAAATGCCAGCACGGCCGAGGATCACCAGCCGCCGCAGCACGGCCCAGCGCAACTCGTCGTCCAGCCGCAGTCCCGCTGGAATGCCGCGACCGGCAAGCCAACCGGCGATCAGCTCCAGATCCGGTTCGTCGACCGCGACGCGCGCCATTCCGCGCGCTCCGAACAACTGCCGCGGGCCGCCGGCCTCGGACGTTTCCACCAATTCTCGATATGCCACCGCGAGAGTCCGCAACGCGGCCACGCGCGCGTCGCCGGAAAGGCAGCGATCGACCGGAAACGCACGGGTCGAGTTGAGCAGCCGGTCGAGCACCGCCGGATGCGTCTCGCGCCGCACCCCTCGCGCGACGATGTCGACGTACGTGCTCGCCGGCAGCAGGCCGTCGCGCACCATTTCCCAGGCGGCGCCCCACATCACGGCGCGGGTCAGCGGATCCTCGACCAGCGGCAGCAGCTCCACCAGGCCGGCGGCCGACCGCTCGTCGAAGCGGATCTTGGCGAAAGTGAGGTCGCCGTCGTTGAGCAGCAGGATGTCCGCCGCCGGCACACCGGTCAACTGTGGCAACGGCGTGATGTCGCCGTGCGCGACCGGATCGAGATCCACCTCCAACCGCCGGTCGAGGCGTACGACGTCATCGTCGCGACGATAAAGACCGACACCGATCCGATGCGGCCGCGGGACCGCGCCGGACTGTTCGATGCGTACGCTGGAATATCCGCCGTCCGCGTCGGTCTCGACCAGCGGCCGCAAGGTGTTGACACCGGAGAGTTCCAGCCACGACCGCGACCATTCCTTCAACGGCCGGCCACTGCTGTTTTCCCACGCCGCCAACAAATCCACCAGCGCCGCGTTGCCGTACGCATGCCGGCGGAAATGGTCGTTGATGCCGGCCAGGAACGCCTCGTCGCCGAGCCAGGCGACCAGCTGTCTGAGCGCGGAGGCGCCTTTCGCGTACGAGATGCCGTCGAAGTTGGTCAGCGCGCCGCCGGTGTCGGCGACCGGTGACGAGATCGGATGCGTCGAGGGCGACTGGTCCGCCTCGTAGCCCCACATCTTCCGGTTGACGCCGAACTCGACCCAGTTGTTCTCGAACCTGGTGGCCTCGGTGACGACCCGGTATCCCATGTACTCGGCGAAAGACTCGTTCAGCCACAGGTCGTCCCACCAGCGCATGCTGACCAGGTCGCCGAACCACATGTGCGCCATCTCGTGCGCGACCACGCAGGCACGCAGCTCACGCTCGGCGTCGGTGACCGCGGAGCGAAAGAGCAGCTCGTCCCGAAACGTCACGCAACCGGGATTTTCCATCGCTCCGGCGTTGAACTCCGGCACGAAGACCTGGTCGTAGGTGTCGCCGAACGGATAGCGCTGCTCGAACATCCGGTGATAGGCGTCGAAACACTGCTTGGTGACGGTGAAAAGCTCGTCGGTGTCCGGGTCGAGCGCGTCGGCGAGCGACGCGCGGCAGTGCAGGCCGAGCTGGATGCCGTCGTGCTCGTCGTGGATCGAGTGGTATTCGCCGGCGCAGATGGAGAACAGATAAGGCGGGATCGGCTTGGTCTCGGCAAACTGCCACACACCCGGCTCGGTTTGGCTGCCGCGCTCGTTGCCGATCACCGTCCAGCTTTCCGGCACGCGTACGCGCACCACCAGCGGCGCCTTGAGGTCGGGTTGGTCGAAACAGCCGAAGATCCGCTGCGCGTCGGCGAGAAAGCTCTGTGCGTAAAGGTAAACCCGGCCGTCGGCCGGATCGACGAACCGGTGGATGCCTTCGCCGGTCCGCGAGTATGGCAGCACCGCCTCGATCCGCAGCTCGTTCTCGGTCTGTTCCAGGGCCAACGGCAACCGGTTTTCGGCTCTGCTGCCGGGATCCAGCGGCTCGCCGTTGAGCAGCGCGGCGGTCAGCTCGCCGGCGATCTCCACGAACGTCGACACGCCGGTCCTGGCCGCGTCGAAGCTGATCCGGCAGCTGGACGCGAACGTCTCGTCGCCGGCCGTCAGGTCGAGGTCGATGACATAACGGCGGACGGAAATCAGCGCAGCGCGTGCGGTGGCCTCACCGGCGGTCAAACTCGTCATGCGTCCATCATCCATCCTCCGGCCGCCGCGGCCACCAGCGCCGCGATCTCGGTGGCCAGCTCGCCGGCCGGCCGGCTGCCGTCGAGCACCCAGTAACCGGGCGTCCGGCCCCACGGCTGGGTCAACAGCGCCGCGCGTACGGCCGCCACCCGCGCCAGGTCGCGCTCCTCCCAGCGAGCCTGGTCACCACGTGCCCGCAGCCGGCCGAGCGCGGTGAGCGGGTCGACGTCGAGCACGATGCTCACATCGGGCGTCGGCAGGTGGCGGTTGAGCTCGCGAAGCCACCGCAGATCGCGAAAACCGCGCGCGACGGCCCACGCGTACGCGGAGAAGACGAACCGGTCGAGGATCACCACGCAGCCGTCCAGCAGCCGTGGCCGGACTTCCGTACGAAACTGCCGAAGCCGGTCAGCGGCCGACAACATGCCGACATGTCGGAGCACACCGGGGATGTCGGCGTCCGGCGTATCACCGGCGAGAAACCTGACCACCTCCGGGTCCGCCGCGTACGCCGGCGTCGTCGACCGGAGCACGCACACCTCTTTGGCCGTACGCAGCCGGTCGGCGAGCAACCGGACCTGCGTCGTCTTCCCCGAGCCGTCGAGCCCACAGAAGGAAACGAGCATCCCGGTCACCGGATCCGCGCCCCGAGCGCGCGAAGTTTTCCTGGCAGATCCTCGTGTCCACGGCCGAGGTGATACGCACCGGCGACAGTGGAGTCGCCGTCGGCCGCCAACGCGGCGAGCACGTACGCGACCGCGCACCTGATGTCGGTGCCGACGACATCCGCGCCGGTCAGCCGGGTGTCGCCGGCGACCTCAGCGGCATGGCCGGTTTCGCTGGATCTGACGCCAAACTCGGCCAAGCCGCGCAAATGGCTGGTTCTGCGCGGAAAAACGCGTTCGACGATCCGGGACCGGCCGCGCAGGCGGGCCAGCAGGACGGTCGCCGGCGGCTGCAGATCGGTCGGAAAGGCCGGATGCGGTCCGGTCACGATCGTCTGTCCTGGTCCCGATGCCACGCCGCTGACCGTGAGCGCATTGCCGGTGTCGGCCAACCGGATGCCGGAAACGCCAAGAAACTCGCGAAAGCCGGCCGGAAGCTGGTCGACCGAGATGCCGTCCAGAGCGATCGCGCCACCGGTGACGGCCGCCGCGATCGCGAGTGTGCCGGCCTCCATCCGGTCGGCTGGCACGCAGTAGGTCACCTCGGCCATCCGCCTGGTGCCGGCCACCAGCAACGTTCCGCGTGGGCCCATGCGAATCGCCACACCGGCAGCACGAAGAAACCGGCAGACATGCGTGATTTCCGGCTCAGGACTGGGATGACGCAGCACCGAGATGCCGTCTGCATGCGCTGCCAACAACAACGCGCTCAGCGTCGCGCCGAGGCTCGGCCCGTACGGCGTGAGTGCGGAGAAATCGAACGCCTGCGGCCGCCCTCTCGGCAGTGTGGCCACCAGCTGTCCGCCGGTCTCCCGCAGAGTGGCGCCGGCGGCGCACATCGCCGCCAGGTGGCGGTCGATCGGACGCTCGCAGAAGCCATCGCCGCCAGGCAACGGAAAACTGACCGTTCCGCGGCGTGCCAACACGGCCGCGGCGATGCTGATGCTGAGCCGGATCCGGCTTGCGATCAGTGGATCAAGTTCTCCGGACGTCAGCTCCGCGGCCGGAAACTGGAACACTCCGGCGTTGAAGCCGGCCGGCACGCCGAGACCGGTCGCGATCCGGATGACCGCTGCCGTGTCCGCCACCGCCGGAGCTTTCGTCAGCGTCACGGCCGCGTTCATCGCGAAGGCTGCCGCGTACAAGCTGAGTGCGGTGTTCTTCGAGCCCTGTATGGCGACCCGGCCGCAGAGCGGGACTCCGCCGGTTATCTGAACCGCCAGCTCGGTCGAGGCGCCGACGGCCGTCACGTACGCGCTCCGGCCAGTTTGGCGAACTCGTCACGAAGACAGACATACGTCGGCGGCACGGAGTTTCGCTCGGCGCAGCTGTGCGCGGCGACAGCCACCGCGTCCCATCGGCTGATCCGCGGGTTGTCTTGCACACGCAGCCAGGCAGCGTCTTCGCCGATGAGGTCACTCGGCGCGTACGGCCTGATCCGATCCAAGGCAGGCTCCAGTGAGAAGTCCCGGTATTCCACGGCATTCTCAAGTTGTGTGAGTGTGCGTACGACGTCGTCGCTGGTCGCGGCGAAGACGCGCCGCCGTTGCTCGGTGTCCAGGAATATCCCCAATTCGCGTACGACGTCGATCGGCTCGTCCGGCGTGTGGACATACGTCAGCGGGCCGACCTGCGAGACGCCAGGCAGCGACCTCAGGTGGTGTGGTCGCCGGTCTCTCGGCTGGCTCGGACCTTTCAACGCCCGCAATCTGCGCGCCGCGTCATCCGGATGGCGAACGACGACGAGCAGACAATCGCCGGCGGTGAGGAGAAAATCCAGCAAGCGCAACCGCGACGGTGGAGTGCCGTTGAGATCGTGTCGCCAGATTTCTCTGACCATCCGCCGGTCAAACCGTATCGGCACGGCCGTCAGCGGGGTGAAACCGGCCGAACGCGCGCGACCGAGGACAGTGCACCCGACGCGTGCGACGATCGCTTCCGGTCGTAGCAACAGAAAAGTCGTCGCAGGCAGCCAGCCGGCCGGCAGCTCTCGCCAGGTCTCGACGACGTACGGATCGCTGCCGAACACGACGCGTTTCTCCGGACTGTCCGAACACCAGTCGGGAACCCGCATCCGCGCTATCGCCTCCGTAGTTGGTCGTACGCCGCTGACGCCAGGAAGAGCGTCAGGAAGTGCCGAGCACCCTGGGCCAGGTCGAGTGCCTGGATGTCCTGCGGCGGAACGAAAACCATCGCCGCGCCTTCGCCGACGACAACGTCCTCCTGGCGTACGGCGGTCGGCGCGCAGTAGACGAACCACTCCAGCGGGTGATCGAGGCTGAATGCGCGCGTTCCGTACCAGAACAGCTCGAGTTTCCCGGTGAGCTCGATGCCGGTCTCCTCGCGGATCTCTCGCCGCGCGGCCGACTCCGGGTGCTCGCCCGGCTCCACGCCGCCACCCGGCACGGCCCATTTGTGCCTGCCGACCGGTGCGTTGCCGTCCCGCAACTGCAAAAGTACGCGACCGTCCGGGTCGACCAGCATGACGGCGGCCGTACGCGGTGGCTCACCGACCATGGTCACGGCTCCGCAGCGTCTGGCCAACCAATTTGCGAACAATGATCGCGAGATCGTCGGCCGGCTGCTCGGCATCCAGGATGTGGTAGGTGTCGCTGGTCCCCCACGGCTGGTCCAGGAACGCCTGGCGTACTCGTCGCATCCGCTCGGTGTCCTGCTCCTCCCAGCGCGGCAGCTCACCTCTGGCCAGGATCCGTTGGCGTGCGGTCGAAACGTCGACGTCGAAGCACATCGTCAGGTCAGCCGGTGGAAAATACCTGTTCAGCTCGGCCAGCCAGGCGGCGTCGTCGAGTCCTCTGGCGATGGCCCAGGTCCACGACGTGTGGACGTAGCGGTCCATCAGCACGATCTCGCCGGCGGCCAGCCGTGGCAGCACCTCGGTCCTGGTCTGCCGATAGCGGTCGGCGGCACTGAAAAGCGCCAGCTCCGCGACCATATCGTGGCGCTGCTCCGGCGACATCGAACCGTCCATATAGGACCGGATGACCGGATCCTGCCGCCGGTACCACTCGGTGTTCGGCCGCAGGACGGTGACTTTTTCGCTGACGGCAAGCCATTCCGCCGCCAACCGCACCTGTGTGCTTTTGCCGGATCCGTCGATGCCACAGAAGGCGATCAGCACACCTGGATGAGGCATCGGCTCGCGCATCCCCATTTTCCCGTCCTTCCTGGATCAGTTGGTCCGGACCACGTCGGCGCCGAGCGCGCTGAGTTGGCCGACCAGGTCCGCGTGACCGCGGTCCAGGTGAGCGAGGCCGCCGACCGTCGACACTCCGTCTGCGGTCAACGCGGCGGTCAGATACGAGGTCACGCAACGAACATCGGAGCCGGTCACCGCGGCCGGCATCAGCTCGCGCGGTCCGCGTACGGTCACCACCGGCCCGTCGACGCGAATATCCGCGCCGAACTCGCGTAAACCCGGGACGTGGCTGTCCCTGCTCCGATAGACCCGCTCGGTCACCGTCGAACGGCCAGCGAGCCCCGAAAGCGCGGCCGTCGCGACTGGCTGCAGGTCGGTCGGAAAGCCGACGCGCGGACCGGTCTCCAAGTCGACCGCCATGCCGGTGGCGACCGCGGCGATCTCGACACCGTCCGGCACATCACGTACACGACCGCCGGCGGTCGTCAGGAAGTCCCGCACTGGCGCGGAAAGATCGGCGGCCGCGCAGGATCGCAAGATGACCGAACCACCGGTCACCAACGCGGCGATCGCGAGCGTACCTGCCTCGATGCGGTCAACTGGTACGCATTGCCGCGAACCGTGGACGATTCCGCCGCCGGTGAGCTCGTACGCGCCGTCGAAACGTGGCTCGACGCGGGCACCGCCGGCACGCAGAAATGCCACCGTCCGATCGATTTCCGGCTCTGGACTGGCTTCCGTGACAAGCGACGTTCCGGACGCGCACGCGGCGAGGACCAGCGCGGTGACGGTCGCGCCGACGCTTGGACCGTACGGCGTGCCGGCCGATGCCTTGAACGGCCGGACACGACCGCCTGCCAACCTGGCACGTACGGTGCCGCCGACAATGTCGACCGTCGCACCAGCCGCACGCATCGCGTCCAGGTGGCGATCGATCGGTCGCGCGCAGAAGGCATCGCCGCCAGGGAACGGAAACTCCACCTGACCGGTGCGAGCGAGCACGGCCGCTGCCAGCGACGGCGTGACACGCAGCGCTCGGCCGAGCTGACCGTCCACAGTGGACCTGTGAATGGTGGCGCTGATCCGCAACCAGTCGTCGCCGCGTTCGACAGCGGCGCCGAGTTTGGTCGCCAGCTCGGCGAAAACGGCCGTGTCCGAGATGGCTGGCACCCGGTCGAGCAGTACGTCGGTCGCGCATGCCAGGGAGGCGGCGAAAAGCAGGACAGCAGTGCCTTTCGCCCCTTGTGGCGTAACCGATCCGTGCAGCGGACGACCACCACGCACTCGTATGACGGCGGTGGTCGTCATGCCGCGACCAAGGCCCACGGCTCCGGCAGCCGCGCGGCCAGCCGTGGCTTGCTGTCAGCCCACCATCGTACGGACCGGCGCAGGACCTCGGCCGGATCCACCACCTGGTTGGTCGGCTCGAACGGCTCCATCATGCTCGTGTAGCTTTCGAACATGCCGAGCAGCTGCACCGCCCTGTGCTGCACCTCGGACAGGTGTTGTTCGGCCAGCGGCAGGAAAAACCGGTGCCAGCGCTCGGTCGACACGATCGGCGGCCGTTCCAGCGGTGGCACGCCGTGCGCCACCCGCCAGTCGTTGAGCGTTTCCAGTGAAAGCGTGAGCAGATCGTCCAGCCGCAGGCTGGCCGTGCCGCCGGCCACCACCTCGATCTGCTGCCGGCAATTGCCGTCGACAGCCGCGACGACCGCCTCGGCCACCTGATCGACCGGCGCGATTTCGGCGTATCCGCCGGGATCTCCGACCACGACCGCGGCCAGGCCGGACACCAACGCCTGCAACAGGCTGTACGGTCCGGAAAACCGGCTGATGCCACCGTCGTCGCGACGGCCGAGGATCAGCGGTGGCCGGATGACCGTGAGCTGGCCGGCATGTCGCGTCCGTACCAGCTCCTCGCCCTGAGCCTTGGACCACTCGTAGCCGTTGCGAAAACCGCCGAACTCATCGGACACCAGGTCATCGTCGGTGCGATAGCCGCCGACGTACGCGGTGGAGACGTGCACAAGATGCGTCCGCTCGTCGACCAGGTCGAGCATCGCCGCGATCGGTGCGATGTTTGCCTGCTCCGCCTCGGATTTCGTCATCGTCCAGCGCGTCGACGCGGCGAGGTGAACGACCACGTCCCAGTGCCGGCGCAGTTGCTCCGGCATCGGTTCTCGACCGATGTGCCAGCCGATCCGCCGCGGTCCCGGTCTGCGTCTGCTGACCGTGTAGCAGTCCAGATCCGGCCGGATCGCCAGCCGCGCCATCACCTCGCTGCCGACCACACCGTCCGGACCGGTCACCAGCACACTGCGTTTCACGCTGTTTTCCTCTTCCGCGGAGACATCTATCGAGCCGGCACCAGGACGAGACATGCGTTGTGGCCACCGA
Organism: Fodinicola acaciae; assembly: GCF_010993745.1. Taxonomy (NCBI): domain Bacteria; kingdom Bacillati; phylum Actinomycetota; class Actinomycetes; order Mycobacteriales; genus Fodinicola; species Fodinicola acaciae. Next base: position 1,783,422 of record NZ_WOTN01000003.1, read on the forward strand.
AGCCGAAAGAATTGGACAGCGCCGGAGCCGGACCGACCAGCCGCGCCTCACCGGCCACCACGTCGATCGGCTCTTCGATGCCAGGAGCGGAAAAGTTGGCGACCGGTGGCACGACGCCACGGCTCGCGGACAACAACGCGACCAGCGCCTCGTACGCACCGGCTCCACCCATCATGTGGCCGACGACCGACTTCGGCGCGGTCACCGGCGGCCCGGCCGAGCCGAAGACGCGTAGCAGTGCCGCGCTTTCGGCGCGGTCGTTGAGAACCGTACTCGTGCCGTGCGCGTTGACATGACCGACTCCGGCCGGCGTGAGGCCGGCGTCGGCGATCGCGGTCGTCATGCATCGCGCCGCGACCACACCTTCGGCCGCCGGCGCGACGATGTGGAAAGCGTCGCAGTTGCTCGCATATCCAGCGATCTCGCCATAGATACGCGCGCCGCGCCGCTGCGCCAGATCCCAGTCTTCCAGCACCAGGAAGGTGGCGCCTTCAGCCATCACGAAACCGTCGCGGTCAGCGTCGAACGGTCGCGAGGCAGCGGCTGGGTCGTCGACACGCGAGGAAAGCGCCCGAAGCCGGCCAAAAGACGCCATGATGCCGACGGTCACCGGAGTGTCCACGCCGCCCGCGATGGCACAGTCCAGCTCGCCATGCCGGATTTTCTGCGCGGCTGCGCCAATCGCGTCCGTGCCACTGGCGCAGGCCGTCACGTGTGTCGTGCATGGGCCGCGAAAGCCGAGCTGCAGCGCGATCCGCGCGGCCGGTGAGTTGGGCATGATCCGTGCCACGGTGAAAGCCGGGTAGTCGCCAGGACTCGCGCCGTACGAGAGAACCGCCTCCTCGGTGGAAGAAATGCCTCCCATCGCGCTGCCGACGCTGACGCCGGCGCGGTCCGGATCGACCTCGGTGAGACCGGCATCGACGTACGCGTCTCGCGCCGCCGCGACGGCGAGCTGTGTCGCGCGATCGGTTTTCCGTTGCTCTCTCGGCGGAAAGTAGTCGTCCATCGCCGGTGGCGGGGGCACCGTACAGGCGAAGGTCACCGGCAGTTCCGCAGCCGCCAACTCCGGCACCGGCGCGGCCAGCGACTCACCTTTGAGCATTGCGGCGAAAACCGACTCCACGTCCGCGCCGGCAGGTGCGCGTACGCCGGCGCCGGTCACCGCGACCCGGCGCCGGTCCGGCCGGCCGGTGGCCGTCATGCCGCCGGTCCGGCGACCAGCAGCCGCTCGGCGAGCAGGTCGACGGCGTGGCCGACAGTCTCCGCCTTGATCAGGTCGCCGACACCGATCCGGACGTTCACCGCCTTCTCCACGCGTGCGCCGATTTCCAGCAGTTCCAGGCTGTCCACGCCATAGTCGGTGTCCAGCGCGGTCCGCTCGGTGATCTCGTCGAGCTCGACGCCAACCACCTCGGCGACCTTCGTCCGTACGATCGAGGAAAGTTCTTCGCGGGTCATCCGTTTTTCCTTTCGAACTTGCCCAAAGCCGGTGCGCTTTCGTCCAGGTCGAGGCCGGCCGGCAGGTCGAGCGCGGTGCGGCCGAGAAACTGCCGGACGGCCGGCCTGGTCGGCGGATGGAAGCGGATCGCCTGGCTGTCGCGCCACAACCGCTCCAGTCCGGTCGCACGTGCGTACGCGGCACCGCCGCAGGCCTCCATCAGCCGCTCCACGGCGGCCGGAATCGCTTCGACGCCACGCTGTTTCACCGCCAGCGCCGCCGGCAGCAACTCCACCGGATCGGCGCCCGTATCCATCCGAGCAGCGAGTCCGCCGCAAGCCGATTCGATCGCCAGCAGATCCGCGGTCGCGTCACCGACGACCGCCTGATAGCTCGGAAGTTCGGCGCGGCTGGCGTCCAGATGACGGATCCGCATGCGATCGAGCAGCCGCCGCGCGTCACGCAGCGCCGCCTCGGCGAGTCCAATGTAGACGGCCGTGCTGGTGAGGCTGAACCACACGACGCCGGCCGCCACCACGTCGTCCAACTCGGTTTCCACTGGCGCGCGATAGAAAACCAGGTCGTCCGGGACGAAGCAGTCCTCGATCAGGATGGTGTTGGAGGCCGAGCCGCGCATGCCGAGCGTGTCCCAGGTTTCGCGTACGGTCAGGCCAGGTGCGTGCGTCGGCAGCATCGCCACCAGCAACTCGTCCGGACCGTCCAGGCTCGGTTCGCTCTGCATCTGCAGGCAGATCAGGTCGGCATCGGCGGCCAGCGAACACGGCGCCTTGGTGCCGCTCACCCGCCAACCCTTGCCGTCGCGGCGAGCGCGCAACGTGGACCGGACGACCGATCCTCCCAGCTGCGGTTCGGCGAAAGCCGAGGCGAGCAGGCGGTTCTGCGTCGCGATGGCCTCCATCAGCAGCCATGCCGTGTCGGCGCGCCGGCGCCAGTGCTCGACCATCAGGCCGACCGAAAACAGGTGCATGTTGACCGCGATCGCCAGACCTGGGTCGACCATCCCCAGTTTTCGTTGTGCCGCACAGCATTTCAGGAGCCCAGCGCCACCACCGGAAAACTCCTTCGGCACGGCCAGACCCGGCCAGCCGGCCGACTTGAGGGCGGCGATGCCGGCGGTGGACGGACGACCGTCGCGATCCGCGGCCGCCGCGGCCGCCGCGATCGTCGTCAGCAACTCGGCCGGTATGTCGGCTGTCACGTCCGGCCACAGAATGTCGGCCGCTGCGAAGAAATCGTCCATCACGAAGCCAATCCGGAGACGGTCGCGCTCGCTCGTGCGATCGCGTTTTCCAACAGCTCCAGCGCTTCGGCCACCTCCGCGGTGGATGCCACGATCGGTGGCAGCAACCGGATCGTGGCCGGCCGGCTCAGGCACGGCGAGACGATCAGGCCGAGTTGCGCGACCTCGACCAGCACCTCGCCGGCGAGCGCCGCGGACGCGAGGTCGACACCCCACAGCAGGCCACGGCCGCGTACGCCGGCGATCGCGTCAGGATGCTTTGCCCGTACGGCTGCGAGTCCGTCACGCATTTCCACCTCGATACGCGCACCGTCCACCGCATGCGCCTCGATGAGGTCCAATACGACCGGCACGACCGCACACCCCAGTGGATTGCCACCGAAAGTGGCGGTGTGCAGGAACGGATCACGCGCCAGCGGACGGAAAAGTCGCTCGCTCATCACCGCGGCGGACATCGGCAGAACCGCTCCGCCGAGCGGCTTTCCGACCAGGAGCGCGTCCACGTCCAGGCCGACGGCCAGCGCCGGCGACCGAGGACCACAACGGCGCAGGCCGGCCTGGATCTCGTCGGCTATCACCATGGTGCCAGCACTCCGAGCCGCGTCGCACCAACTCGCCAACACCGCCGGATCGAGCGGCACGACACCGTTCTCTCCTTGCACAGGCTCGAAAACCAGTGCCGCGGCGGGTCCGTCCGCGAGTGCCTTCGCGACCGCGTCAGGATCGTCGGCCGGCACATGTAAGACCTCGGACAGCGCGTTTTCCAGGCCTCGCCGGAAATGTTCGTGGTGCGTGAGCGCGAGAGCGCCGAGTGACTTTCCGTGATAGCCACCTTCGACCGCGACCACCCTGGTGTGTCCGGTCGCCAGTCGGGCGAGTTTCACCGCCACCTCGACAGCGTCCGCACCATTCAGTCCAAAGTGGACGCGCGGCAACCGGCCATCGAAATACTCCACGATCGCCGCCGCTGCCGCCGCCGTCATCGGATTCACCAGCGTACGCGTGGAAACCGGCATCGCTGCGAGCTGCCGCGTCACCGCAGCGAGCACTTCCGGATGCCGATGCCCCAACAGCGGCACCGCGTACGAGCCGAAGTCCAGCAGTCGCCGGCCGTCCGACAACTCCACACGACAGCCGCTTGCCGACTTCTCCACCGCACCACCACCGGCGAGTTTTCCCGCCAGCGCGAGTGGCGGCGACAGATGAGCGCGCACCTGACGCAACGCGTCCGTCATCGGACACCTGCCAGCACGCTTCCGGGCTGCGGCAGCATCCGGCCCTCGCCGTTCATCCACATCCGCCGGCCGGTGCCACTGACAACGCAGGTGCCGCCGGGAATGTCGTGCTGGATGTGCTGCGACGCGACCAGCAACACCGGCCAACTCGCGGTGTCGACACCGGCCAGCCGCAGTTCGCGTTGCCACTCCTGCCAGTCCAGCGGCGCCACACCGGACTCGGCCGCGGTCAACCGCAGGTTTGCGCGCTCGGCGGCGGTTTTCTCACCGGTCGCCGCGGCGAGCCGGCGTCGTACGATCGCCGCCGCCTCTCCGGCATTCAGCGTGTACGTCTCGGTGACCGGCTCCGACACCTCCACCGGCACCGCGTTTTCCACGCCGTCAGCCAGAATGTCCGGCCACTGCTGGTAAATCCTGGTGAGCCGCGGCGGATCGAAGGCGATCCCCAGCTCGCGTACGATGTCGATCGGCTCGTCCGGACAGTGCACCAGCACCATCAGCCGGTTCGGCGCGCCGAGCACCGTACGCAGGTGCCAGTCCTCGCGAGCGGCCGGAAATGCCGATCCCTTCAGGGTTGCCAGCCGCGAGCTGGCCGGAATCGGCCCGGCCGTACGGTCGGCGAGCACCAGCGTGAGCGAATCCCTGCGCTGGTGGAGCAGGTCGGACAGCGCGAGCCGGTCGAGGGTGGCGATGTTCCACTGATAGCGCCACAGTTCGCGGGTCATCGGCCGTTGGTAGCGAAACCGCATCGCCTGCACCGGCACGAGCCCGTGACCGGCCAGGAAACGCACGCATTCGGCCAGCCGGCCAGCCAGCAGCCCGTCCGGTTTGACGGTGAGCACCGCGAGCCGCTGGAAATACCAGGCGGCGTCCGGACCGAGCAGCTGCCGCGCGGTCCGCCAGCTCTCCCGAAAAGCGCTGTCGTGGGTGAAAATCCGGAACTTCTCCGGCTGCGTGGTCAGCGTCCGCCAGGTCTGCTGGTCGGCGAGCTGCGACATGTCCTCGTCAAGCACGTACGTGTCCCGGCCAGGTCGCCGCCAGCAGGCCACGGCCAGCGGACCCCAGCTGCCGGCACGCGGCGGCCACTCGGTTGGCCATCGACTTTTCCGCCGGGCGCAGGAAAGCACGCGGGTCGTAATGCTTCTTCGACCCCATTTCACCGTCGACACGCAACACTTTGTCATAATTGCTCAGCACGTGATGCGCGACCGCGCGGCTGAACGCGTACATCGTGTCGGTGTCGATGTTCATCTTCACGACGCCGTACGAGACGGCCTCCTCGATCGCGGTCGGATCCGATCCCGACCCGCCGTGGAAGACCAGGTCGAACGGCGACTCGATGCCGGTCCGCTCGGCGATGTGGCGCTGGATGACCTCCAGCACTTTCGGTTGTAGGCTGACGTTTCCCGGGCGGTAGACACCGTGTACGTTGCCGAAGGAGGCGGCCAGCAGATAGCGACCGCGCTCACCCATGCCGAGCACGTCGACGACCCGGTCAGCGTCCTCCGGAGTGGACAGCTGCTTTTCCTCCGTTATCCCGGAAAGCCCGGCGTTCTCCTCGCCGACGACACCGATCTCCACCTCCAGGATCGCGTCGACCTCGGCGGCGAGCGCCAGCAACCGCGCCGAGATCGCCAGGTTCTCCTCCAGCGGCAGGGCGGAGCCGTCCCACATGTGCGATTGGAAGAGCGGACCGCCGGCGGCCGCGTGCCGCTGGCGTGACTCGGCGAGCAGCGGCAGCAGGAATCCCTCGTATTTCTCCTTGGGACAGTGATCGGTGTGCAACGCCACGGTGACCGGATAGTTTCTGGCCACCGACCGGGCGCATTCGGCGAAGGTCACCGCGCCGCCGACGGCGTCGCGTATCGAGTCGCCGGACCAGAACTCGCCGGAGCCGACGGTGATCTGGATGATTCCGTCGCTGCCGGCCTCGGCGAAACCGCGCAACGCGGCGTTGAGTGTCTCCGACGACGTGACGTTGATCGCCGGGTAGGCGTAGCCGCCGCTCTTGGCCCGGTCGAGCATTTCGCGATAGGTCTCAGGATCTGCAACAGGCATAGCTGTCTCCGGTGGTGGTGCGGTCTTCTCTATGAATGCGAGGCGCCGTCCTGGGCCGGCTCCGCCGGCAGCCAGGTGCCTGGCAGGGCCAGCGGCAGATGTGCGCCGCGGTTGACCGGCAGCAGTTCGCGTGCCAATCGCAGGGCCGGAAACAGCCCCTCCGGCCTGCGTACCGAGCCCGGTTTCTGGTCGAACCCCAGGCTCGTTTCAAGTTCCCTGACGTGGTCGAAAATCCGGTCGGCCGCGATCCGCGCGGACGCGATGTCCTCGGCCGCGGCGAGATCGCTGGCCAGCCGCAACGCGGTTTCGGTCTCCGACTCGCTGAGTCCTGCGAACGGATCGGCCAGCGGATCCGGTTTGTCCGGCGGAAAACCGCCGGCCAGCAACGACCGGATGCCGGCGGTGTGCAGGACGATCGTACGACCGGCATACTTCGCCACCGCCAGTTGGCCGGCGTCCAGCGCACCGGTGAGGTCCTCGACACTCGCCTGGACCTCCAACAACACCTCGTAAATGCCGAAACAGTGGAACGCGGCCCACCTGCGCGGCTCGGTCACCGTACGGATGTTCACGCCGCCTCCTCGATCGCCAGCCACACCAGGCCGTCGGCCACCAGCCGCTCCGCCAACGGCGGCAGCTCGGACACCGGGCCGCGCCAGTTGAGCTGCTCGGATATCCACATCGCCGGCTCGGCCGTGCTCACCTCGATGCCGCGCAGTCCCCACCGGTGCACCAAATGCCGGTCGCGCACCTTCCACGTCTGCACACCGGCCGCCGGTGAGAGCACCACGACCGGATCGACCGGCAGTGACCAGCCGGCGCTGAGATCGTCGACAATGGCACGAGTTCTCTTGAGATAGTCCGAAACCTGACCCGGCTCGTACGGAACGGCCAGCAGGTCGGAGAAAACCTCGACGAGGTCCGGCCGGCCGATCCGCGCCAGCTTCGGTCCGGTCCACTTCTGGCCGACGTACGGCTCACCGCCGGCGGCGGCAATTCCGTTCAGGCAGGCGATTCCGGCCTCACAGAAGCGCTGCGCGGCCAGCGGCGGGTTGGTCGCCTGGAGCAGCTGCGCGGCGGTGCGATAGCGGATCGTCTCGGCGCGCCACCAGTCCAGTGCCGCCCGCGGATAACCGTCGGCCAGCGAAGCACACCAGTCGCGCCAGGCCGGCTCACCGGTCAGCACCTGTCCGAGCGCGAACCGGCCGACCTGGTTGAGCCGCCGATATCGCGCCTTCCACTCGGCGCGGTCGCACGGTGGCTGGAAAACCCCGGCCAGTGAGACGGCCGCCTCGGTTATCCAGCTCTGGCCAACATAGTTGACGTCGACCGCTATCCCGAGGTCGTACGACCCGACCGGAAAGTCGGTCACCCGGCCGTCGTCCACCACGACGTGCAGGTCCAGATCGCTGGAACTGTTGCCGAATCCCTGCAGGACCGAGCCGGCCGCCACGATCGCCTTCGGTGCGCCGAAGCTGTCGTCGACCTGCCTGACGAGATCGTCGGCGGTGCAGTCGTGCGGACGCAGGAACGCGTCCAGATATTCCTGTCTCTCCGACGAGAGCATGTGAAACTCCTGACTAATGACAAACTAGGACTGCGCGGACTTGGCGTTGCGATAGTCCAGGGCGCGCCACGCCAGCACACCGCAGACCAGGGTCATCGCGGCGATGATCGCCACGGCTTGCAAAGTCGGACCCCACGAGCCGCCGCCGGAGGTGCTCTCGTCCAACGCGCGCAGAGCCCAGTGCTGCGGCGTGGCCAGGCCGAGGAAACGCGAGAACGGCGGCAGCTGGCTGTCCGGCACGACACTGCCGCCGACACAGCCGGTGGTGATCAGCACGATGTACGCGAGGCTTTGGAAAGTCGAGGTCGTACGCGTCACGATGTAGAGCAGTGCACCGATCGCGCAGCCGACCGCGACCAGCGCGACGGCCACCACCAGCAGCTGCAGGACCGAGCCGTGCAGCGGCGTGCCGTACGCGATGAACGCGATGGCCCCGAAAACCGTCAACTGAATCATCCCGGCACCGGCCACCGGCAGGACTTTTCCCACCAGGAAGGCGAGTTTGGCCGGCTGGCTGACCGCCTGCCGGATCCAGGTGTTGTTGGTGAACTCACGAAACAATGCCAGGCCGACGTAGTTGACCGTCATCAGGCTGAAGAGCACCGCGATGCCGATCATCGACCGGCCTCCGGCGGCCGCACCGCCGCCACCGGACACGGCCGGTCCGAGGCTCAGCGAGAGCACCGCCGGCACCGCGAACATGAATGCGAGCGGCGTTCGCATCCGCCACAGGATGCGGCTGTCGCTGACCGCGAACGCGCTGACCACCGACCAGAATCGCGGCTCAGCCGGCCGGATGCCCGGACTGGTCGTCATCGAGCAACCCCCTCAGCTCCGGATCGGACACCATCAGCTGCCGCAACGTCTTCCTGGTCAACCGCGCCGCCGTCAGCCGCGCCGCGGAGATCTCCTTGTCGCGTACCAAAGACGCCACCACCGTCGAAAGGTCGGCGGCGGTGACCGGCGCCGGAGCGCGTACGGTCGCCGGTACGCCTGCGACGTCGACCTCCAGGACGAGCTCCGCGTCGAGTCCACCGAGCAGCGCGGCCAGCGTCCCCCGCCGGACGATCGTGCCGCCGCGTAGGACCACGGCGTGCGTGCAGGTTTCCTCGATGTCCTCCGGATAGTGCGAGGTGACGATCATCGCCATCCGCTGCCGGCGCCACTGCCCGATCAGCTCCACCAGGCGGCCACGCGCCTCGAAGTCCAGTGCCGCGGTCGGCTCGTCCAGCAGCCGGATCGGCGGCGAGTGAACGAAACTCGCGGCGATGTGCGCGAGCCGCTGCCAGCCGCCGGACAGCTTCTCCACCGGCACGCGGATCACCTGCTCCAGGCCGAACTCCGCGATGGTCCGGTCGACCGCGTCGCCGACCTGTCGCCATGGCACCGAAACCCGCGCCGAATGGCGCAGGTTTTCCCATACGGTCAGCTGCTGGTAGAGCGCGATGTGCTGGCTGGCGAAGCCGACGACTCGCGGCAGCTCAACGGCGTCACCGTGGACCGACGTGGTGACGCGACCGGTCCGTACGCCGCTTTGCGCGTCGAGCAAAGCCTTGAGCAACGTGCTTTTCCCGGAGCCGTTCGGACCGAGAATTCCCAGCACCTCGCCGGCGGTCAGATCGAACCCGACGCCGGTCAGCACGTCGTCGGCGGCACCGCGATAACAAAAGCCGAGATCGTTGACGCACAACGAAACCGCGGCCGGCACTGTCGCGGTGTCGAGCCGTTCGATGATGGTCATCGCCGCTAGACCGCGCTCGCTCGCTGCTCGAGCCCCCGCAACATCTTGGTGGAGTTGTCTTCCAACGCGGTCTTGGCCACCGGGTTGAGCATGTCGGCAAGCAGCGGAATGCCGATCTCGAAGTCCACGTACAGCACGACCTCGCAGCTGTCCGGGCCGTCCGCCTCGATGACCTGCCAATAGCCGGCGAAATGTTCCAGGTCGCCGTCGACCTGCTGGAAATCGATTCGCCGCCGCTCGTCGTCGATCTGGTCGGACTCGGTCCATTCCAGGATCGAGCCTTTCAGGAAAACCGACCAGGCGCTGATCCGGTTGGACCGCTTGGTGTCATCGGTGATCTTCACCGACCGTACGTTTTCCATGTACGCCGGATAACTTTCCACATCACAGACGGCGTCCCACGCGGCCGCGGGGCTGACCTCCAGCCGCAGGCGCACTTCTACAACAGGCACTATTTCCCCTATTCACAGCGAACGAGAATGCGGGTGTGGCGATGTCATGAATATGTGTGGCCGCGCGCAGCGCCGCCACAAGCAACGCGACCGACCATAGCGGGCTGTGTCAAGGCTTCACGAGAATTTCATCTTGACCGGTCCTCTCGGTCCTCTTCTGGCCGTCTGAGCCGGATAATCGCGGTTGTCCGTTGATCGGTGACGGCGACTGTGGTTAGGTGCGACGGCTCGCACTTGCCAGGACGCCGCGGCGATCGTTGTCATCGAGAGCAAATCTCGTGACAACGGTCATGCCGGATCGCTGACGAACTCAATCTCATCGCGAAGAAATCATGGAGGAACCGTGCTCTCCGAGCTTGCGGGTTACACGGTCGACTGGAGCGACCTGAACAAAGCGCACCTGCGCAATTCCGAGTTTCTCAACGCGCTGGCCGCCGACAAGGAAGCCCTGGCGACGCTTGTCAACCGCGTACGCGCGCAACGCGACCTGTGGGACATGAGCGAACATCACCGTCTGTTCGACAAACTGGTGCTGCACGACGCACCGGACCGCAACTTCCGCATCCGGCTGCACGTCTGGTCCCAGATCGAGGTGGCGACACCGCACGACCACCGATGGTCCTTCACCACTTCGTTGCTGCGCGGCGGATACGAGCACGTTCTCTATGACCTGGTGTCTCCGGACGGCGACCCTGGCCATCCGGCGGCGGCCTTCGCCGAGCGGTTCAGCTCCACGTTGCGCGCCGGCGACTCCTACACCATTCACCACACCGTCGTGCACGCGACGCTCACGCGCTCCGGCACGGTGTCGCTGATCGTACGCGGACCGGCGGAGAAAAGTCGTGCGCTGACAACGAATCCGGAGACCGGTGCGGTCCAGTTCGGACTCGGCCGCAAGGACCAGACCGTCGACGACGTGGCCAGGAGCCGGCTCACCATCGAGCGCTATGAGGAGATCCGTATGCAACTGCGCGAAAGTGGGGTCATCTGATCCCTTGCTCTGCGGAGCGATGATGGTCGTACGCATCCGACCGAACGGAGACCCGTGACAACCGTCGTCGCAGAGCCGGACGTCCCCGGCTGGACAACAACCATGGAACGGAAAAGAGAGCTCTTCGACGACGACACGTATTATCTCGAGTGCTGGGACGATTTCCGGGACGCGCTGGCGCCGGCTCGGTTGCGTGAATTCTGCGAGCACCACTCGTTTCTTCTGGTCAAACCGGAGGCCCTGCTCACCGGCCGGCTTCCGGCCATCCTGTCCTGGCTGCGCGCTCGCGGCTGGCTGGTGGCGGCCGTGCGGGACGTGCCGTACTGCCGGCACGTTCTGCGCGGACTTTGGCGCTATCACTGGAATGCGGTCAGCCGCCAGCATCGCGAGGTGGTCGACCTGCTTTTCCGTGCCTGTCCCGCTCTTCTGCTAGTGGTCCGGCACGCGAAGGCCGGCGCGACCGCGGCGCTGGCCGCACAGAAAGGACCGTCGAAACCGGCCAGACGCAGGCCGGGAGAGCTGCGCGCCGAACTCGGTGCGTACAACGCTTACCTGAATTTCGTCCATTCACCTGACGAACCGGCCGACCTCGTCCGCGAGCTCGGCGTGTTGCTGCCGTCCGCCAGCCGCGCCGCACTGATCGATGAGGCGACGCGTGGCGCGTCGGTCGCGGTGCCATCGCCGGACGCGGCACTGGATTGGCACGCGCTGGATCGAAAAAACGCCGCCGACCGGCTGATGCGCCTCACCGCATCGACAGACGCGATCGCGAGCTGCGACGACTGGCTCGCTTTGCGCGCCACGCTGCCGGCGAACGTCACCGAGGATTTCGCCTTCGCCGTTTTCGCCAGCTATCTCACGACGGCCGAAGTCGACGGCCGGACCCGGCGCATTCCGACGATACGCGACGGCTCCGTCGAGACCTAGAAGATGCCGACCGGGCGCGGATCGTAGCTGACCAGCAGGTCCTTGGATCGCTGGTATCGCTCCAAAACCTGCGCGCGCCCGTCGCCGCCGTAGGAGTGTCGGCCGCTCAGCGCGGCATGTGCCGGATAGCGGTGATAGCAGTTGGTCCAGACCCGCTCGGCGGCGATCCGCCGGCCGGTCCGGTAGGCACGGTCGACGTCGCGCGTCCACACCGCCGCACCGGAGCCGGAAAAACAGCTGTTGGCCAACCGTACGGCGTCGTCCGGCTGGTCGAAGGCGGCGACCGTGACGACCGGACCGACAGTGCCGGCCTTGAGATGGCGTACGTCCCGGCCGGCCGCGATGACCGTCGGCTGCAGGTAGAAACCGCCCGCCAGCGCGCCGTCCAGCTCGGCGCGCTCACCGCCGACCACGACTTTTCCTTCTATCGCCGCCAAAGCGCGGCTCACGTGGTCGGCACTCGGCAATGCGCCGATCATCGTCTCGGTGTCCAGCGGATCCCCCTGCTGGATCGCCTTGGTTCGGATGGTCGCCAGCTCCAGGAACTCGTCGTACGCTGACTTTTCCACCAGCGCCGCGGAAAGACCGGTTTCCTGGTTGAGCGCGAACATCGCGAAGCCTTCCAGCGTCTTGTCCTGGAAGTCGTCGTCGGAGCGCAGCACGTCGGAGAAGAAGATCGCCGGACATCGTCCGCTCGCCGTCGCGAACGGCACTGTGTCCAGCGCGTCCGCCGCGACGCCGTTGAGCACGTTGAGGACGCCCGGCGGTAGCAAATCCCCTATCAGACCGAGCAAAACATGGATCGACGCCGGAGTCCGCTCCGACGCGGCGAGTACGACGGTGTTGCCGGCGGCCAGCGCCGGCGCGAGCTGCCAACCGGCGGTGAGCAACGGAAACTCCGAGCCGGCTCGCAGGCCGACCACGCCGAGCGGCTCGCGGAAGTGGTACGCGACGGTGGCGCTGTCGATTTCCGAAATGCCGCCTTGCTGCGCGCGCAAAGCACCGGCACAGTAACGCCACTGGTCGATGGCGATCGGCAGGTCGGCGGCCAGCACCTCGCGGATCGGCCGGCCGGTCTCCCACGTCTCGGCGACCGCCAGCGCCTGCAGGTTCTGCTCGATCCGGTCGGCGACGCGGTGCAGCACGCCGGCCCGTTCCCCCGGCGCGATGCCGGCCCAGGCCGGCGCGGCGCTGGTCGCGGCCGCGACGGCGAGCCGTACGTCGGCCTCCGTCGAGCGGCACAGCTCGGTGAACACCTGGCCGGTGACCGGACTGGTGTCGGCGAAGTAGGCGGCGCGTGTCGACCGTACGTATCCGCCATCGATCCAGTTGCCATAGCGCGACTCGTACGTCAGCGTGCTACCCGGCTGGCCGGGTGCGGCGAACAGGACCATGGCGCACCCCCCTCGGAACGGCGACACGACACCTACCCGGAAGGCTAGGTGGCCGAGGGTTGCAACACCGTTGCGTGCGCGCTATCGGAGGGCGCTGTCGAGGTGGCGCAGGTGCGCCTGGACCTGCGTGCGGCGCGGCGAGCCGACCGGCAGCGCGGCCAGGCAGGCGCGCCAGATCTCCATGTCGGTGCGTCCGTCGGCCGACTCGGCATAGCGCAGCAGCACCTCGCCGGTGGCGTGCCGCAACAGGGCCGTACGCAGGCGCTGGCGCAGCTCCTCGCGGATCGCCACCACGCCTGGCGCCTGCGACTGCGGCAGCACGGCGCCCTGGTAGACCTCCAGCGCCAGCCGGTGCGCGCCGCGGTCGAGCTGGCGGCGGACCTCGGCCACGTCGGTGTCGACCGGCACGGTGATCCGGTAGGGCCGGGAGGTCAGGAAGTCGTCGCCGAGCAGCCGGCGCAGCCGGGACATCTCGGCCCGTACGGTCACCAGCGCGGACTCGCGTTCGTGCAGCTCAACGGCCAGTTGCTCGGCGGAGCGGCCGGCCGGGTGGGTGGCAAGGAGCAGCAGCAGCTCGCTGTGCCGGCCGGACAGCGACGTGACGCGGCCGCCGCGATGCAGCGTCGCGTGCGTGCGGCCCAGCACGTCCAGCCGCGCGATGGCGGCGTGCGGCAGCCGCGGCGGCCGGGTGCGCGGGGCCGGTGGCCGCGAGCGCCCCATCAGATGCCGCAGCCGCAGCTCCGCCTCGGCCGCCGCGGCGGTCGCTCGTACCAGCGTGAGCATGTGCGGCGCGGCCACCTGGTCGCCGCCGGTGATGTCGATGGCGCCGAGGATCGCGCCGGTCTGCGGGTCGTGCACCGGAGCGGCCGAGCAACTCCACGGATGCACCGGGCGGCTGAAGTGCTCGGAGGCGAAGATCTGCACGGAGTGGTCGACGGCGAGCGCGGTGCCCGGCGCGTTGGTGCCGGCGTCGGCCTCACCCCAGCTGGCGCCTTCGACGAACCGCATGCTCTCGGCGCGGATCCGCTGGCGGGTCGCGCCCTCGACCCAGAGCATCCGGCCGGACGCGTCGGTGACCGCGACCAGCAGGTCGCTGTCGGTCGCGTCGGTGACCAGCAGGCGGCGTACGACCGGCATGATCGCGGCCAGCGGATGCGCCTCGCGATAGCCGTGCAGATCATCGTCGAGCAGGTCGACCGGTGGCTCGCTCACGTCCGGGTTGACTCCCGAACGCATCGACCGGCGCCACGACTCGAGCACGATCGAACGGACCGGGATGACCGGTTTTCCGGTCTCCAGAAAGGATTCGTGCGCCGCATACAGACTGCGGGAAAGCTCGTCGGGGTCGGTGCCGGCCGGCCAGGCGAGCCACGGGCTGCCGCTGCTCATCCGCGCACCGCTCTGTGGCCGGACGGCATCCGGCATCGCGCGGTGGCCAGCAGGACCATCGGACCGCCTTAACGAGTGTTTCGCCGAGGTTAACGTGCCCGCTACATGATCGGTAGTGAAGGCAGTCTATTTTGACCGCGCCGCCGGCGATTTAGGTTGGACGCATGACATATGACGTGGTGGCCGTACGCAAGCATTTTCCCGCGCTGGCCGAGGGTGCCGCGCATTTCGACGGTCCCGGCGGCTCGCAGGTGCCGGACGTCGTCGCCGAGGCGGTGGCCGGCACGTTGACCGCCGGCATCGCCAATCGTGGAACGGTGACCGCGGCCGAGCGACGCGCCACCGGGGTCGTGGAAGACGCTCGGCAGGCGGTCGCCGACCTGCTCGGCGGCGATCCGCGCGGTGTCGTGTTCGGCCGCAGCATGACCCAGCTGACGTACGATTTTGCCCGTACTTTGGGGAAAAACTGGGGACCCGGTGACGAGATCGTGGTGAGCCGGCTGGACCACGACGCGAACGTCCGGCCCTGGGTCCAAGCCGCATCTGCGGCTGGTGCCACGCTCGTATGGGTCGCACCTGACCCGGAATCCACGGAACTTTCGGTGAAAACGCTGACGTCTTCGCTGACCTCGCGCACCCGGTTGGTCGCGGTGACCGGTGCGTCGAACCTGGTTGGTACGCGACCGGACCTGCCGGCGATCGCGGCCGCGGTGCACGACGCCGGCGCGCTGTTCTATGTGGACGGTGTGCACCTCACGCCGCACGCGCCGGTCGATGTCGCCGCGCTCGGCGCGGATTTCTACGTGTGTTCGCCGTACAAGTTTCTCGGTCCGCATCTCGGAGCGCTGATCGCGGCCCCGTCGTTGCTCGAGACGCTGCGTCCGGACAAGCTGCTGCCGTCGACGGACGAGGTGCCGGAACGCTTCGAGCTCGGCACGCTGCCGTACGAGCTGCTGGCCGGCACCACCGCGGCCGTCGACTTCCTGGCCGGCCTGGTCCCCGGCACCGGCGACCGGCGTTCCCGGCTGGTCACCAGCATGACGGCGTTGGAGGCGTACGAGGAGTCGCTGCGCGCGCGGCTGGAAGCGGGGTTGTCGGGTCTGGTGACCATGCACAGCCGAGCCGCACGCCGCACGCCGACGCTGCTCTTTTCCGTGCCCGGCGTGCCGGGACAGGTCGTCTACGCCGAGCTGGGCAAGCGCGGCGTGAACGCGCCGGCCGGCACCTTCTACGCGATCGAGTGCTCGCGTGCGCTCGGCCTCGGCGACACCGGTGGCGTACGCGCCGGCCTCGCGCCGTACAACGACATCTCCGACGTCGACCGCCTGGTGGCCGCCGTCGCCGACATCGCCGGCTGAACTACCCGCTACGGCGCGAAACTGTCGTACCCCCCTGCCAATCTGGGCCCCCACCCAGATCGGGTGGGGGGTGGGTTCGCGTGGCAACTTACATACATAGAAAGTTGATCTTGGCCGCGGCGGCCACGCCCCGGGACAATCGGAATCCGATTGTCCTGGCGCACGCATGGCCACCATGCGTGCGTCGAACGCAAGCATGGTGGCCTTGCGTGCACTCCGACGGTTACCGCGACCACCATCCCGACTGTCAGAAAGTTTCGTCACCCGGAGGACTTGCGCACCTCTGCTTCAATGGCCGGTGCGGACCCTGACGGCAGTTGGGAGCAAAAGTGACGTACTACGACGTACACCCGGAACCGGTGATCGGCGCGGGCAACAACACCGCCGCGACCTCCTCCGACTGGGACTCCTGGGCCCATCGGACCGAGACGGCGCTGCGGTCGGTGGCCAGCGGCGCCGGCGACTCGACCGTCGGCGGCGCCTTCGAGAGCTACCTGTCCTCGTGGAACCCGACGCTCAAGGGGATCGCCAAGCAGGCCGAGGCACAGGGCGTCAACGCGACCTCCGCGGCGAACGTGGTGGTCGGCGCGGACGGCCAGTCGACGTACGTGCTCAACCAGCCGCTGCAGCAGGGTACGCAGCTCAACTCGGTCCTCAACCGGCCGATCACCGGGGAGTGACGCGATGCAGCCGTTCGACAAGCACACCGCCAATGTCGGCCAGCTGGAGTCGTGTGGGACGCAGCTGATCAGCTCGTCGGCGCAGGCGATCCTCAACGGCACGGCGACCCGTACGGCGTACCAGCCGGCGATCGCCAACTGGAACGGCATGTGCGCGCCGGAGCTGCAGGCGGCGCAGACTCCGGTGCAGAACAGCTCGCAGCAGGCGCAGTCGGCGCTCGCCTGGGGTGCGGTCGTCACGCAGTACTGGGCCACCCAGGTCCGTGAGTTCAACGCCGAGGTCGACCGGATCACCAGCGGCCTGAACGGCCAGGGCCCCAACTACGGCGCGACCGGTACGGACGGCAAGCCACCGACCGCCGACCAGATCAACACCGCCAAGAACACCGCGACCGCGGCCGCCAAGCAGAAGTGGTGGACCGCGTACAACTCCTACATCGTCGACGGCGGCAGCAAGGCCTCCTCGATGCTGAAGCAGGGCCCGACCGACGCCAACGTGGCCGAGGCGCAGCGGGTCGGCGCGCTGCCAGGCATGGAGTTCGCGCCGTGGAACTACTGGCTGGCCGGTCTCAAGGGCTTCTACACGCCAGGCGCCGGGATGCTCGCCGTGCCGTGGTGGATCGGCACGTCGATGCGGCCGATCGGCCCGGTGACCAGCTGGTTCACCAAGGTGCAGTTCGGCCGGTTCGCGCCGCGTGGACCGGATGGCCGGTTCATCCCGGTCAACAGCGCCGGCTTCTGGGCTCCGGCCAAGGGTGACAACTGGATCGCCAAGCCAAACCTGGCCGGTACGCGTGGCGCCTGGGTCACCGGCGCGAAGTGGGCCGGCCGGGCCGGCAACGTACTCGCCGTCGGCACCTCCGCACTCGACCAGTGGTCACGCGACTCGGGGCGTACGGACCTGTCCGGCACCGAGAAGGTCGGCCGCGCGGCCACCCGTGGCGCCATCGGCGGCGGTGGCGCCATCGCCGGCGCCTGGGCCGGCGCGCAGGGTGGCGCGGCCATCGGCACGGTCATCGGCGGCCCGGTCGGTACGGTCGTCGGCGGTTTCGTCGGCGGCGTGGTCGGCGGCCTCATCGGCGGCGGCGTCGGCAACGCGGTCGCCGACCACGTGGTCGCACCGGTCGGCCACGCGATCGGCAAGGGCCTGGATGCGATCGGCCACGGCGCGAAGAAGCTCTGGGACTCGATCTTCTAGGGTCTGTCTCCAGATTCCGAGGGATGAGAGTCGAGATCCAAACGCCGCCTGGCGGTTTCGCCGTGCCGCCAGTCGAGGCTTGAGCTCGGCTGTCGCCGCGGAATCTGGAGACAGACCCCAATACCCGCTACGGCGCGAAACTGTCGTACCCCCCTGCCAATCTGGGCCCCCACCCAAAACGGGCGGGGGGTGG
Source organism: Fodinicola acaciae (assembly GCF_010993745.1). Taxonomy (NCBI): domain Bacteria; kingdom Bacillati; phylum Actinomycetota; class Actinomycetes; order Mycobacteriales; genus Fodinicola; species Fodinicola acaciae. Next base: position 1,801,307 of record NZ_WOTN01000003.1, read on the forward strand.
GTTCGCGTGGCAACTTACATACATACAAAGTCGATCTTGCTCCGCGCGGCCACGCACGCATGGTGGCCATGCGACCCCCGGACGCACGCATGGTGGCCATGCGACCCCCGGACGCACGCATGGGGGCCATGCGGCCACCGGCCTGCGGGCGGCCGCGGCGTACGTCCAGCGGCCGACTACGGCACCAGGACCGCGGCGCCGGTCACGCGGCCGGCGGACAGGTCGGCCAGCGCGACATCGGCGGCAGCCAGCGGCCGTACGTCCACCGTCGGCGCCACCCCGACCGCCGCCGCCAGCCGCAGAAACTCCTCGCCATCCGCCCGCGTGTTGGCGGTGACACTCCTGACCTGCTTTTCCTCGAATAACTCGGCTTCATAGTTCAGCGATGGAATGTCGGTCAGATAAATGCCGGCGATCGCGACCGTCCCGCCGGGGTCCAGCGCCCGCAGCGCGAGCGGCACCAACTCCCCCGCTGGCGCGAAAATCACCGCGGAGTCCAACGGCTCCGGCGGTCCGTCCTCGGCGGGCCCGGCCGAGGCCGCGCCGAGCGACAACGCCAGCCGCCGCGCCGATGACGACCGCGTCAGCACGTGTACGCGCGCGCCTTCGACGACCGCCAACTGCGCGACAAGATGAGCGGAGGCACCAAAACCGTAGATGCCGAGCCGTCCGCCAGGCGGCAGCAGCGCGCGCCGGTACGCGCGATAACCGACGATTCCGGCGCACAGCAATGGCGCCGCCCGCATCGCCGGCAACTCCGCCGGAATGCGATACGCGTACGCCTCGTCGACGACCGCCGCCTCGGCATAGCCGCCATCGGCGTCCCAGCCGGTGAAAACCGCCGACCGGCACAGGTTTTCTCGCCCAGTACGGCAAAACCGGCAGGCTCCGCAGGTGCCGCGCAACCAGGCGATGCCGATCCGGTCACCGATCGCGAACCGCCGCGCCGCCGCGCCGACCGCGTCGACAATGCCGACGACCTCGTGTCCCGGCACGGTCCGCGGCCGGCGCGGCGGCAGGTCGCCGTCGGCCAGGTGCAGATCCGTGCGGCACACACCGCACGCCTCGACGCGTATGCGAACCTCGTTCGCCTCTGGCTCCGGCGGCTGCCGATCGACGCGCCGCAGCGAGCCGGCACCGGGTTGGTCCACGATCCACGCGAGCATGCACCGAAATTACCGATCCTGGTGCGCGAAGGTCCACAGTCGCAGCAGGAAAAACCGGCCGATGGTGGCGACCAGCGACGACAACAGCATGACCAGCACGTCGTCCAGCGGCGTCGGCGACGGAACGAAAAGCCGCAGCAGCAACAAAGCCGACGACGTGAAACCGAAGTAGAGCGCGAAAATGATCGCGCCGCCGAGCTGCGCGCGGCCGTACGAGGTGATCGGCCGGCGCGCCTCGGACAGGAACGTCCACCGCCGGTTGGCCTCGGTGTTCAACGCCGTCGTGAGGATCTGCGCGGCCAGGTTGGCCACCACGATCGGCCACCAGATCCGCAGGACCGAATAGGTGAACGCGGTGAAACCGGTGGAAACGATGCCGATCGCGGAGAACCGGACGACCTGCCGCACGAACTCCTCGTGCCGGCCAAACAGCCGCCGCAGACCGACCACCGCGCCACCTCTCGCCTCGTCGCGTACAGGTATCCCTCGGAAACCTATGCGACAGCTGTGTACGCGCCGAGGCGAACGGGAAAAGTTTCAGGTCACAACTCCGTACGGCCCGATGCCGGACTCGATCGCGTCGAACGCTCGGTCGATGAGGCGCAGGTAATCCGGCGCGACCTCGTCGACCGTACGACCGGAACGGATCCAGCGGATCGCCGCGCGGTGCAGCAGCCGATACATGGCGACCAGCTCGGCGGCAAGGATCAGCGGTGCCGGGTCGTCGTCGGCAGCGCCGGTCTCCTCGGCGATGAGCCGCGCGAGCAGGCTCTGCCATTCGTCGGCCGCCTCGCGTACGCGCGCTTTCAGCGCCGGACTCGCCGAGACCAGGTTCCAGAAATGCGGACCGCCGGGGATCAGGCCGGTCAGCGGATGCCGCGCCTCGGCCAACTCGGTGATCAGCCGGCGCGCGGCCGCGGCGATCGACTCGCCGGGCCGCCGGTCACGGATAGCTCTCGTGCTCAGCTCATAGCCGTCTTCGATGCGGTCGAAGAAGATGTCCTCCTTACGCGGAAAGTAGTTGAAGACGGTCATCCGGGACACACCGGCGTGCTCGGCGATCTCTGTCACCGTGACGTTGTCGAAGCCGTTGACCACGAACAACGCCATGGCGGAGTCGGCGATGTGCTGGCGCGTCTCGCGCTTTCGCTGTTCCCGCCGACCCAGTTGCGCCTCCATGCCGTCACACTATAGACAATGAACTTATACTCAGTACAAGATTGACTCACCACATAGAGAGAGGAACCCCGATGTCATTCGATGTCGTCATCTCCGGCGGCGGTCCGGTCGGACTGCTGCTGGCCATAGAACTGCGGCTCAACGGCCTGGCACCGGTCGTAATCGAGCGGCTCACCGAGCCCGACCAGACGATCAAGGCCGGAGCCCTGCACGCGATCACCGGCGAGGCACTGGTCCGCCGCGGCCTGCGCGACCAGCTCGCCGCCGCTCAGCTGACCAGCATCAAGCAGATGCTGCGAATGTTCAGCGGCGACGATGAGGACATGAGCGACGCCGAGGCCGAGGCAGCGATGCGGAAGTTCGCCGGCAAGGCGCCGATGGGCCATTTCGCCGGCGTTTTCAAGCTCGACGGGTCGCGGCTGGCAAACGTCGGCATCCCGGAAAGCGGCTCGCCGCCGCTGATCATGGTGCCGCAGCCACTGCTGGAGGCCGCCCTGGTCGAGCGTGCCGTCGCGCTCGGCGTGGAGTTGCGCCGCGGTCACAATCTGACCGGTCTGGTGCAGGACGACGACGGCGTGACGGTCACGGTCGACGGGCCGGACGGCGCGTACGAGCTGCGTGCCGGCTATCTGGTCGGTTGCGACGGCGGCCGCAGCACCGTACGCAAGCTCACCGGCTTTGACTTCCCCGGCACCGACCCGGCGATCACCGGTCATCAGGCGCTCGCGGTGCTTGCCGACCCGGAGAAGCTTCCGCGCGGCTGGAACCGTACGCCGACCGGCATGCTGGTCTATGGGCCGATGCCGGAGCGCGTGCTGACGGTCGAGTTCGACGGGCCGCCGGCCGACCGCGACGGCGCGGTGACCGTCGAGGAGCTGCAGGCGAGCCTGCGGCACGTCAGCGGCACCGACGTGACCGTCAAGGAGATCATCTCGGCCACCCGGTTCACCGACAACGCTCGCGCCGCGAGCAGCTATCGCAACAATCGCGTGTTGCTGGCCGGCGACGCGGCGCACGTCCACTCGCCGTTCGGCGGCCAGGGCCTGACGCTCGGTCTCGGCGACGCGCTCAACCTCGGCTGGAAGCTGGCCGCGGTCGTACGCGGACAGGCCGGCGACGACCTGCTCGACACGTACACGGCCGAGCGGCATCCGGTGGCGCTCCGCGTGCTCGCCAACACGCGCGCACAGATCGCGCTGATGGCGCCTGGCGACCACACGACGGCGCTGCGCGACCTGTTCATCGAGCTGATGGACCTCGACGATGTCAACCAGTACCTGCTGGAGATGGTCGGCGGATTCGGCATCCGCTATGACGTAGGCGACGACCACTCGCGCGCCGGTCGCTTCTTCTTCGACATCGCGCTGACCGTCGACGGATCACACGTACGGTTTGCCGACTTCTGCCAGGACGGCCAGGCGGTGTTGCTCGACCTGGCCGACTCGGCGGACGTACGCGCCGCGGCCGCCGGCTGGCCCTCGGTGCGGGTCGTCAGGGCCACCACCGACGAGCTGCCGGACCTCGCGGCGGTGCTCGTACGGCCGGACGGTTACGTCGCGTGGGCGCTCGCCCCGGGCGTGGCCTTCGACGCGTCGACGCTGACCGCTGCGCTGACCCGCTGGCTCGGTGCGGCCGCCGTTCACCAACCGGCCTGATCGACCGCAACGCCTCGTTACCGGCGCCGGATGCCGGTAACGAGGCGTTGCGGCGTCGTGGCGCGGGTCACGCGCGGCTTGAGGTTGACGTGACGTCAACATCTACCGTACTCGTGGGGCCGGAAAGTCCGGCCGGCCGAGGAGCGCGTGATGAGCTGGTCGATCGCCGAGGTGGCGCGGATGTCCCGTGTGACATCGCGGACGCTGCGGCACTACGACAGCATCGGCCTGCTGCGACCCGCGCGCGTCGGCACCAACGGATATCGCTACTACGAGCAGGAACAGTTGTTGCGGCTGCAGCACGTCCTGCTGTTGCGCGAGCTGGGTCTGGACCTCGACTCGATCGGCCGGATCCTCGACGGTGAGGACGACGAGCTGGCCGCGCTGCGCCGGCATTACGGCTGGTTGCAGGCGGAGCGCGAGCGGCTCGGCGAGGTGGCGCGCACGGTCGAGCAGACCATCCGGAAACTGGAAGGAGGTGAGGACATGGCAGCCGAGCAGATGTGGCACGGCTTCGACCCACACTCGGCGAAGGCACGCGAGCTGGCAGAGGAGGCCGAGCGGCGGTGGGGACCCGCGGTCGCCACGGCCAACCGTGAGGTGATGCGGTGGTCGAAGGAGAAGTGGCAGGAGGTCCAGGCCACCTACGGCGACACCAACGAGCGGATCGCCGCGCTGATGGACGCCGGGATCGCCGCCGACGACCCGCGCGTCATCGAGGCGGTCGACGCGCACTATCGGTGGTTGCTCAACTTCTGGACGCCCAACCAGGAGTCGTACGCCGGTCTCGGTGACGTTTACGCCGACGATCCGCGGTTCGCGGAGCAGCTCGACGCGGTCCGGCCGGGTTTCGCCGAGTTCATGCGGCACGCCATGGCGGCGTACGCGTTGGCGCGGCTCTAGGCGGCCAGCAGGCTGGCGAGATCGTCGTGGAGGGCCTTCGGCTGGTCCTCGGCGATGAAATGGCCGCAGGGGTAGGTGGCCGTCCGCAGGTCGACCGCCCACCGGCGCCAAATTTCCGCCGGATCAAAGGGAAGCGGCAGGTCGCCGGGGTCCTGCCAGCCGGCCAGCACCGGCATCGCCAGCCGCTTTCCGCGATCCTGCTCGTCATGCCGCGGATCGACGAACGCGCCGGCTCGGTAGTCGGCGCAGATCGCCGCGATGGATTTCCCGCTGGCGCGCAGATATTCCGCGCGTACGTCCGGCGGCAGCTCGCTTTGCTGCCAGATGTCGAGGAAATGGCCGAAAAACAGGTCAGGGTCGGCGGCGATGAGCCGCTCGGGAAAGTCCGCCGGCTGAGCGAGAAACGGCAGATGCGCGGCGAAAACCGTGCCGACGCCGTGCAACGCGCTCCACATGTCGGCCTGTGGGATGACGTCGAGAACGGCGAGATGCGTGACCCTCTCCGGATGGTCGAGGCTGAGCCGAAACGCGACCAACGCACCGCGGTCGTGGCCGACCACCGCGAACGTCTCGTGTCCGAGCTGGTCCATGGCACGCACCAGAACATCGGCCATCGCCCGCTTCGACCCGTCACCGGTCGCCGCCGAACCGCCGTATCCAGGCAGGTCGGCGCAGACCACCGTACGCTCACCGGCCAACAACGGCGCCAACTCACGCCAGGCCAGATGCGTCTGCGGAAACCCGTGCAGCAACAACACCGGCGGCCCGGCGCCGCCGACCGCCACCCGAACGTCGCCGACGAGCCGACCGTCGAACCCACTGATCGTCGTCCCCATACCCGCGATGCTCGCACCGAGGTGTGACAGTTTCGCACCGTTGCGAATGCTCACGATCACCACCTGCGCCCCGAAACTGTCGTACGCAGGTGCTGGAATGGCCCCCACCCAGTCACGGGTGGGGGGTGGGTTTGAGGCCTTTCACCTGGCTCGAAAATGTTCGTGGGTGTGCCTCTCGACCCACCCCCCACCCGACCACTGGGTGGGGGCAATTTTTCGGGGAGGGTACGACAGTTTCGCGCCGGACCCGCCGTCGTGGCGCCGCCGGACGCACGCATGGTGGCCTTGCGTGCGACCAACTTGAGTTTTGACCTGTTTGGCTCTGGCGGTGTTTGGGGCTGTGTCTGTTTTGCGGTTGTTGAGTGGAGTGCGTCGGGTGTTGGGTGATCCTGGTGGGCGGCCTGGTCGGGTCGAGTGGTTTGGTGCCCTGACTGGGAGAGTGATTTTGGGCCGGAGGTAGGCAAACGCGCGTCGGACCTGGGCGGGAGTCTGTGAGCATCCAGCGGCGGCTAGGGCGGTGCTGGTGTGACTGCTGTGGCCAACCATGCAGGTGAGATGACCTGACCGGATAATACTTGGTTAACAAGATATCAAACCCGGGCAATTGGCACCGCCGGATATTGAGCCCGGCCCGGTAAGCAGCCACAACAGCATTACTCGCCTCAGCAGCCACACCCACCACGGGGCTGGCGGTCACGCAGGCGTGAAAGCCGTGTTTCGTGCATCTAGCGCCAGTAACTCGACATTCATCCCTCCAGCAAACCTCACGAGACAGACATTTAGCGTTACACGCGTCTGTGGATCCCATGTAGTGGACCCTTTCGCCACCTACCGGGACGCCATGACACCTTCCGAGCCGGTCCGCGCAGCCGATGGCCGGAAGGACATCACCCGGTCGCTGCGCTGCCCGACGATGACCAGGATGGGCAGCTCTGGGAGCGGGTAGGCCAGCCGGGGGGCCCAGCCGTCGGGCGCCCAGTGGCGCGGAACCAGTCACCAACCCAGACGTCAAAACTCAAGACCAACGCACGCATGGTGGCCATGCGGCCCGGCCAACGCGGGCCACGCGGGCGCAGGACCTCAGCGGGTGAGGTCGCGGATCAGGCGCTCCTCCTCGACACGCCAGAAGCCGTGCTCCTTGCCGTCCAGCAGCACCACCGGCACCCGGTCGCCGTACTCCGCGCGCAGCTCGTCGTCGCTGTCGACGTCGACGGCCTGCCAGCGTACGCCGGTGTGCGCGGCGACCCGCGCCATCGCCTCCTCGGCGTCCGAGCACAGGTGGCAGCCTTCGCGCGTCATCAGCGTGACCTCGTGATCCACGGGGTCAATTGTCGCGCAGCCGCGCCTTGGCCACCTTGCCGGTCGCCGAATGCGGCAGCGTCGAGACGAAGTCGACGGCGGTCGGACACTTGAAACGCGCCAGCGACCGCGCACAGAACGCCTCGACCTCCTCGGCCGTCAGCGCCGCGCCGTCGCGCATCACCACGTACGCCTTCACCGCCTGGCCGGTGTACGGATGGTCGACACCGAGCACCGCGGCCTCCTCGATGTCGGGGTGGCTCAGCAGCACGTCCTCGATCTCGCGCGGATAGACGTTGAAGCCGGAGACCAGGATCAGCTCCTTCAGCCGGTCCACCAGAAACAGGTCACCGTCGTCGTCCCGGTACGCCACGTCGCCGGTGGCCCACCAGCCGTCGCCGTCCGGACCGCCGGCGCCGTCCGGCCAGTAGCCGGAAAACAGGTGCCGGCCGCGTACGACGATCTCGCCCGGCTCGTCGCTGCCCGGCAGCAGCTCCTCGTCATCGTCGTCGTCATCGACCACGTCTCGGCCGGCCGCGTCGACCAGCCGCAGCTCGACCCCCGGCAGCTCGCGACCGATCGAACCCGGCTTGGGCACCTCGCACATCAACGTCGACGACAGCACCGGAGCCGTCTCGGTCAGGCCATAGCCTTCGAAGACGTGCTGGCCGGTCGCGTCGAGCAGCCGCCGCTGCGCCAACGGGTCGAGCGGCGCCGCGCCGCTGACCGCCAGCCGTACGCCGGCGAAGCACTCGGCCAGCTCCGGCAGCAGCGACCAGGCCAGGAACATCGGCGGCGCGCCGATCACGTTGGTCACGCCGCGCTCCTGGATGGCCTGCAGCGAGCCGACCGGGTCGAAGCGCTCCATCAGTACGGCCGAGCAGCCGGTGCGCGCGACCATGCCGAGCCCCGGGTTCAGGCCGAAGATGTGGAACATCGGTACGACCAGCAGCACGACGTCGTCCGGCTGCAGCACCGCCGGTTGGATGCTCGCGCACTGGTCGAGGTTGGCCAGCAGCGCGCGGTGCGAGAGCATCGCGCCTTTCGGCCGGCCGGACGTGCCGGAGGTGTACATCAGCACGGCCAGGTCCTCGTCGCCGCCGCCGTCCGGCACCGGCTGGCCACGGCCGCTGTCGACCAGCTCGGCGAAGGCCCTGCCGTTGGCGATCCGGTGCTGCGGCGTGGCCTCCAGCTCGGCCGCCGTCTCGAGGACGCCACCTGTGCCGATCAGCGCCTTCGCGCCGGAGTCGGCGAGGATCCAGGACAGCTCGCGAGCCGTGTACGACGGGTTCACCGGCAACGCGACCAGGCCGGCGCGCAGCGCGCCGAAATACGCCACCGGGAAGTCGAGGCCGTTGGGCAACGCGATCGCGACGCGGTCGCCGGCCGCCAGGCCGAGTCCGCGCAGCGCGGCCGCCGCGGCGTCGACGTCGGCGTCGACCTGCGACCAGCTGAGCGTACGTTCGCCGAACGACAGCGCCGGCACGTCCGGACCGCGATGCGCGGCAACCCGGACCAGATCGGCGAGATTGGCCGTACTTTCGTCGCTCACTCCGACACCCCTTCGGCCAGGTGCGTGGACAACGGCGTCCCGTTGTGACGCCGAACACGTATTATCAGGCCTGGCCGGCTTCGACCTCGCTGAGGAGGGTGCGATGACCTCGTTCATCGGCGCTCTGCCCTCCGGAGCGCGGCCAGCGGTGAGCCCGGAGCGCGACGCGTGGGCGCTGGTCGAGCGCGTGCAGGCCGGTGACGCGGAGGCGTTCGGCCTGATCTACGACCGCTATGTCGACGAGGTCTACCGGTTCGTGGCCTACCGGGTGACCAGCCGGGCGCTGGCCGAGGACCTCACCAGCGAGACGTTCGTACGTGCGCTGCGGCGGATCTCCGCGCTGCAGTGGCGTGGCCGCGATCCGGGCGCCTGGCTGATCACCATCGCGCGCAACCTGGTTGCCGACCACTACAAGTCGAGCCGCCATCGGATGGAGATCACCACCGCCGAGATCCCCGACGGCGCGCCGGCGGTCGACGGTCCGGAGCGTACGGTCCTGGACGCGCTGACCGCCGCCGAGCTGGTCGCCGCGATCCGCAAGCTCTCCGCCGAGCAGCGCGAATGCGTCACACTGCGGTTCCTGCGCTGCCTGTCGGTGGAGGAGACGGCGGCCGCGATGGGGAAGAACGCCGGTGCGGTCAAGGCTTTGCAATATCGCGCCGTACGCGCGCTCGCGCGGCTGCTGCGCGACCTCGCCTGACCCGTTGACTGTTACAGCCAGTCACAGAAACCATCTGAAAACGAAACTTACCGTCACCAACGGCCGTGCTCCGGCGTTGATCAGTCCGGAAGGTGGACGACGAGGAGCTGACGTGACGGGGTTGCGGCGCCGGCCGGCTGAGCTGTTCGCGGCCGGTGTGGACGACGGGTCCGCCGACGATGAGCTCGTACGACTGGCGCGCCGGCTGCGCTCGGCGGCACCACCGGTGCCGCTGGTCCCCGATGCCGACTTCCGCCGGAGCCTGCGTACGACCGTGACCGCGATGGCGACCCACCGCCGGCCGGTGCGCCACCGTGCCACCGTAGGCGTGGCGGTGGTGGCAGCCGCGGTGCTGGCCGGCGCCGGAGTCGCGGTCCTCGACAGCCAGTCCACGGCGATCCAGCTGCAGGCCGAGTCTCTGGCCGCGCGGCTGCCGATGTCGCCGCTGGCCACCGGCGAAGCACGGCTGCGGCTGGCGAGTGCGAAGCTGCGCGCACTGCGCGACACGGCCGACGCTGAGGCGGTCGCGACCGGCTTGGCCGGCGTCGACACGTCCACGAAGGCGGCGGCCAAGGTGCTCACGGCAGCGGCGCTGGCACGTGGCGACCGCGCGCCGCTGGATGCTCTGGACGACTTCGTGGTCGGCCAGCTCGCCGGTCTGGCGTCGCTCGACCAGACCGTACGGGTCGACCGGTCGCGGTCGCTGGTCCTCCGGCTCGCGCAACGGTCGCGCGACCTGCGGCGGTCGGTGGCGTGCGCGTACGGCTATGCCGCGCCGGCCGGCAGCGACGACCTCGGCGGCCGGCCACCCGCCTGCGCGGCCGGTCCGACCTGACCTCGCTAGGGTGAGGGCGTGACGCCGAAACTGCGCCGCCGGCGCGCGGCAACCGGGCCGGCCGTCGCCGACCGGCACGTCGACGACGACGTACGCACCGTGGTCGCCGGCGCCGCCAGCGCCGCCGCGGCGTCCAAGGCGGCGGCCGGCGTGGTGCCGTCCGACCCGACGGCCGCGGCGTTCTTCGACTGCGACAACACGATGATGGTCGGCGCGTCGATCTTCCACTTCGCGCGCGGCCTGGCCGCGCGGAAGTTCTTCACCACCCGCGACCTGGCCAAGATGGCCTGGTTCCAGCTGCACTTCCGGGTCGGCGGCAAGGAGAGCCAGGACAAGATGCACGCCACCCGCGACCGCGCGCTGGCGTTCGTCGAAGGCCGCGAGGTCAAGGAGATCGTCCGCTATGGCGAGGAGATCTACGACGAGCTGATGGCCGAGCGGATCTGGTCCGGCACCCGTACGCTCGCCCGGCTGCATCTGGACGCCGGCCAGCGGGTCTGGCTGGTCACCGCGACGCCGGTCGAGCTGGCACAGATCATCGCCAACCGGCTCAACCTGACCGGCGCGCTCGGGACCGTGTCCGAGGTCGAGGACGGCCGCTACACCGGCCGGCTGCTCGGCGAGATGCTGCACGGCGAGGCCAAGGCGGAGGCCATCCGCGCGCTGGCCGAACGCGAGGGGCTGGACCTGTCGCGGTGCACGGCATACAGCGACTCGTACAACGACATGCCGATGCTCACCGCGGTCGGCCGCGCGGTCGCCATCAACCCCGACCACGACCTGCGCGAGGAGGCTCGCGCGCGCGGCTGGAAGACCTACGACTTCCGTACCGGCCGCAAGGCCATCAAGGTCGGCGCTCCGGCGATCGCCGGAGCCGGCCTGCTGACCGGCGCGGCCGTCGCCGCGGTCGCACTACGCCGGAGGCGCCGCCGGCTGGGGTGAGGCGACGGAATGCCCGCATGGCCACCATGCTTGCGTCCAACGAGCGCATGGCCCCCATGCGTGCGTCACGGCCGCGGCGGGGCAAATTTTTCTGGATAGGTGTGACAGTTTCGCGCCGTAGCGGGTAAATCAGCCGAAGACCGTGCGGCGGGTGAGCAGCAGGCGATAGAGGGTCTGCTGGATCGTCTCGCGCACCTGGTCGCCGAGGTTGAGCACCAGCATCGGATCGTCGGCGGCGTCCGGCAGGTCGGTGGTCGGGATCGGCGTGCCGAACTCGATGATCCACTTGCTCGGCAGCGGCACCAGGCCGAGCGGCCCGAGCCACGGGAAGGTCGGGGTCAGCGGGAAGTACGGCAGACCAAGAAGCCGCGCCAGGATCTTGACGTCGGCCAGCTTCGGATAGATCTCCTCCGAGCCGACCACCGACACCGGGATGATCGGTACGCGGCTGTGCAGCGCCGCCGTCACGAAGCCGCCGCGGCCAAACCGCTGCAGCTTGTAGCGCTCGGAGAACGGCTTGCCGATCCCCTTGAACCCCTCCGGGAACACGCCGACCAGCTCACCGGCCGCCAGCAGCCGCTCGGCGTCCTCGTTGCAGGCCAGCGTGCCGCCCGCCTTGCGCGCCAGCGCACCGATCAGCGGACTGGAGAAGACCAGGTCGGCGGCGAGCGTACGCATGTGGCGGTGCGCCGGATGCTTGTCGAGCAGCGCGAGCATGATCATCGCCGCGTCCATCGGCATCATCGTGCCGGCGTGGTTGGCGACCAGCAGCGCGCCGCCGGTGTCGGGCACGTTGTGCAGGCCGTGCACGTCGACCCGGAACCACTTCTCGAACAGCGGCCGGACCAGCGGCGCCATCACGTTGTCGGTCAGGTCGGGGTCGAAACCGAACTCGTCGACCCGATACTCCCCGGACAGCCGCCGCCGGGCGAACCGCAGCGCGCCGGCCACGAACCGCTCGAAGCGGTCCTCCGGCTCATCGGCCGCCGGCGGCGGATCCGCCTCGACCCGCGGCTCCGGGATCGGCGCCGGCGTGGCCGGCTGGCGGACCGGCTCCTCGATGCCGTTGTACGGCACGCCGTCGGCCGGCTCCGAGCTGACCGCGCGCAGCTCCTCGACCGTCGGGATCACCTGGCGGCGCGGCGTACGGTTGCCGGTGCGCGAGGCCAGCCGGTCCCCCACCCCCGGCTTGCGCGCCGGCTCGCCGGTCGACGCCGACGTGCGACCAGTGGCGCTGCGCGCCGGCAGCGGGATCACCTTTCGGCTGGCTGACTCCTCAGGCATCCCCCACCCCTTTGCCTGTTCGCATCGCGTGCAGCCAGGACAGCGCCGTCTCCTCCAGCTCGGCGAGTACGTCCGAGCCGACCAGCGCGGTCAGGTCGTGGCCGCGGACGAAGTCGTCGAACGCCTCCGGCGTGGAGAACCGGGCCCGGAAACCCAGCTCGCGTGCCGCCTTCGACGTGTCGACCACGCGTCCGTACTGCAGGAACCGCACCTGGTCCGTCGACAGCTCGGCGGTGCCGAGCCGGCGCAGGCCACTGCCGAGCACCGAGGCCGCCGCAGACGGCAGCGGCACCGGCACGCGGCCGGCGCGCCGCAGCGCCTGGGACAGCAGCAGGACACCGTCGCCGGCGATGTTGTACGACCCGTGGTGCTCGCTCTTGGTCACCTTGTCCAGCGCCGCGAGCACGTCGGCGACGTGGACGAACTGGATCCGCGGGTCGAAACCGAGCACGGTCGGTGTCACCGGCCGGCTCAGATAACGGGTGAAGGTGGTCTCGATGCCGGGGCCGAGCAACTCGGCGAAGCGCAGGATGGCGACCTTCACGTCCGGCCGGCGGCGCGCGAACCCGCGCACATACTGCTCCACGTCCAGCGCGTCCCGGCCGACCCCGCTGGCCGGCGGCGACTTGGCCTCGGCGCTCTCGGTGAAGTACGCCGGATCGCGCGGCGACGAGCCGTACACCTCGGTCGTCGACTTCACCACGAAGCGGCGCAGGCTGGCCGCCTTCTGGCAGGCGGCGAGCAACTGCATCGCGCCGATGACGTTGATCTCCTTCATCGCCGCGCGGCCGCCGACGCCGTCCGAGCTGGTCAGCAGGTTGAGATGGACGACGGTGTCGACGTTGGCGGCGCTGATCACCTTCGCGATCAACGGGTTGCGGAGGTCGGCGCGGACGAACTCGGTGCGGCCGAGCGTGCCGAGCAGGTCACCTCGCGGCGGAGCGGTGTCGACGCCGATGACCCGGTCGATGTTGTCGTCGGCGGCCAGCCGCGCGGCGAACCGGCTGCCCAGTGGCCTGCTGACTCCGGTGACGAGGACCACTCGGGGCATGCGGCCTCCTCCGGACGGGATGGTCCGATCCTACGAGGCCAGGGGTTGCGCTCCGGTAGACGGGGTATGTCGGCCTCGTTGCGTCCATGATCACCATGTGTCAGCGTACGACAACGGCCGGTGCGCGAGGTCGCACACCGGCCGGACGGGACCGGGTCCCTTACTTCTTGTTACGCCGCTGAACTCGGGTCTTCTTGAGCAGCTTGCGGTGCTTCTTCTTCGCCATCCGCTTGCGGCGCTTCTTGATAACCGAGCCCATGCGTAGCCTCTCGAAAGTTCAACTGTCGGATCGCACCCAACACTGACAACCGTCCGAGGATATCAATGCGTACGGACGGCTGGCGGGCCGGTCCTGCCTCACGCGGTGTCGGTGAACGCGTCCTTCAGGTACTCGTGCACGGCGTTCTCCGGCACACGGAAGGAACGGCCGACCCGGACCGCGGTCAGCTCGCCGGAGTGCACCAGCCGGTACACCGTCATCTTGGAGACGCGCATCAACGTCGCCACCTCGGCGACGGTGAGGAACGTGACCTCCGCCAAACCCTTGTCTTTCCCAGGCATGAGACACCGTCTTTCCCGCACGCGTCGCGCGCCGGCTTCCCCTCCGGCGCGTCCGACACACACGTGCTTGAAGCACAGTAGCGTTACCAGTGTGACTCGCGCGATCCCTCTCCGGCCAACCGGCCGAGGCCGGCCTCTATCACACAGCATCGGCCAACCCCGGCATGACACGCGTTTGCGCAGATGAGAATACTTGTGCGCGTTGCGTACGCGGGGACGTACTGCTAGTAATGGTCGACGGAAAACTTTGGGGGGACAGATGCGCCATCCGGCCGAGCCCGAGGACCTGGACGGTGCCGTCCAGTGCCTCCACCCCGACCCCGCCAAGTCGGCGCCGATGCTCGACCGGCGACTGTACGACCTGACCCGCGCGGCCATCCTGGACGCCGTGCCGACCAACGGCAGCGGCCTGCTCACCGCGTCGCTGCGGACCGAGGTCGCACGGCGCGTGCCGGCACAGGCGTACGCGACAGTGTCGGTCGGCTGGTGCACCACGCTGGTCCGCCTCGACCTGCAGGCCCGCGGCCTCTTGCTGCGCGTACCGACCGAGGGCATGCCACGCCTGCTCCGCCGGCCGCGACCACGCCGCTGACCCGGCGGCTCACTCGACGACGGACGCCTGGCGGTAGCTCAGGATCCCTTCGACGCCGCGCAGGAAGGTCTCACAGACCGGCGCCGGGTCACCGAGGCATCCGGCAGTCATCGCACCGTCTCTCAGCATGACGAAATGCCGGGCCGCCGGCCCCGGCTCGGTCTCCCCGGTGCCGGCCAGCAGGTCGGTGACGGTGTCGAGGAACCACTGCCGATGGCGCAGGACCGCCTGGTGCACCGGATGCGCCGGATCCGGATATTCGGCCGCGGCGTTGAGAAAAGCGCACCCGCGGAAGCCGTCGGACCGGATGCCGTCGGCGATCGACCCGGCGACGGCCAGGACAGCGTCGGCCGCGGTGGAGGCCGAGGCACTGGCCTGCTCGATCTGCCGGCGAATGGCCTGGTCCGCCTCGGTCAGGTAGGCGACGACCAGGTCGTCCTTGCTGGGGAAATGCCGATAGAGGGTGGCGCGCGTGCCACGCGCCTCGGCGACGATCCGGTCGATGCCGACCGCGTGCAGCCCTTCCGCGTAGAACAGCCGGCTCGCCGTACTGAGCAGCTGCGATCGCGCTTTGGACACTCTGTTCACCAGCCTTCCGTCGCATCTCCACGGTACAGAGTAGAACGTTCGGTCTTGACGTGCGCGGGCAGCGATGGGAGGGTAGAGCGAGACCGAACGTTCTACTCATTTTATCGTACGTAAAGGACCCAACGTGAGTGTTGCCGCTGCTCAATCGGACATAGCGCCGTCACTACGGCGGTTGTACATCGCCCGGTTTGCTTTCGCGATCCTCTGGGCCGGCGCGACGGTCGCGGTGGCCTCGACGCTCAGTCCACTGGCCGTCGCGCTCCTCGTGCTTTATCCGGCGTTCGACGTGGTCGCCGCCGTACTCGACGCCAGGTCGGGCAAGGCGAAGGCACCGGCCTGGCTGTACGTCAACATGGCCGTCAGCGTCCTCGCCGGCCTCAGCCTGCCGCTCGCGGCGTCGTCCGGCATCCCGACGGTCCTGCGCGTCTGGGGTGCCTGGGCCATCGCCGCCGGCCTCGTCCAGCTCGTCGTCGGCGTCGCACGCCGTACGCTCGGCGGCCAGTGGCCGATGATCGTCAGCGGCGCGATCTCCACACTGGCCGGGGCGGCCTTCATCCTGCAGGCGGCCCGCCCGGACCCGTCACTGACCGGGCTGGCCGGATATGCCGTGCTCGGCGGCGTCTTCTTCCTGGTGTCGGCGATCCGGCTCGGCCGGCGTCAGTCGTAGAGCTTCCCCAGCTCCACCGACCGGTCACGCGCCGCCTCGATCGCCTCGATCAGCGCGGCGCGTACGCCGTGCTTCTCCAGCTCCTTGATCGCCATGATCGTGGTGCCGCCCGGCGACGTGACGCCCTCCCGCAGCTGGACGGGATGCTCGCCGGAGTCGCGCAGCATCACCGCCGCGCCGAGGGCGGTCTGCACGATCAGGTCGGCGGCGATCGCGCGCGGCAGACCGAGCAGGATGCCGGCGTCGATCATCGCTTCGACCAGGTAGAAGAAGTACGCCGGACCCGAGCCGGACAACGCCGTCACGGCGTCCAGCTGGCTCTCCGGCAGCCGCCGCACCTTGCCGACCGGCGCGAGCAACCGCTCGGCGGCGTCCAGGTCGTCGGGCCCCGCGTGCGCGCCGGCCGCGACGACGCTCATCGCCTGGTCGACCAGCGCCGGAGTGTTGGGCATGACGCGCACGACCGGCACGCCGTCGCCGAGCTGCCGCTCCACGTACGAGGTGGGGATGCCGGCGGCGACGGTCACGATCAGGTGCCGCGGCGTGATCGCCGGCGCCATCTTCGCGAGCAGGTCACCGATGTCCTGCGGCTTGACCGCGATCAACAGCACCCGCGCGAACGCGGCCGCCTCCTCGATCCCCAGGTCGCGCACGCCGTACTGCTTGTAGAGATATTCCGCGCGCTCCTGGAACTTCTCGACGACCACCACGTCGTCGGCGCTCACGCCGGAGCGCAACAACCCCGCCAGCAGCGACTCACCGATCTTTCCGGCGCCGATGATGCCGAGCCGGTCGGTCACTTTCGACCGACCAGAGCGCGCAGGAACAGCGCGGTGTTGGCCGGCCGCTCGGCCAGCCGCCGCATCAGGTAGCCATACCACTGCGTGCCATAGGGCACGTACACCCGCACGGCATAGCCGAGCTCGGCGAGCCGGCGCTGCTCCATCGGCCGTACGCCGTAGAGCATCTGGAACTCGAAGCTGGCGACATCGCGGTCGTGCCAACGCACGCGGTCCTCGACGATCGCGACCAGCCGCGGGTCATGGGTGGCGAACATCGGATAGCCGCCGCCGGCCAGGAGGACGTTGGCGCAGCGCACGTACGACCGGCTCACCTCCAGGTCGGTCTGAAAGGCCACGTCCTCAGGCTCGTTGTAGGCACCTTTGCACAGCCGTACGCGCGAGCCGGCGGCCGCCAGCTCCCGGCAGTCGGACTCGGTGCGGTGCAGATATGCCTGGAGCACGACACCGGTGTCCGGGTGGTCCTTGCGTACGCGCCGGACGATCTCCAGCGTCCGGTCGGTGGTGGTGTGGTCCTCCATGTCGACCGTCACCGTGGTGCCGGCGGCGTCGGCGGCTCGGCAGATCGCCAGCACGTTGTCGGTGGCCAGCTTCTCGTCGAGCAGCAGGCCGAGCGCGGTGAGCTTGACGCTGACCTCGGCCGGCGGCGTCAGGCTGGCCGCCGCCAGCGCACCGAGCACCTCCACGTACGCGGCGGTCGCCGCCTTCGCCTGCGCCGCGTCCTCGGTGTCCTCACCGAGGAAGTCGAGGGTGACCGCGAGGCCGTCGTGGACGAGCTCCCGGGTCGTCTCGATCGCCTCGCCGGTCGTGGTGCCGGCGACGAAGCGGCGCACCACCGACCGGCTGACCGGCGCCGCGCTGACCAGCTGCTCCAACTGCGGGCTGCGCGCCGCAGCCAGGATTGCCGAACGCATCATGCTGACGAGCGTATCCGCCCAGCCAGCGATGTCCGCATGGCGGCCAACTCAGCGCAGAGCGGCGAAGGCGGCATCCAGGTGGCCGCGCCAGATCAGGCCGGTCTCGGCGAAACCGGCCGCCTGCAGGGCGTTGAGGTGCCAGCTGACCGGCGGCAGGTGGCTCTCCGCGTGGTCGCCGCCGAACAGCTCGTTGCGTTCGCGTACCAGGTCGGCCACCGCGGGCTCGGCGCCGAACCGCTCCCACCAACCCGGCCAGGTCTCGGCGCCGCCCGCGTAAGCGGCTTCCTGGCGCTGCTTCTCCAGCCGATCCAGCGCCGCGTTGAGCGTCGGCAGGCCGTCGTCCTTCATGTGGTCGGCGTTGATGAACACGCCACCGTCGCGCAGCACGGCGCGGATCTCACCGTAGAGCGCCCGCAGCCGGTCCGGAGCGATCCAGTGCAGCGCTGTGGCGGTGAGTACGGCGT
Organism: Fodinicola acaciae; assembly: GCF_010993745.1. Lineage (NCBI taxonomy): Bacteria > Bacillati > Actinomycetota > Actinomycetes > Mycobacteriales > Fodinicola > Fodinicola acaciae. The sequence goes on from NZ_WOTN01000003.1 coordinate 1,819,298, forward strand.
CGAAGCCCTCGTGCGGCAGCTGCTCGCGCCACCGTGGCGTACCGAGGTTGGCGGCCACCACCTCGGCACGCTCGTCGAGGCTGCCGCGAGCCAACGTGAGCAGTGATCGGTCGGCGTCGAGGACGACCGTACGCGCGTCCGGCCGGCGGACCAGCAGCCGCAGACTGATCGACCCGGTGCCGCCGGCGAGGTCGAGCACGCGCGGCGGACGGCCGGCGGTGACCGCCTCGACGGCGTCGAGCATGGCCGCGAACCGCTCCTCGCGGTCCGGCATGAACACGGTCTGCTGCGCGTCCCAGCTCGCCTGCCAGGCCGCGTAGTCGACTGCCATCCGTACCTCCATGTAATGAGTGAACTGTCAATCTGATCCTTACCCTAGATCGATCGGTGTAAGGTGCACAAGTGGATGCGGATGCTTACGCGCAACAGGGGGTCGCGCTCGCCAACGCGCCGATGTCGAGCGTCGACGATCTCCGTACGCTGCTCGCCGACCGGCCGTGGTGGCACGACAAGCTGCGCCGCCAGGACGTGTCGGAGCTGAGCGCGGTGAAGAGCGGCCTGCGCGAGGTCTTCGAGATCGCCGCCGGCAACGACGAGGTCGGCGCCGTCGACGCGCTCAACGCGCTGCTGGAGGCGCATCCGATGCGGCCGCGGATTTCCGGCCACGACTCGCGGCGGTGGCATCTGCACGTGACCGGCCACGGCGCCGGCATCGGCGCCGAGTACGGCGCCGGCGCGGTCTGGGGGTTGGCCGTCGCCTTCACCAAGTGGGGGGCGTCGCGTTTCGGCCTGTGCAGTGGAAAAGGCTGCGACAACGTATATCTCGACACGTCGACCAACGCGTCACGGCGCTTCTGCTCCGATCGCTGCGCGACGCGTGCTCACGTAGCCGCGCACCGCGCGCGCAAACGCGCGCAGGCCACCTGAGGCTCAGGACGCGCCGGCTACCTCGCGCGCGCCGGGATGCACGCAAGGCCACCTTGCGTGCGTCGAGGGTCCGCATGGCCACCATGCGTGCATCCCGGGGCCGCTCGATGCACGCATGGCCACCATGCTTGCGTTGGATGCACGCATGGTGGCCATGCGACCAAGATCAACTCTATGTATGTAAGAAGCCACGCGAACCCACCCCCCACCCGATCTGGGTGGGGGCCCAGATTGGCAGGGGGGTACGACAGTTTCGCGCCGTAGCGGGTAGTCAGGCGCGGGCGGCGGCTGGGGCGGCCAGGTGGAGGCGGGCGAAGGCCAGGGCCTCGGCGAGGTCCGACTCGCGGCGTTCGCGGCTGCCAGCCGACCGGGTGCTCACCTCGACGACCACCGCGCCGGTGAAGCCGTTGCCGGCCAGTTTCTCCAGCAGCGGACCGCACGGCTGGTTGCCGCGCCCCGGCAGCATGTGCTCGTCGTGGCCGAGGCCGGTGCCGTCGCCGAGGTGGATGTGCCTGAGGCCGTCCCCCATCCGGTCGGCCATCTCCAGCGGGTCGGAGCGCGACACGGCGGTGTGTGAGGTGTCCAGGCAGAACTTCTCCACCGCCAGCTGCGTCACGTCCCAGGTCGGCGCGTACGGCGAGAACTCGCGACCGCGCGCACGCAGCGGATACATGTTCTCGACGGCCAGCGTCACGTCGGTCGTCTCCTGCAGCCGGCGTACGCCGTCCTCGAAGCCGTTGATGTAGTCGCGCTGCCAGCGAAACGGCGGGTGCAGCACGACGGTCGGCGCGCCCAGCCGCTCGGCGGCGTCGATCGACCGGCGCAGCCGCTCCCACGGGTCGGTGCTCCACACACGCTGCGTGATGAACAGGCAGGGCGCGTGGATCGCCAGTACGGGCGAGCCGTAGTGGTCGGCGAGGGTGCCGAGCGCGTCGGCGTCCTGGCTCACCGGGTCGGTCAGCACCATGATCTCGACGCCGTCATAGCCGAGCGACGACGCGATCTCGAAGGTCGCAGCGGTGGACTCGGGATAGACCGACACGCTGGACAGTCCGACGGCCGCACCAGGCACCCGCACGCTGTGTTCGTCGAGCTCCATGGGCATGCTCACACACTCCAGCGTACGACCCGGGCGCCGCGCGCATATTTTTACGTACCGGCCGGCCAGGACAAGTGTCCGTGATAATTGCGCGTACGTACGGTGAACGCCCAGGTCAGCCCGATCGCATCGGGCCAAACCGTCACTTAGTTCCCATCCAGCCAGTCCAGCCGGCGCAGGATGACACCCTCGCGCAGGGCCCACGGGCAGATGTCGAGCCGGTCCGCCTTGAACGCGTTCATCGCCGCCTCCGCGACCACCGCGCCGGCCAGCAACTGATGGGCGCGCGCCGCGCTCACACCGTCGAGCTCGGCCAGGTCGGCCGAGGACATCCGCGAGATGAACGCGACGATCTGCCGCAGCCCCACCGAGGTCAGCGACCGCGCCGCGTACGGCCCGTCCGCGCTCGGCGCCGCGCCGGCCAGCCGGGCCAGCGACCGGAACGTCTTGGACGAGGCCACCACACGGTCGGCCGGTTCGCGGTCGGCCAGCGCCTTGACCGCGGTCTTGAGCTCCTCGTCGACGTGCGTACGCAGCGCGGTGACCTGCGCCTTGCTGGGCGGGTCGCCGTGCAGTCGCTCGCGGGTCAGCCGGCCGGCACCGAGCGGCAGCGACAGCGCCACGTCCGGCTCCTCGTCGATGCCGGTGGCCACCTCCAGCGAACCGCCGCCGATGTCCAGACAGAGCAGCCGGCCGGCCGACCAGCCGAACCAGCGGCGCGCCGCCAGGAAGGTCAGCCGCGCCTCGGCCGGTCCGTCCAGCACCTTCAGGTCGACACCGGTCGCTTTCTGGATCCGCGCCAGCACCTTGTCGCCGTTGTGCGCGTCGCGTACGGCCGAGGTCGCGAAGGCCATCAGGTCGTCGCAGTTGAGCCGCTTCGACGCCTTGACGGCGGAGGCGATCACCTCGGTGAGCGCCTCCTCGCCCGCAGCCGACAGGTTGAGGTCGTCGTCGATGTGCTCGGCGAGCCGCAGGACGGACTTCTCCGAGTACGCCGGAGCCGGCCGCGCACCCCGATGTGCGTCGACGACCAGCAGGTGGACCGTGTTCGATCCGACGTCGAGGACACCGAGCCGCATGCCGGAAACGTTACGTCACGGCGCCGAGCACCGCTGCCGCTCCGCGCAAACTGCCATAAAGCGACGACTCGTACGTCCTGGCCTGCGCCACGTTGTGGTATTCGAACAGCGCGTCGTTGATCCCCGGCAGCTTCTGGGTGCCATAGCCGGCGTTGATCCCCGGCGCGTACACCTGATGCCGGAACCACGGCCGCCGCGGCAGTCCCCGCGCGGCCAGCAGCTGGTGTTCGGAGGCGACCAGCAACCGGGTCAGTACGGCGAAACTGGCCGGTGAGCCGCCGACGGCGAGCTGCCTGTCGATCCGCGCCTGGATCTTCGTGGCCGCCGCCTGCCACGCCCGTGCCGCGGCGATGTCCCGGTCGAGGCCGAGCACGTCCCGGCCGTACGCCTGCGTTTCCTGCTTCTGGAACGCGGTCAGATAGGTGACCACCTCGGCCGCGTACGAGGCATAGTCCAGCGGTGGCACGTCGGCGTTGGCCAGCCGCATGGTGACGACACCGACCTCCTGCGCCAGCGCCACGTGGTATTTCCAGCCAGGATCGATGAACCGGTCCTCCATGTAGAAGTTGTCGCAGGAACAGTGGTAGTCCCCCGAGTCGGTGCTGGCGCCGATGTCCACCGACGGCACGCCATAGCGATCGAAGAACGCCGTGTAGTCCGATCCGCTGCCGAGCCGGCCGACCGGCGGAGTTTTCCCACCGTTCTTGGCCGACCAGTCCTGGTAGATCGACTTCCCGGTCCCCGGCCAGCCGATTTCCCTGGTCGTGTCATAGACGATGTTGTCCAGCGACGGCACGCCAGCCGCGCCGAAATCCTTGCCGGCGGCGCCGTCCATGTTGACGTACGCGACCGCGTTGGCCAGTCGCGCGCCCTGTTGCTCGGCGTATTCGGTCGAGCCGAACAGGCCGTACTCCTCGCCGTCCCAGGTCGCCAGCGTGACGGTCCGCTCCGGCCGCCAGCCGGTCTTCAGCAGTCGCCCGAGGCCGCGGCCGATCTGCAGGACGGTCTCGGTGCCGGACAGGTTGTCGTCCGAACCGTAGGTCCAGGTGTCCCGGTGCGCGCCGACGTAGACGACCTGGTCGCGATAGGTGCGGCCGGGGATCGTCGCGGTCACGTCCCAGATCGGGGTGATCTTGTAGTCGATGTCGAGGTTGAGATCCGCGACCGTGCCACCTGGACCGAAGTGGTAGGTGAACGGCAGGCCGCCCTGCCATGACTTCGGCACGGCCGCGCCACCGAGGTTGCGCAGCAGCGGCTCGGCCGAGCCGTACGAGATCGGCACGGTCGGGATCTTGGCGATGTTGGAGTCCTTGGGGTCGATCCGCGGCGCGTCCTTGGTGGCCGGATAGCTGGGCGTCAGCGGATCGCCGCCATATTGCCAAAGTTGCTGCACCGAACCGCGCTGGATGCCGTCCGGCGCACGCCACGGTCCGTCCGGATAGACGGCGCCTTTGGAGTTGCCGTCGTCCTTGGGATCGGAATAGATGATCACTCCGATGGCGCCGTGCTCAGCGGCGAGATTTGTCTTCACGCCACGGAAAACCGCGCCATAGCGAGCCAGCGCGATCTTTCCTTTGACGCTGACGCCAGCCTTTTCCAGCGCCTCGTAGTCGGCGACCGTGCCGTAGTTGACGTAGACGACCGGCGCCGAGACGTGGCCGGCCGGCGACAGCGCGTTGTAGCCGACCACCACGTTGTCGCAGTCGGTTTCCACCGGCCGGCAGTTTTCCTTGTTGGGCAACACCTGGCGGGTCGGCGCGGTCATCGTGACGGTGATCCGCTTCGGCACCGAGAGATAGGGATAGTAGGTGGTGATCTTCGGCTGCAGGCCGTACGAGCGGAGCTGGTCGGCGACGTACTGGACCCGGCGCCAGTCGCCAGCCGAGCCGACGAGCCCGGTTTTGCCGGCCAGAAAGGCGTCCAGGTCGCGCGCGACCGAGGTCGACGGGACCGGTTTGTACGCCGCTTCCGCGGCTCGCTCGGCGGCGGCGTGCTCCGCGGTGAACCCGCGGATCGACGCCGGCGTGGCCGCGGCCGGTGCGGTCAGACCCGAGGCGACCAGCGCGAACGCGGTCACTGCGGCAATGCTGGTACGACGCATGGCATCCCCATCTCACAAGAAAACGGGCCTAGTCACGGTAATCCGGACGAACCGCGGCGGTAAACCACCGCGGCACGGCCTGTCGCGGACACCGGCTCCGGCGGGAACGACCAGCGCGAACGCGCGTACTCTCAATTGGTGGCCAAGTCGCATTCCGTCGTCTTTCTCCCCGATCCGCAACCGCGCGACCGCGAGGTGTCCCTCGACTTCGACCGCGAGTGGATCGAGTTCACCGATCCGGCCAACGACGAGCACGTCGTACGCGCCGACCTGACCTGGCTGCTGTCCAGGTGGACGTGCGTGTTCGGCTCCGGCTGCCACGGCATCGTCGAAGGCAACGCCGAGGTCGGCTGCTGCGCGCACGGCGCGTTCTTCACTGACAAGGACGACGAAAAACGGGTCAAGGGCCATGTCAAGCGGCTCACCAAGCAGACCTGGCAGAACCATGTCCGCGGGTTCGAGAACTGGACCGAGATGGACACCATCGACGACAACGAGCCGGAGGCGCTGTCGCGGCGGACCGCGCGCGTCGACGGCGCGTGCATTTTCCACAACCGCGAGGGATTTCCCGGTGGCTCCGGCTGTGCGCTGCACGCGCTGGCGCTGGCCGAGGGGCTGCATCCGCTGGAGACCAAGCCGGACGTGTGCTGGCAGCTGCCGATCCGCCGGATCCAGGACTGGGTCACCCGGCAGGACGAGACGCAGGTGCTGGTCACCACGCTGGCCGAGTACGATCGGCGCGGCTGGGGGCCCGGCGGCCACGACCTCAACTGGTGGTGCACGTCGTCGCCGGAGGCGCACATCGGCGCCGATCCGGTCTACGTGTCGTACGGGCCAGAGCTGACGGCGTTGATCGGCAAGAAGGCCTATCGCCGGCTGGCCGAGCTGTGTGCGCTGCGCGAGAAGCAGGGCCAGGCGGCGCCGCATCCGGCGACCGTCGCCGCCGCTGACCTGTGACCCACGCCTGACCGCCGCGCGCTGGGATGCGTGCATGGACGCCTTTCACGCGCCGGATGGCCGCGGGGCCACCCTACCTGCATCGCCGGCGCGGCGACCGAAGATCAACTTTTCGTATTTATATAAGTAACCACGCGAACCCGCCCCCCACCCGATCTGGGTGGGGGCCGAAATTGCCACCGGGGTACGACAGTTTCGCGCCGTAGCGGGTATTTACGGCTCGAACTTGTAGCCCAGTCCGCGTACGGTCACCAGGAACTTGGGGTTGCCGGGCTCCGGCTCGATCTTGGCGCGCAGGCGTTTGACGTGTACGTCCAGCGTCTTGGTGTCGCCGACGTAGTCCGCGCCCCAGATGCGGTCGATGAGCTGGCCGCGGGTCAGCACCCGGCCGGCGTTGCGCAGCAGCATCTCCAGCAGCTCAAACTCCTTGAGCGGCAACGAAACCGCGTCGCCGTCGACCGACACCGTGTGCCGGTCCACGTCCATCCGGACGGGGCCGGCCTCCAGAGCGGCCGGTTTCAGCTCCTCCGGCTCGGACCGCCGCCGCAGCACGGCGCGGATGCGGGCGACGAGTTCGCGCGGCGAGTACGGCTTGGTGACGTAGTCGTCGGCGCCGATCTCCAGGCCGACCACCTTGTCGATCTCCGAGTCGCGCGCGGTCACCATGATGATCGGCACGTTGGACTTGGCGCGGATCTGCCGGCAGACCTCGGTGCCGGACAGGCCCGGCAGCATCAGGTCGAGCAGCACGAAGTCGGCGCCGCTGTGGTCGAACTCGGTCAGCGCGTCGGGCCCGGTGGCGGCCACCGCCACCTCGAAGCCCTCCTTGCGGAGCATGTACGACAGGGCGTCGGAGAAGGATTCCTCGTCCTCTACCACCAGTACTCGGGTCACGCGCGTCCTTTCGATGCGAGCTTTCCCGCACCCTGCGCCGCGTCGGCGCGGGGTTCGGGTTCGGTCTCGGGGTCGGTGGCGCCGCTGGGCAGGCGCAGCGTGAAGGTGGAGCCGGAGCCTTCCACGCTCCACACGTCGACGCTGCCGCCGTGGTTGGTGGCGATGTGCTTGACGATCGCCAGCCCCAGCCCGGTGCCGCCGGTGGCCCGGGACCGGGCCGGGTCGGCCCGGTAGAACCGTTCGAAGATGCGGTCCAGGTCGGACTCGCCGATGCCGATCCCCTGGTCGCTCACGCTGATCTCGACCAGTCCGTCGCGAAATCGGGTCCCGATTGCGACACGGGTGTGGTCGGGGCTGTAGTTGATCGCGTTGTCGACCAGGTTGGCGACCGCGGTGATCAGCTGCGCCTCGTCGCCGCGTACGACCAGGCCGCTCTCGCCACCCGACACCACCGCGATGTCCTGCGACTGCGCACCGGTGCGGGTGCGGTCCAGCACCTCGGACACCACGTGGTCGACGTAGACCGGCTTGGGCTCCGGCAGCGGGTCGGCACCCTGCAGCCGGGACAGGTCGATGATCTCCTGGATCAGCGTGCCCAGCCGGGACGCCTCGCGGGTCATCCGCTCGGCGAACCGGGTGACCGCCTCCGGGTCGTCGGTGGCGTCCAGTACGGCCTCGGCCAGCAGCTGCAGCGCGCCGACCGGCGTCTTCAGCTCGTGCGAGACGTTGGCGACGAAGTCGCGGCGCACCTTCTGCACGCGGTGCGCCTCGGTGATGTCCTCGATCTGCAGCACGACGTGGTCGCCGAAGCCGACCTGCGCGACCCGCACGCGTACGGCCAGCGGCTCGGCACCGCGACCGCGCGGCAGGTCAAGCTCGGTGTCCCTGCGTACGTCCCCGCCGTCGGCCGCACGCCGCACCTGGCGCGCGAGCGTACGCAGCGCGCCGTGGGTCACGCGGTTGTCGCGTACGACCCCCATCCGGCGCGCGGCCTGGTTGGACAGCACCACCTGGTCGTCGGCGTCGAGTACGACGACACCGACCTGCATCAGCTGCAGGCTGCGCCGCGCCAGGTCGGCCTGCGCGACCGTGGCCGGCGTCGGCCGCGAGCCGGACGGCGTCTCGGCTCGGCGACGCTGGAACAGCACCACCAGCAGCACGGCCAGCGCTCCGACGACAATGCCACCGGCGCCGGCTACCAGGATTAACGCGGCGTCCACAGGGGAAATCGTACGGTGCGAACCGGCGCACACCAGCGGACGTGATCAGCGCTGCGGCGGCGCACGGCAGAGTTCACCGAACGGTCGGCCGGCGTTCACCGGCGCACCTGGGATGTTCACGGTCGCGGCCGGCACGCGCGGCTAAGGTTGGTGGACAATCTCGCCGGGTGAATCGGACAACTCACGATGCGCAATACATTTCATGACGAACTCGCCAGGATCGGGAGTGTCCTGGTCGATATGACCAAGCTGGTCAGCTGTGCGATGTCCAAGGCCACCACGGCGCTGCTCACCGCCGACCTGACACTGGCCGAGGAGGTCATCGCCGCCGACGCCGAGATCGACCGGCTCTATCGCGAGACCGAGGACCGCGCGTACGAGCTGCTGGCCCGCCAGCAGCCGGTCGCCATCGACCTGCGGCAGATCGTCACCGGCCTGCGGATGGTCGCCGACCTGGAGCGGATGGGCGACCTGGCGCAGCACATCGCCAAGATCGCGCGGATGCGCTACCCGGACTGCGCCGTGCCGCCGGAGCTGCACGCGGTCATCCGTGAGATGGGTGAGGTGGCGCAGCGGGTCATCGACAAGGCCGGCGCGGTGATCGACGGCCGTGACGTCGAGCTGGCCACCGAGCTCGAGCAGGACGACGACCGGATGGACGCGCTGCACCGCAAGCTGTTCACGATCCTGCTCTCCGGCTGGGACCACGGCATCGAGCCGGCCATCGACATCACCCTGCTCGGCCGGTTCTACGAGCGGTTCGCCGACCACGCCGTGTCGGTCGCCCGCCGGGTCATCTACCTGGTGACCGGAGAGATGCCAGAGCCTTCAGCGCGCTGATTGGTTGCCGTCTGGATCATCACACCACCGGCAGCCGGAAACCGGCGTACGCTCCGCTTTACCGACAACGACGGGGAAAGGCGGGGACATGACCGACGAGGAACGCGCCGAGCGGATGAAGGCCTACGACGGCCGTTACGGCGAGGCCGAGCCGGCCGGCGACCCGGACAACGACGACGCGTACGCGCCCGGCACCGCGAAGGACATTCAGATCATGTCCGGACACCTGCGTGCGCAGGGCCAGTCCGGCGCGACGGGCGGTTAGGGTCCGTTTCGGAGTCCCACGTGGCTGAGAGTCGTTTGGGCTCGGCCATCGCCGCGCGGGACTTCGAAACTGGCTCTAGTGTGTCCGGCATGAGCCGTGAAGAGGACGAACAGCTGCGCGCGCAGGAAGAAGAGGCCAAACGGGCCGCACTCGCGGAGGAGGAGGCCAACCCTTCCTCACCTGCCGACCCGAGCCAGCAGGAGAGCACCGAGACCTGGGGCTCCAGGTAACGATTCGGGTGTGAGCGTCTGGACCGGCCCGTACGCGGGTAATCTCCGAGGCACGGCGGACTCGGAGACCGGCATGCCTATCGACCTGCTCCTCGTGTACGTGCTGACCGGCGTACTCATGGCCATGGTCCTGGTCGGCCTGTCCACTGTCATCGCGATGGCGGTCAGCTATCTGCGCCGGCGGCTGGAGTGGCACCGGCTGACCAGCATCGACGTCGCCACGCCGGAGCGGCTGCACATGCACGGCGGCTACGGTCCGGCGCGGCCGGCCGGCGACGTGGATCCGATGCACCGCGGCGAGCTGCCGTCGATGCCGGGGGCCGACATCCTGCTGGACGGTTTCGGCCAGCCGCACGGCTTTCCGGTCCGCCGCCGTCGCCGCGTCAGCCGGATGCCGTGACCGCACGCATGGCCACCATGCGTGCGTTGGACGCACGCATGGTGGCCATGCGACCTACTTGCGGCCCTGGTTCTTGACGGCCTCGATCGAGGCCTTCGCCGCCTCCGGGTCGAGGTAGCGGCCGCCGGTGGTCACCGGCCGCAGGTCGTCGTCCAGCTCGTAGGCGAGCGGGATGCCGGTGGGGATGTTCAGGCCGGCGATGTCCTCGTCGGAGATGCCGTCGAGGTGCTTCACGAGCGCGCGCAGCGAGTTGCCGTGCGCGGCGACCAGCGTCGTACGGCCGGCCCGCAGGTCGGGGACGATCGCGTCATACCAGTACGGCAGCGCGCGACCCAGCACGTCCTTCAGACACTCGGTGTCCGGCCGGGCCTCCGGCGGCAACGCGGCATAACGCGGGTCGGCGAACTGCGAATACTCGTCGTCCCGGTCCAGCGGCGGAGGTGGCGTGTCGTACGAGCGGCGCCAGAGCATGAACTGCTCCTCGCCGAACTCCTCCAGCGTCTGCTTCTTGTCCTTGCCCTGCAGTGCGCCGTAATGCCGCTCGTTGAGCCGCCACGACCGGCGTACGTCCACCCAGAACCGGTCGCAGCCGTGCAGCGCGATCTCGGCCGTACGGATGGCACGGCGCAACACCGACGTGTGCACGATGTCCGGCAGCAGCTCGGCCTCGGCCAGCAGCTGCGCGCCGCGCTGCGCCTCCGCCCGGCCCTTCTCGGTGAGGTCGACGTCGACCCACCCGGTGAACAGGTTCTTGGCGTTCCATTCGCTCTCGCCATGGCGGAGCAGCACTAGAGTTCCGGTCACTCTCCTATCCTGCAACAGCGGCCATCTAGGCTGTCCGGGTGCCTGGCCGACACGAACGTCCCCCGCGGAAGAAGTCAGCGCTCGGCAACCTGCTGGTCATCGGCCTGGCGACCGCCGGAGCGCTGCTGGTGACCGTCGCGCTGACCGGTTTCTTCACGTCCAAGCCAAAAGCCGCGCCGCCGCCGACGCCGGTGGTGACCAGCGCGGCACCGAGCAGTCCCGGTCCGTCGGTCTCCACGCTGCCGAAGTCGCCGCCGACCCGGCTGGACGTGGCGGCCATCGACGTACACACCGAGTTGATGCAGCTGGGTCTCAACCAGGACCACACGGTGCAGGTGCCGCCGCTGACCAAGGACGCGCCGGCCGGCTGGTATCGGAACTCACCGACCCCCGGCCAGCTCGGTCCGGCGATCATCCTCGGTCACGTCGACACGGCGAAGTACGGTCCCGCGGTGTTCTACAAGCTCGGCAAGCTCAAGCCGGGCGACCAGATCCGGGTCACCCGCGCGGACGCCAAGGTCGCGGTGTTCCGGGTCGACGAGGTGGCGCTCTATTCGAAGAAGCAGTTTCCGACCCAGAAGGTGTACGGCGACATCGACCACGCCGGCCTGCGGCTGATCACCTGCGGCGGCACCTTCGACTTCTCGGAGCGCTCGTACGAGGACAACACCGTCGTCTTCGCGTCCCTGGTCGCCACCGCCTGATTTTCAGTCGCGCCGAGGTTGGGCCCAGGAGGCGAAGGCGCGCAGGTTGGCCAGCGACTCGCCGCGGCTCTCCCGCCAGGCCCACTCGCGCTTGATGGCCGACCGGAAGCCGATCGCCAGCATCTCGTCGAAGCTCTCGTCGGCATAGCGCAACACACTGCCGAGGATCCGGTCGATCTCGTCGGCATCGACGGCGTGCAACGGCAGCCGGCCGGTCAGATAGACGTCCTCGTTGCCGTCGACGGAAAACGCGACGCCATACATACGCGCGTTGCGCTGCAGCAGATACGTCCACAGCTGCTCGTGGTTCTCGTCCGGATGCCGCATGACGAACGCCTCGATACGCAGCGCGTGCTCGCCCGGGATGAGATTGCACAGCGTCTTCTGCTTGTGCTCGCCGGGCAGCGTCACCACGACGCCGCCGGACGGCAGCCGCTCGTACTCGATCTCCCGCTCGTCCAGCATCGCCGCGATGCGCTCGGTGACCTCGTCCGGTGTCGCCATGTCGCTAGTTGACCACAGCTGGCAGCCCGGCCGCCGCGTGGTAGCTGTCCAGCAGGCCGCGTACGGTGCGGTCCCAGCCAAACCGCCGCGCGTGGCCGACCGCACCGGCCGCGTACGCGACGCGCCGGTCGCGGTCACCGGCCAGTCCGGCGAGCGCATCGGCCCAGCGCTTCGGGCTGTGACCGTCGACCAGCAGGCCGGACACGCCGTCGCGTACGGCCGTGACCAGGCCACCGACCGCGGCCGCCACGACCGGCGTGCCGCAGGCCTGCGCCTCCAGCGCCACCAGGCCAAACGACTCGTTGTGGCTCGGCACCGCGACCAGGTCGGCGGCGCGATAGAGCCGCGCCAGCTCCAGCGGCGGGCGCGGTGGCAGGAAGCGCACGGCGTCGGCGACACCGAGCTCACCGGCCAGCCGCGCGAGGCCGTCAGGTGAGTCCAGGCCGGTGCCGGAGGGGCCGCCGCAGATGACGACGACGATCCGCTCGGCGACCGCCGGCTCCATCTCGGCGACCGCGCGGATCAGCACGTCGGGTGCCTTGAGCGGCTGGATCCGGCCGACGAACGCGATCGCCACCTGCTCCGGCCGCAGCCCCAGCGCCGCGCGCTCGGCCGACCGCTGGTCGTCGCCGGCCGGCGTGAAAACGCTCGTGTCGACTCCAGGCAGCACGATGTCGACCTTCGCCGGATCCGCCGCGTAGAGGTCGATCAGCGCCTTGGCCTCGTCGGTGGTGTTGGCGACCAGCCGGTTGGCGGCCGCGACCACCTGTTCCTCGCCGAGCAGCCGCGCCGGCGGTTCGGGCCGGTCACCGGTGGCCAGCGCGGCGTTCTTGACCTTGGCGAGTGTGTGGGCGGTGTGTACGAGCGGCACGCCCCAGCGTTCGGCGGTCAGCCAGCCGACCTGGCCGGACAGCCAGTAGTGCGAGTGGACCAGCTGGAAGTCGCCGCGGTCGGTGCTCAGCATGCCGCTGGCGAAGGCGGCGAACTGCGCCGGCAGGTCCTGCTTGCCGAGCCCCTCGTACGGGCCGGCCGGCACGTGGTGCACGCGTACGCCGGGCAGCATCTCGACCACTGGCGGCAGCACCGCCGAGGTGGCTCTGGTGAACACGTCGACCTCGACGCCGGCCTCCGCGAGCCGCTTGCTGGTCTCCACCACATACGTGTTCAAACCACCCGCGTCGCCGATGCCTGGCTGGTCCAGCGGCGAGGTGTGCACCGCGACAGCCGCGATGCGGTGCAGCTTTCGGCGAGAGGACACGACCACGTCGTTAGTCAACACAACGACGTGGTCGCCTGATTCCTGCGAGACTCAGTTCGAGTTGTAGTTGTAGGTGCCGTCGTAGTTGTTGTACGCGTTGTACTCGTGACCGGTCGAGGTCGTCTCGTGCACGTCGTTGACGGTGCCGTCGGAGTTGACGTTCTCACTGGCGGTGTTGCCGTAGCTGTCGTACGCCGTGATGTGCTGCTCGCCGTCCGCGTCGACCTGGTCGTGCGCGTAGGTGCCGTCGACGCCGTGCTCGTAGATGTCGGAGCTGCCGTCGGAGTGCTCGTAGACGTCGTACTCGTTGCCGGCGCTGTCGTACTCGGTGTGCTCGGACATTTCCTTCTCCCTTGTCGTTGCTCTGGTGAGATTCATTAGAGCGCGCGATTCAGGATCGTACGTCCCCGATTCGTGCCACCGGACACCCATTCCGATGGTCAGTTTTCCTTTGTTCGCAACGAAAACTGGCCGTTGTTTTACCAAGGCGAATTGGCTGCCAATTGGCTGCGGCGGCATTGTTGGTGCGTTCTTGAGACGCCGGCCGGTTATCTCCATTGGCTCACCACCGCGACACCGGCAATCCTTGACCGAGCGTCAGCCGACGCCGCCACCGGCCGGCGGTTTCGGCTCAATCGGCCGGTCGACGCGCCGGAACCCCGACGGGATGGCCGGGTCGAGGTTGGCGAGGTTGGCCGCCGTACGCGGCAGCCAGTCCAGGTCCGCCCCGACGAACCGGATCTTCGCGTCGCCGTTGCCGGCGATCCGGACCGGGAGATAGCTGCCGGCGTCGACCCAGATGGTCATCGAGCCGAGCACCGGATGCGGCCGGCTGGACGACAGCTGGAGCGTACGGTGACCGCGGATCGTCTGCTGTTTTCCTTTGTCCACAAGGAACATGCCGGTCGCCAACGCTGCCTTTATCTTCGCCGTGGTGTCCGGCGGTCCGTCCAGCCGGATGCCTTCGGTCGGCTGCGGCGCCGGCGCCGGCCGCAGCTGCCACCACGAACGGTCGCGATAGCTGACGACCGTGGTCGACCCGCCTTTTGTCACGATGTCCGTCCGCGCGCCGCCAACCGTGGTGCTGGTGCGTGTGACGCCGGTAACCGCGTCGGACCAGCTGGTCGCCTCGACCCGCCGTCCGTCACTTGTCGAATACGCCGAATGTGACCGTACGACGTAATCGCCTTCGGACACCGCTTTCTGGATATGCGCGACGACCGTCATCCGGTCGGTGTGCGGTGCAGTTTGCGCCGGCGTGGCAAGGCGTACGGCGGTCACCGTGCCGGCAATCGCCAGCACCGCCGCGAAACCGGCCGCCAACACCAGCCGTCGCGGCCGGTGAGCGCGCCGCGACGGGACCGCGGTGATCCGCGCGAGCAACGCCTCGTCGACCGGATCCCGTACGGCCGGCGGACGCGCGGCGACCAGTCGTTCGAATGCTGTTTTCACGTCGTCTCCTCAAGAATCGCGACTTTCCGCGACGCGTGCGCGTCCTGCGCCGCGAGTGCAGCGGCGAAACGCTTACGCGCGCGGTGCAACCTGACCGCGAAGGCGACCGGAGAACAGCCGAAGACCCGCGCCGCCTCACGGCGGCCCAGCCCGTCCCAACCGACCAGCATCAGGATTTCCCTGTCGTCCGGCGAAAGCCGGTCGAGTGCGGCGTAGACCGCGCGCCGCTCGGCGACCAGCTCCGCCGGGTCGCGCGTGCCATCGGCCGGACGATTGGCGAGACGTTCGTACAACGCGCGCTGCCGGTCGGCCGACCGCCGCTGGTTGGCGATCGTCCGCCGGGTGACCGCGAGCAGCCAGCCGATCGGCTCGGCCGGCAGCTCGCCGAATCGCCGCCAGGCGACCACGAACGTCTCGGCGACCGCGTCCGCGGCCACCTCCGGCTCGGCCCTGGCCAGCGCGTACGCCAGGACCGCACGGTAATGCCGCCGGTAGACCGCCTCGAATCGGTGCCGCTGGTCGGTCACATCACTTCCCTCCGTACGCCTTCGTCGGGGAAGTGTCCGGCTCGCGCCGATCGTTACGCCCGGTCGTAGACCAGCGCCATCTCGCCGAGCTTGCCGGTCTCCTGGAAGGTCAACGTCCATTTCGTACCCGGCAGGCCGTCCTCGAACAGCCGCTGACCGCCGCCGGCGATTTCCGGCACGACGATGAGATAGAGCCGGTCGATCAGGTCGGCCGCCAACAACGGCTTGATGACACTCGCGCTGCTGTTGACGAGAATGTCGCCCTCGCCGGTCTTCTTCAGCTCGCTGATGACCTCCGTGGCGGGCGCGTCGACGACGCGCGTACGGTCCCACGGCGCTTCGGTCAACGTCGTCGAGAGGACGACTTTTTCCGTGTTGACAAGCCAGTTCGCGTATCCGCGGTCCCGCGGGTCGGCGTTTTCGTCGTCGGCGACCGGACCCCAGAATCCGATGAATCCCTCGGCGTTGAGCCGGCCCAGCACGCCGGTCGTCTTTCCTTCGACGATGCGGGTCATCTGATCGCGTGCCACGTCGGTCGTCACGTACGGCGCGATCGCGCCGAAGTCGCCAGGACCGCCGGGGCCGTTGTAGCGGCCGTCGATGGTGAGGGCCAGGTTGGCGGACACTTTGCGCTCGGTCATGGTTTCTGTTTCCTTCCTTGGATGATCGTGTCGAGGTTGTCGAGCACCTGTCCCCAGCCGGTCTCGATGCCGGCGATGTAGGGGACGGCTTCGACGGTTGTTTCGGTGATACGCAAGGCAAGCCGCAGCCGCGTACCACCCGGCGCGGCGGACAGCCGCAGGTCGTAATGGCCGGTGAACGACACCGCGCCGGCATCCAGCACGGTGAGACTGAAGGCGAGCCGCTCGTACGCGTCGGCGGCCCGCACGGTGCCGGCCGAGTGATAACGCCGGCCTTCCGCGTCGCGATAGTCCAGGACGGCACGTCCGCCCGGTCGCGGCTCGATCAGGCACTCGGTGATCTCCATCGACGGCGGAGCCCACCAGGACGCCAACAACTCCTCGTCGACCCAGTGCCGCCAGACCACCTCCGGGGACGCGGTCAGCACGCGCTCGAAGGAAAACGTACGATCGTCGGCCCACCGATCCCGGTCGGCGACCGCCGCCTCGGCCTCGATCGCGGCTTGGTAACGCGCGACCACATCGCGCTGCTCACCGTGGGCCTCGGTCGCCTCCACCAGCTCTCGCAGCCGGTCGGCGAGCGCCGCGAGCGGCGCCGGCTCCAGCGCGTACACGCGGCGCTGACCCAGCGGATAAACCGCGACAATGCCGGCGCGCGCGAGGGTCTGGAGGTGCTTGGTGGTCTGCGGCTGGCGAAACCCGGCCAGGCCGGCCACCTCACCGACCGACCGTGGCCGCTCGGCCAGAAGCTCGACGATGCGCCACCGTGCCGCATCCCCAAGCGCTGCTGCGATCCCGTCCATGACCGAAGTATTCACTACAAAGAATATTCATGTCAAGGAATATCTTGATCGACCGCTCTGAGAGACTGTTGGGGAACTGAGGTGCGCGAGAGTCGAGATCCAAACGTCGTCCTGCCGATGCCGGAAGGACGCCCAAATAGCAGCGCTATGGTGGGGTTTCGTCCGGTGCCGGCAGGCGGCGTTTGGGCTCGGCTATCGCGTGCCTCAGTTCCCCAACAGTCTCTGAGAGGGCTCCGAGCAATGGCGGGAGGTTAGATAGAGGCGACGAGATGGGAGGCGACTGTGCACATTGCCGTAGTGACTGGCGCGAGCAGTGGGATTGGTGCGGCGACCGCACGGCAGCTGGCGGAGGCTGGCTATCACGTCGTGCTCGGAGCGCGGCGGCTCGACCGGTTGGAGAAGCTGGCGGCGCAGACCGGGGGCACGGCGGTCGGCCTGGACGTGACCGACCAGGCCAGTGTCGACGCGTTCGCCGAGGTCGTACGACGGACCGCGGAGCGGCTCGGCGAGAGCGTGCATGTGCTGGTCAACAATGCCGGCGGCGCGCACGGTGCCGATCCGGTGGAGAAGGCGAAAATCGAGGACTGGCAATGGATGTACGACGTCAACGTGATCGGCGTCGTACGCGTCACGAAGGCGTTGCTGCCGCAGCTTGAGGCCTCCGGCGCCGGCCACATCGTGGTCGTGTCGTCGACCGCCGGCCACATCGTCTATGAAGGTGGCGGCGGCTACACGGCGGCCAAGCACGGCGCGACGGCGGTGGCCGAGACGTTGCGGCTGGAGCTGTGCGGCCGGCCGATCCGGGTGTCGGAGATCGCGCCGGGGATGGTGCGTACGGACGAGTTCGCGGTCAATCGGCTCGGCTCGCAGGAGGCCGCCGACAAGGTCTATGAGGGCGTCGCCGAGCCGCTGACCGCGGAGGACATCGCCGACTGCATCACCTGGACCGTCACGCGGCCGCCGCACGTCGACATCGACCTGATGGTCGTGCGGCCGCTCGCGCAGGCCGCGCAGCACAAGGTCCACCGGGTCAAATAGTGGCCAAAGTGCCGCGGCTGGCGGCCGGCCGCGCGCGTGCGCTCGGCGTGCCGACCCGCGGCACCACGGCCCCAAATAGGCTCCGGCGGGTCGACCGCTGGCTGCTCGCGACGCACGGAAACCTGTTGCGTAGGGCGGAAAATCCGCTGGTCGTCGACCTCGGCTATGGCTCGGCTCCGGTGACGACGGTCGAGTTGGCGACACGGCTGCGTGGCGTACGCGCCGGCATACGCGTGGTCGGCCTGGAAATCGACCCGGAACGTGTCGCGGCCGCGCAGCCGTCAGCCGATCCGCCGTGGCTGGAGTTTCGCCGTGGTGGCTTCGAATGTGCCGGACTGCGCGCCACGGTGATCCGCGCTTTGAACGTATTGCGGCAATATCCGGAGGAGGCCGCTTTTCAGGCGTGGCAACAGATGTTGGGGCAGCTGGCGCCCGGCGGCCTGCTGGTCGAGGGGACCTGCGACGAGCTCGGCCGGATCGGCTGCTGGGTCACGCTGGACGCGACCGGTCCGCGTACGCTCACACTGGCCGCTCGACTGTCCACTGTGGACCATCCGGCGACATTGGCCGAGCGGCTGCCGAAAGCGTTGATCCATCGCAACATTCCCGGCCAGCCGATCCACGCGCTGATCGCCGACTTCGACGCCGCGTGGCAGGCGTCCGCGCCGATGGCGACCTACGGCGCCCGGCAGCGCTGGGTCGCCGCCTGCCAGCGCCTCGCGACCGGCTGGCCGGTGCTCGACCGGCCGGACCGCTGGCGCCGGGGCGAGCTGACCGTGGCCTACGACGCACTGAAAACTACTTAGTGGTCGCGCAAATAGGTGTCTGGTTATGGGCGTTTGGGTCGGTTGTCCCAGCGGTGGGTGGTCCAGGCTCGTCGGATGAGGTTGCGGATGGTGATGATGGCGTCGATGAGGTCGAAGAACGCGTCGATGACGATCTTGTGGCGTTCGTAGCAACGCTGGAGTCGGTTGAAGGCGTTGTGCCAGGCGTTTGTTCGTTCGATGTGCCAGCGCTGCCCGGCCTGGATGGGGACCAAAGTGGAGAGTCGTGGTGGTGTGCGCCGGCACGCGCGCGGTCCGACGGGATGCCGTAGCCCTCGACCATCAGCGACCGTTTCATGCCGCCTTTGCGCCGGTCGACCGGGGACGGGCCGGCGACCTCGCCTCCACCGGGAGCCTTGGTGATGCACCCATCCGCGGAGCTCTCTTCCAAGACCAGGCCCACAATACGGTCGACGGCATCCAGCGCGATGCGCTTGAGCTCCGCGAAAATCCCCAGCTTGACCCACTCGTCACAGCGGTTGTCGCTCGTGGTGGCCGAACAGATGGTATCGGCGATTCCCTCGTACGGGCAGCCGAACCGCGTCACCTGGACCAGCTTGTCGAACACGACCCGATCACTGATCCGACGACGATGACACCGCAGCGGACGACCCGAGTCACACACCTCGCGGACAGGCAACTGCGCGGCGAACTGGTCGAACAACGGATCCATCAGCCATGATGGCGGGGCGTGGCACGGGTGGTCCATTGATCACGAAGTGTCAACAACTTCATGACCGGCAGACTCGTGCTCACGGCCTCTCAACGACACACCGCACCACAAACGGCGACCTATTTTCACGGGCTCTTGGCAGCGCATTGAATAGCGGGTGTGGCGGATGGGTGTCTGTGTCGGGTCGATGTAGGCGGGTGGCACGAAATGCGGTACGCCGTCGAGCATCTGGATTGACCATTGGCTGTGGTGCAGGATTTGGTGGTGAGCAAGGCACAGCAGCACCATGTTGTGCAGCGTGGTTTCCCCGCCGAACTCCCACGGTGTCACATGATGTGCAGCATCCCGGTGCAGGTCACGCCGTGATGCACGAGTTCGGTGATCCGCAGCCGCCGGTCCGGCTCGGCCAACCGCTCCCCATCATCCTTGTCTGGTGGTGGGTTTCCTGCTCGACCCGGTCCGCGATCACTTTCCCCAGCTCTTTTGACGTCCTCGGGGTGAGCCGACCGCGCCAGCGTCGCCAGTGAGGCTTCGATGCCGTCCCGGTCGGGCCACTCCACCGGCACGACCGACATCGCCGCGATGATTTCCCGTACGTGACCGGGACTGACCGCGCCGTCAGCCACCGCGGCCGCGGTGGCCGGCCGCACCGGAAACCCGTCCGCGGCGGCGATGCCACGGTTTTCCAACGCCGCCACCGCCGCGACCCAATTCCGCGTACGACCGCAGATGCGCCTGGCACGCCTGCCGCACAAACGCCTTCACCTGATCGTCACCCAGCGCGGACCTGCTCCACAACCCAACACGATCCGGCAAACGCAGCCCTATTTGCGCGACCTCTTAGTATTCCACGAAAATCCGCTGCTCGACGGCGTCGACGGTGACCAGGCCGCCGTTGGGAAGAGTGAGCACCGGGTCGGTGTGGCCGATGTCCAGGCCGGTCACCACCGGCACGTCCAGCTCGTACTCCGCCACGGCGGCCAGCACGGTGGCCTCCTGTTCAGCGACGTACGCCGCCTTCTCCTCGAGGCTGTTCTGCCGCTCCAGCGACCAGGCTTTCGGCCTGCCCACGAGGATCGCGGAAAACTGCCGCAGTAAACCGCGCTCACCGAAACACATCAGCATCCGCTCAACCTCGAGAGCTGACGGCATTTCCTCCGACGTCTCCAGATAAAACACGCAGCCGGCGTATGCCTCGTTGTCCAGGATCCGGTCGGCGGCCAGGTTCCAGAACAGGATCTCCAGGTTGCCACCCCACAGCACACCGCTGATCTTGCGGCTCGGACCGTGCCAGCGCCAGCCCTCCGACGCCGCCATCGGCGGCTCGGTCTGCAGGTTTTTCGGGTCTCTCCAGTCGAAATCGACGTCGCGATAGTCGGTCGAGGCGGTCAACTCGTAGGTGCCGGCGGAAAACAGGGCGGCGCGCAACGACAGCTCGGTGAGCGAGTGCATGGCGCCGCCACGGCCGAGCGCGGTCATCACCGTCGCGCCGTGGAAGGAGACAATGCCCGCGGTCCACAGAAAGTTGATCAGGTTGGTGTTGTCGCTCAGCCCGAAAAACGGCTTGGGGTGAGCGCGGATCAGGTCGATGTCCAGGTGCCGCAACACTTTCAGCTGGTCGGAGCCACCGATTGTCGCGATGACGGCGGACGTACGTTCGTCGGTGAAAGCGGCGTGAATGTCGGCGGCTCGGTCGGCCGGCGCGGCCCCCATGATCCTGGTCGTCGGATATTCCACCGGCGTAAGGTCGAAATCCCTCGCGAGCCGCTTGAGCCCCAACTCGTGCGGCAGCGGAAAGATCGCCGGCAGGCCGCTGGACGGCGAAATGACGCTGATGCCGTCACCCGGTTTGACCTTGGCTGGATTCACGAAGGAACGCATGGCGGCCATGGTAGCCGCGGACTACAGCGAGTCCCCCACGATTATCGGCTCGTTGACCAGCGTCACGCCAAACGCGTCGCGTACGCCGTCACGGACCTCACGGGCGAGCGCGAGCAGCGCGGCGGTCGTGCCGTCACCGCGGTTGGTCAGCGCCAGAGTGTGCTTTGTGGACAGCGACACGCCGTCTTTACCGTAACCACGCGAAAAACCGGCTCGCTCGATCAGCCAGGCAGCGGAGGTCTTGACCAGTCCCTCACCGGCGTCGAAACGCGGCGGTTCGGCATCGCAGCGGCGCGCTATCTGTTCGTACGCCGGCACGTCGATGACCGGATTGGTGAAAAACGAGCCGACGCTCCAGGTGTCGTGGTCGGCCGGATCCAGCACCATGCCCTTGCCGGCGCGCAAGGTCAGCACGGCCTGGCGTACGTCGTCCAGCGGTGCCGTGCCACCGGGCTCGACGGCCAGCCGGCGGGTCAGCTCGCCGAACCGCAGCGGCGCCGACTCTTTCGCGCGACGCAACCGAAAAGTCACGTCGAGCACCAGCCAGCGGTCGACACCCTTGAAAACACTGTGCCGGTAGGTGAAGCGGCAGTCGGCCGGCGACAGCACGCGTTCCTCACCGGTCTGCCGGTCGTACGCGCGGACCGCGGTGATCGTGTCGGCGACCTCCTGGCCGTACGCGCCGACGTTCTGCACCGGCGTCGCGCCGACCGATCCGGGGATGCCGGACAGGCACTCGATGCCGGACAGGCCCTCGGCGACCGTCCAGGCGACCAGGTCGTCCCACCCCGCACCGGCCTCGACCGTCACCGCGACCTCGTCGCCGTCGTCGTCGACCCGCCGGCCGGCTGACCGGAGCAGGACGACCGTGCCGGCGAACCCGGCGTCCGGCAGCACGACGTTGCTGCCGCCGGCAAGGATCAGCACCGGCGGCGCCGCGGACCGGACCGCCTCGACCGCCTCGGCCGCACTGGCGACCTCGACCAACGTCCGGGCCGGGCCACCGAGCCGGAGTGTCGTGAGGCCGTTCAACGGAGCCTGGGAAGCTGTACGCACGCCTGAAAACCATACGCGGTAACGTGCCGGCAGCGGGTAACGGATCTCCTGGAGGCAGTCGATGACCGAGCTGAACGCCGACCAGCGGTTCTGGCTGGCGGCGGTGCGGACCGAGGGCTCGGTCCTGCGCGCGGCGGTCACTCCGGACGAGCTGGACGCGCCGGTGCCGTCCTGCCCGGACTGGACCGTCGCCACGCTGGTCGGCCACCTCGGCGTCGTCTACCAGTTCCAGCGCACGCACTTCGTCCGCGGCACCACCAGCCGGCCGGAGAACGCGCGCGTCACGCCGCCGGACGGCCCGGCCGTCCTCGACTTCTTCGACGAACAGCTGGCCGCGGTGGTCGCCGCGCTGGAGAACCTCGACCCCGGCCTGCCGGCCTGGAACTGGGGCACGACGCCGAAACTGGCCGCCTTCTGGTTTCGCCGGATGGCGCTGGAGACGGCCGTACACCGGTGGGACGCGCAGGCCGCTGTCGGCATTCCGCATCCGATCGAGCCACGGCTGGCCGTCGACGGCATCGCCGAGGTCTTCGACACCTTCCTCCCGGCCGGCCGCCGCAAGGGCCCCGACGACGCGGAAGGTGTCGTACGGCTGAACGCCTCGGACACCCAGGACCGATGGGTCCTGCGCGTACGCGGCACGGCCTTCAGCGTGCTGGACACCAACACCGTGCTCGACCCCGGTCCCGGCGCGCAGGCGGCGGCGAAGGGGACCGCCAGCGACCTGCTGCTGGCGCTGTGGGGCCGCATCCCGATCGACGTACTGGAGATCAGCGGCGAAGGTCACCTGGTCGAGGCCCTGCGTACCGGCTGATGTCGCCGTGACGACTCGTTGCGGCAAAGAGCCCGGCGCCACCGTGAGGTGAGGCCGGGCTCTTCAGGAGTGCCGGATCAGTGACCGAGCACGCCGGCGATGCCGCCGATCGCGATCGCGTTGTTCGACACGTTGATCGGCGCGTTGACGCCGGCGATCACCTGGTTGCCGCCCAGGATGCTGTGCGAACCGTCGGTGACGCCACCGACGTTCTGGCCGCCGCTGGCCGGCTTGGACGTACCAGCCGGTACGAACGCGTGCCCGAGCACGCCGATCGCGTTGTTGGACACGTTCACCGGCATGTTGACGCCGGCGATCACCTGGTTGCCGCCGCCGATGCTGCCGGTGCCGTCGGTGACGCCACCGGTGTTCGGGCCGTCCTTGCTGACGGCCTTCGGAGCCTTGACGGCCGGCTTCTTGCCGACGATGGCGGTGCCGAGGCCGGCGACCGCGTTGTTCGACACGTTGATCGGCGAGTTGAGCGAGCCAATGGCCTGGTTGCCGCCGCCGATGCTGTGCGAGCCGTCGGTGACGCCGCCAGTGTTGGGTCCGTCGGCGTGGCCGCCACTGCCGCTGCCGCTGCCGCCGTGCCTGGCCGGTGCGACGATCGCGTGGCCGAGCCCGGCGACCGCGTTGTTGGTGACCTCGACCGGCGCGTTGACTGCGGCGATCACCTGGTTACCACCGAGGATGCTGTGCGACCCGTCGGTCACGCCCCCGGTGTTCGGGCCTGCGGCGAAGGCGGACGTGGCGGACATCGCCACCAGTCCACCGGCGAGCAACGCGGTCTGGACAGACCTGCGTACCCATACGTTCATGGTGCTCCGATCTAGCTGGAGGGACAGGACCGTGGACGACGGTGGCCACGTGGACTCGTGCGTACGACGCTGCCGCGCCGCGCCGAAGGTCCGCGCCGTCCGCCAGTACGCGCGAAACCCCACATCGCGCGTCGCCGGCGGACGACTCACGGCGGGCCGAGCCCCCGACGGGAGGAAAGTCCCGGCATCGCATCTACCCGCAGTGTCTAACTTTTGACGTACTGTGACGCCAGGGCAAAAGTTAACATCACCTCATAAGCGTCCACAAGGGGTAAGCGTAATGAATGTGTCTAATCGGACGTACGACATCGTCCACAGAGGACGCTGACCAGCAAAAAGCCGGCCGGCGGAAGGAAAATCCGCGCGGCCGGCCGTTGTCGACAGCTATCCGAGCCTGACGCCCCGCGCCGCGGTGAAGCGGTCGGTGACGTCCTGCCAGTTGACGATGTTCCACCAGGCCTTCACATAGTCGGCCTTGACGTTGCGATATTGCAGATAGAACGCGTGCTCCCACATGTCGAGCATCAGCAGCGGCGCGATGCCGGCCGGCAGGTTTCCCTGGTGGTCGTACAGCTGGCAGATGATCAGCTTCTGGCCGAGGCTGTCCCAGGCCAGGATGGCCCAGCCGGAGCCCTGGATGCCGGTCGCGCTGGCGGTGAAGTGCGCGCGGAACCCGTCGAACGATCCGAAATGCTCGTCGATCGCGGCGGCCAGCTCGCCGTCCGGCTTGTCACCACCGTCAGGCGACATGTTCGGCCAGAAGACCGAATGGTTCACGTGGCCGGCCAGGTTGAAGGCCAGGTTTTTCTGCAGCAGGTTGACCGTGCCGGCGATCGCGCCCGACTCACGCGCCTCGGCCATCTGCTCCAGCGCGTCGTTGGTGCCTTTCACATACGCCTGGTGGTGCTTGCTGTGGTGCAACTCCATGATCTCGCCGCTGATGTGCGGCTCCAACGCGCCGTAGTCGTACGGCAGGTCGGGCAGCTGATAGGTCGCCACTGCGGAAGCTCCTCGCCTCGAAACTGTAGGCACTTGCTCCTGCAAACTCTATGCAAGTGCGTTGAGACGGCAACTCTGTGCCCGGTCGAATGGCCGCATGGCCACCATGCGTGCGCCCAACGCACGCATGGTGGCCATGCGGCCAAGCGGTCTAGAGCTCGGCGGCCGGGCCGAGGAGCGCGGAGGCGGCCGCGTACGCGCGCGCGTCGAAGAGAACGAGGCGCACGTCGGTGACGGCCGTCGTGGCGGTTGAGATGGCCGTGACGGCCTGCTGAACGGCGTCGGCGATCGGCCAGCCGTAGACGCCGGCGGACACCAGCGGAAAGGCGACGCTCGACGCGCCGAGCTCGTCGGCGACGGCCAGCGAGGTGGTGTAACAGCAGCGGAGCAGGTCCGACTGGTCGAGGCCGGCGGCATAGACCGGTCCGACCGTGTGGATCACCCAGCGAGCCGGCAGCCGGCCGGCCGTGGTGGCGACCGCCTGGCCCGTCTGCAGGCCGGCGCGATGGGTCGTACGGCGCAGCTCGCGGCAGGCGTCCATGATCGCCGGTCCGCCGGCGCGATGGATCGCGCCATCGACACCGCCGCCGCCGGACAGGCCGGAGTTGGCGGCGTTCACGATCGCGTCGACGTGTTCCTGGGTGATGTCGCCCTGCCGATAGCGAAGCGTCACCAAGAGGACGAGCCGCCCTCGGTGACCTCACGCAGCGCCGGCCGTACGTCCACCAGATAGACCAGCGCCGCGGTGATCGCGATCAGGCCGAGGATGTTGGCCGGCGACAGGCCGAGCACGATGGTGACCAGCACGCAGGCCAGGTTGATGCCGACCCAGGCCTGCTTGGTCAGCTTGCCGGCGGCCGTGTACGCGTCGGCGCGTTGGGTGATGGAGTGCACCAGCGCGATCACCTCGGTGATCGCGGCGGCCAGCAGCAGCACCGACATCACCACGGTCTGGACCGGGGTGATGATGTCAATAGCGACCGGTGGCATAGCACTAAGACTAGTACGGCCCCGGAGCAAAGCCCGGGGCCGTACGAGATGACGTTGACTCAGCCGACCTTGTCGGCGCCGTCCTGGACGGCCTTGCCGGCCGCGGCGGCGGTCTTCTTGGCCGAGGTGGTGGTGGCCTTGGCGCTGGTCTGGGTGCGCTGGGCGCCACGGCGGACGGTGGTGGCGGTGGCCTTGGCGGACCGTGCGGTGTTCTCCACCCGGTTGACCAGCTCCTGGGTCGCCTTCTGGTTGCGGATCGACTCGACGACCTTGTGGCCGCGGGTGACCAGCTCGTCGTAGGCCTTGGTGGCCTTGGTCTGCGCCTCCTCGAACTGCTTGGTCAGCTGCTCGCGCTGCTTGGCCAGCTGTCCGCGGACCTCCTCCGGCTTCACCCGCTCGGCGATCTCCTGCGAGCGCTTCTGCAGCTCGCTGGCGCGCTTGGGCAGCTTGCGCAGCTCGGCGACGGCGATGTCGGTGACGCCAGCGGCTGCGTAGAGCGGACCGGTCAACAGGTCGGTGGTGGTGCGGGTCTTGGTGGTCATGGGGATGTCTCCTCTGCAGCGGCTGGTGCCGCCGGGTCGGTTGCGCTCTCGGACTCTTGCGAGATCTTCTGCTCCGCGTCGGCCACCACTTCCGCGACCGCTGGATCGTCCACTGTGGACACCGCGGAATTGGCGCGTACGAAGGACTCGTAGACCTCGATCAGTATTTGTTTTTGCCGGTCGGTGAGCACCGGATCGGCGGTGACCGCCTCGTGGACGCCCTTTTCCTCGCGACCATCCAGCAGCCCGGCCCGCAGATACATGATCGGCGTCGAGATCCGCAGTGCTGACGCGATCTGTTGCAGCACCTCCGCGCTCGGCTTGCGCAACCCGCGCTCGATCTGGCTGAGGTACGGGTTGCTGACACCCGCCTGAGCGGCCAACTGACGGAGTGAGATCTGCGCGCGCACCCGCTGTTCGCGGATGTATTCCCCCAACTCACCCAGTGGGCCGGTCAATCCGGGCATGCCTTCACCATAGGCAGCCCTGCTAGCAATTGCAAGCGCTCAGCTAGCGCTCGCTCGGTGAGACGCGTCACCGGACCTACACCACCCTCTGACCTGCATGTTTCCAGCATGCTAACAAAATGTGACTGCTAACTGACCGACTCAGTCGACAACCTTCACCCGCAGCCGACGAAAGCCCCGGCCCTTGTTCTCCACCTTGGCGACCTGCAGCCGGCCGATCTGCTTGGTGGACGCCACGTGCGTACCGCCGTCGGCCTGCGCGTCCAACCCCACGATGTCGACGACCCGGACTTCGGCCAGGTCCGGCGGCAGCAGGTTGGTGGCCGTACGGATGATGTCCGGGATCGCGAAGGCCTGCTCGCGCGGCAGCACCTTCACGTCGATCCGCCGGTCGGCGACGACCTCGGCGTTGATCGCGGCCTCCACGGTTTCCTTGAAACCAGGCGGGACTTCGGGCAGGTTGAAGTCCATCCGCGCGGTGCCCGGCTCCATGTTGCCGCCGGTCACCAACGCACCGAAGTCGCGGAAGACGACGCCACACAACACGTGCAGGCCGGAGTGCGTACGCATCAGCATGCTGCGCCGCTCGTCCTGCACCGCACCGCGTACGGCGGTGCCGGCGGGCGGCAGCGGGTCACCTTCGGCCGGCAGCAGATAGAACTCGTCGCCTTTACGCGTGCCGACGATGCGCGTCTCGACGCCACCCCACAGCAGCGTGCCGTGGTCGGGTGGCTGGCCGCCGCCACCGGGATAGAACGCGGACCGGTCCAGCACGATGCCGCTCTCCGCGTCGGACTGCAGCACGGTCGCGTCCCATTCGCGCAGCGTCGCGTCTTCCAGATCGAGCCGGTGCGTCGTCATGTGCCGACTCTAGACCCGCCGGGTAGGTGACCTTTTGACGGTCGTACGCCCGAAAACGTCACCCTCGCGAGGGGCCGACGCGCAGGCCGCGCGGACGTTCGACGCGCGGCCTGTCCTCCTCCGGGACGCTGTCGGGGTCGATGGCGGCGGCGCGCTCGCCGATCGTCAGCTGAGCGTCGACCGGCGTGTTCCGGCGGACCAGCGCCAACGCGATCTGGCCGAGCTCGACGTGCCGCGCGGCCGTACCGACGAAACCGACCTGCCGGTCCCCCAGCGTCACCGGGTCGCCGGCCGCCGGCAGCTCCTCGTCCATGCCGTCCAGATGCAGCAGCACCAGCCGGCGCGGCGGCTTGCCGAGGTTGTGCACCCGCGCGACGGTCTCCTGGCCGCGATAGCAACCCTTGTCCAGGTGTACGGCGGAGGGCACCCAGCCCGGCTCCTGGACGATCGTGCGGTGGTCGGTCTCCAGGCCGAGCCGCGGCCGCCGCTCGGCCACCCGCAGCGCCTCGTACGCCCAGATGCCGGCCACCGGCAGGCCGAGTTTTCCCACCGTGGCGGCGATTTTCTCGCGCGGCACCAGCAGATCGGCGGCCGTCTGGGACGTACGCCGGACCCAGCCGTCGTCGTACGCGGCGGCGTCGTCCGGCACGAAGTCCGGCAGCTTGGCGCCGACGATCGTCAGGATGGCCCACGTTTCGGTGACGTCGCTGGGATCCACCCGCAGCATGAAACGCATCGAGTCCAGGTACGCGGTCAGCGCGGCGGCCGTGCCGGGCTCCACGTCCAGCCACGTCGTCGAGCCGTCGTCGAGGACCCCCAGGTGGTGCTCGACGTGGCCGTGCGGCGACAAGACGAGCGCCTCGGTGCCGTGCCACGGCGCCAGCCTCTCCAGGTGCTGCGTGGTCAGGCTGTGCAGCCAGGTCAGCCGGTCGGCACCCGGCACGGCGATCACGCCGCGATGCGAGCGGTCGACGATGCCGGCGCGTTCGAGCAGGACGCGTTGCTCGCGATATGGATCGCCGTAGTGCGCCGCGACACCGGCGTCGACACCTTCGGCCGCGACGGCTCCAGGCAGGTCCAGCAGTGCTGAGGTCACGACCCCAACCGTACCCGCGAAAACCCGCCGCGATCAGGCCCGGCCGCGGCAGTCACCGCACTGGCCGAACAACGCCAGATGTTCCACGTCCAGGTCGAAACCGCGCTCCTCGCGCAGCTTGCCGGCCAGCTCCTGGACCGTCTCGACCGGCAGCTCGGTGACCGTCTCGCAGTCGCGGCAGACGAAGTGCAGGTGCGGATGGACGCCGGCGGCATGGTACGTCGGAGCGCCGTGCGACAGGTGCGTGTGCGTCACCAGGCCGAGCTCGGACAGCAGGTCGAGCGTGCGGTAGATCGTGGTGATGTTGACACCGGCGGCCTTGCCGGCCACCTCGGCGTGGATCTGCTCCGGGGTCGCGTGGTCGAGCTCGCGCACCGCGTCCAGCACCAGCTGCCGTTGCGCCGTCATCCGCAGGCCGCGCTCGCGCAGAGCCCCAACCAGCGCGGTGTCCGCTTTGGCCATGTCACTCATGGTACGCATGTCCAGTGGCCGGCAGGCGAAGGCTCCGACGTACGCTCACCTGATGCCACAGCCTCTTCTTCTGACACTGGACGGCGCCGGCAACGTACGGGCCGCCGACCGGACGGCTCCGCAGCTGAGGGCGGACGACCTTGGCGTGCTGCGCGGAGACGGCGTCTTCGAGACGATGCACGTACGCGACGGGGTCGTCATCGAGGCCGGCGCGCACCTGGACCGGATGGCGCGGTCCGGCGAGCTGATGGACCTCGCCATCCCGCGCCGGGCAGCGCTGGAAAACCTCGTCGCGGCCGCCGCGGAAGCCAGCAGGGAAGCCTGGCCGGCCGGTTGCGAAGGCGCGCTGCGGATCACTGTCACGCGCGGCGTCGACCACGGCGACGGGCCGACGGTTTTCGCGACCGTCGACCCGATCGGCGCGAAATCCCTGAAACTGCGCCGCGAGGGCGTACGCGTGCTGACCGCGACGACCGGTTTCGCGACCGACGTCAAGAGCCAGGCGCCGTGGCTGCTCGGCGGCGTGAAGTCGCTGTCGTACGCGACGAACATGGCGGCACTGCGCTGGGCCGAGGCCAACGGTGCCGACGACGTGCTGTGGACGTCGTCGGACGGCTATGCGCTGGAAGGTCCGACGTCGACGCTGGTGTGGCGCGACGGCGACACGCTTTGCAGCACTCCCAACGAAACCGGCATCCTGGCCGGCACGTCGGTGCGGCACCTGTTCGCCGTGGCCGGGGAGCTCGGCTTCGCGACGCGCCGCTCGCTGATCACGCCGAAGGAGCTGGTCGACGGCGACGGCGCCTGGCTGGTGTCGAGTGTACGAGGCGTGGCCGGCATCCGGACGCTGGACGGCGCGGCTCTGCCGTACGACGAAACGCTGACCGCGCGGCTCGGCACCGCCATCGGTTTTCCGTCGTCCGCCTGACGAAAAAACTCCTTGCCGGCCGCGCCGCGGCGACGTAGGTTTGCGGTACACGGGAAAGGAGGTGGTCCAATCTTGTATAAGTATCGGACTCGTGAGGTGGCTGTCCGCTAGCCGCCGTCCGAAGCAGGATCGGATGACCGACCGCTGATGACGGCGGCCGGCAATATCGGACAGTCACCGGACCCCCAGGCGCCGACCGTAGTCCAGTCGGCCCGCCTCGCGGACACGCCCGTGTCGCGGCGGAAGTGCCTGGGGGTTTCTACTTGTTTCCAGGAAACTCCACGTTTTTCTCGCGTAGGGTCGCGAGCGTCGGGCCGTACATCTGCGCCTTGATCGCGCCGAGCGTCGGACCCGCCTTGGCCGCCAGTGGCCGCGCCAGCTCCAGCGCCTTCGCCAGCACCTCGCCTTCGCCGGCCACCTCGTCGACGATGCCGGCCGCCAGCGCGTCGGTGCCGCCGTACCGCCGGCCGGTGGTCATCGCCCGGTGCGCGGTCTGTTTGGTCAGCCGGGCCTGGATCAGCGCGCTCATGCCCGGCGTGAACGGGATCTGGATGTCGACCTCCGGCAGGCAGAGGAAACCGCGGTCGGCGCGCATCACGCGGAAGTCGTGCGCCAACGCGATCATCGCTCCGGCTGCGAAGGTGTGACCTTGCAGAGCGGCGACGGTCGGCACCGGAAACTCCAGCAGGCGCGCGAAAAGTCCGTGTACGCGGCCGAGATGGTCGGCAATCCGGTCGAAGTTGGCGCCGATCCAGTCCAGATCCAGGCCGTTGGAGTAAAACTTGCCGGTCGCGGTCGTCACCAGCGCCTTCGGGCCGTCGGCCTTCTCGACCTCGTCGAGCGCCTCGTCGACGGCCACCAGCCAGTCGGGATGAAACCTGTTCTCGCCGTCCCCCAGGTTGAGGACGAAGACCTCACCGTCGCGCTCCAGCCGTGGCACCGCGGGCCCCTCTCGCCGTCTCGACGCCACGTTACCAGCCAGTAACTTCTACCGCCATTTTTCGGAACGCCCCTTTCTGTGCAGTAGATGCGCGGAAAGGGCGGTCCGCCAAGTGCTAGAGGCGGACCAGGCGGCCGGACATGTACGGCCGGAGCTGCTCGCCGTCGGCGGCCTGGTCGACGGCATAGAGCAGGTCGCCTTCGACGATGCCGTAGAGCCGGTGCTCGCCGGTGACCTGCTTGGCCGAGGCGCTGCGCAGGACCGCGTCGGACGACATCTCGAACCGCGTGCCCTGCACCTCGCCCACCAGCAGAGCGCTGTAGCCCTCCTGGTCGACCAGCAGCAGCTCGACCTCGTCCTTCTGCAGCGGCCGCCACCAGCCGAACTCGCGGTTGTACGGCCGCAGCGGATGACCGTCCGAGTCGATGATCCAGGTCCGCGACTCGTACGCGAGCACCGGCCGGCCGTCGTGGCTGAACCGCACCTCCTGCGCGAAGTCGAAGTCCTCGATGCCGGTGTAGCCACCCTTGCCAGTGCCGCGCCAACGGCCGACCAGCGGCAGCAGCGGCAACAGGTCGGCGTGCAGGTCAGGGCCGCTGCGCAGGTCGTCGGTCTCCTCGTACGGATAACCCGGATCCGGCGCGCTCACTTGGACTCACCCTTGTAGAGCTTCTGCGCCGCGAACAGCGCGAACCATCCGACCGCGAGGCACGCGGCCACCAGCACCAGCATGAACACCGTCTCCAACACGCCAGCAACCCTACTCAATCGCCCCCGCCCGACCGCTCACCGCGCGCCGCGTCGGCGATTTCGGTCGCCACGCGTACGAAGGCGGCCAGTGCCGGTGAGCGGCTGCCCTCCGGCCAGGCGAGCAGCACGCGGGCCGGCTCGGCGTCCGGCACCGGGATGCCGACGAGGTCGTCGCGCAGGCGATGGCCGGCCGTCTCCGGCAGCAACGCGACGGCCCGGCCGAGTGCGACGACCTGCAGCAGGTGGCTGGCTTCGGTGAACTCGACCTGATCTCTCGGCCAGTATGTCTCGCCGCTCAGGTCGGCCATGCAGACCGAGGTCCGGCTGGCCAGGCGGTGCGTCCTCGGCACGACGAGGACGCGTCCTTCCCGCCGGAACTCGATCGTGTCGAGGCCGGACAGATCGGCCTGGTCGTGAACGAAAAGCAGGTCGGCGCGGCCGTCACGTACGAGCTCGGTCTGCTCCCCCATCCCGTAGATGACGACCTCCACCGGCAGTGTGTCGTACGCGGCCAGGATTTCCGGCAACAGGCCGCCGTCGAGGCTCGGTTTCATTGCCACCACGAGCTTTTCCGGCCGCGAGCCGGCTCGCCGCGTGCGGGTCGTGGCGGCCGAGACCGCGTCGAGGATGTGCTTGGCGTCGGCGAGCAACACCTGGCCGGCGCCGGTCAACGTGACCCGCTGAGGCGTACGCGCGAGCAGCTCGACGCCGATTTTCCGTTCCAGCTGCCGGATCGCCCGCGACAGCGGCGGCTGCGCGATGCCGAGGCGCCGAGCCGCGCGCCCGAAATGCAGCTCCTCGGCGACGGCCACGAAATAGCGGAGCTCGCGGATCTCCATACCGATACGGTATCGGCCCTGACCCGATCGGTGTTGGCGCTCGCTACGGTGGCGGGCCAGCCTGGGGCCATGATCGCACTCGTCACCGGCGCCAGCCGCGGCATCGGCCGCGAGGTCGCCGCGCAACTCACCGCGCTCGGCCACATTGTCGTTGCCACCGACCGAAAACAACTCGACGTCACTGACCCGGCGAGCATCGCGGCGACCGCGGCGGAGGTCGACCGCGGGTATGGCCGGCTCGACGTGCTGGTCAACAATGCCGGAATTTCCGGCGGTCCCGACGACCGGCCGCATTCGACGGACCTCGACCGCGTACGGGAGATCTTCGAGACCAACCTTTTCGGCGTCATGGCGGTAACGAACGCGATGCTGCCGCTGCTGCGAAAGTCCGAACACGGCCGGATCGTGAATGTCTCAAGTGGCACCGGATCGCTGGCCTGGATGACCGACCCGGCACATTATTTCGCGGCCGTTCCCGCCTCCGCCGCTTACCCGGTGTCCAAAACGGCGCTGAACATGCTGACCGTGCAGTATGCGAAGGACCTGCCGGGGATTCTGGTCAACGCGGCGGCGCCCGGTGCCTGCGACACCGACTTCACCAAGGCTTTTCAGGAAAGGACCGGCCGGGTGATCACGCGTACGGCCGCCGACGGCGCGGCGATCGTCGTCAAGCTCGCCACGCTGGACGACGACGGCCCGACCGGCGGATTCTTCGACGACAACGGTCCGGTCCCCTGGTAGTTGGCCGCATGGCCACCATGCGTGCGTGGTGGCCATGCGGTCAGAAAGAGCGAGGGGATCAGGCTCCGACCGGCAGCGGCGTCTCGTTCAGGCCGACGGCCGCGGTGACGGTCGCCTCGCCGTTGCCGTCGCGGGACAGGGCTCGTACGGTCCACTCGCCCGGCGCGGCGAAGAAGCGGAACTCGCCGGCCGCGGAGGCCTGCACCTCGGCGGTGAACTCGCCGGTCGAGTCGAGCAGGCGCACGTACGCCTGGCCGACCGGCGCGCCGCCGGCGGTGACGACGCCCTGGATGACGGTCTCCTTGGCCAGGTCGATGCCGGCCAGCGACTGCCCCTGCGCCGGAGCGCCGCAGCCGTCCGACACCGGCGCGCTCATGCCTTGGTCCCGTCGCCGAGCTCGATCGGCACGCCGACCAGCGAGCCGTACTCGGTCCACGAGCCGTCGTAGTTCTTCACCGACTCGTCGCCGAGCAGCTCATGCAGCACGAACCAGGTGTGGCTGGACCGCTCGCCGATCCGGCAGTACGCGATGGTCTGCTTGGAGTCGTCCAGGCCGGCCTCGGCGTAGAGCTTCTTCAGCTCCTCGTCGGAGCGGAAGGTGCCGTCCTCGTTGGCCGCCTTGCTCCACGGCACGTTGATCGCGCCGGGGATGTGGCCGGCCCGCTGCGCGACCTCCTGCGGCAGGTGCGCCGGCGCGAGCAGCTTGCCGGAGAACTCGTCCGGCGAGCGCACGTCGACCAGGTTCTTGGTGCCGATCGCGTCGACGACCTCGTCGCGGAACGCCCGGATCGCGGTGTTGGGCTCCTTGGCCTGGTACGTGGTCGGCTTGCGCTCGACGGTGTCCTTGGACAGCTCGCGGCCGTCCAGCTCCCACTTCTTGCGGCCGCCGTCCAGCAGCTTCACGTTCTCGTGGCCGTACAGCTTGAAATACCAGTACGCGTAGGCGGCGAACCAGTTGTTGTTGCCACCGTAGAGAACCACGGTGTCCGCATTGGACACTCCGCGCTCGGACAGCAGCTTCTCGAACTGTTCCTTGTTCACGAAGTCGCGGCGGACCGGGTCCTGCAGGTCGGTCTTCCAGTCCAGCTTGATCGCGCCGGCGATGTGGCCGCCGTCGTAAGCGGTGGTGTCCTCGTCGACCTCGACGAGTACGACTCCGTCGCTGGCGGCGTTCTGCTCCACCCACTCGGCGGAGACGAGTACGTCGTCACGACTCATGCTGTCACTCCCTTGTCTGTTGTGGACCGTTTCACGAAACGCTGGATGAGGAGATAGACCTGGCAGCCCAGGCAGTAACCGAACGCGGCGTTGAGAAATGCCGCGATCAAAGCGAAAGCGGTGGCGATGAGACCGACGATCCAGCCACCGGACAGATAACCGATGGTGCCGACCAGGGCAAAGGCGAAGCCGACGCCCTGCGCGAAGCGCGGTGGCGCCTCGGCTTCCAGCTCGGACGGCGGCCCCCACCGCTGGTTGACCGCCTTGCGCAGCACCGTACGGTAGAAAGCACCGTATGGCGCGAATTTCAGACCGGCGAATGCACCGATCGCGAAGATGATCGCCTGCACCGCGAGCAGCCAGCCCGCGCCGGTGACCAGCACGACGGCCAGGACGACGGCGGTGATCCAGGCGGCGAACCGGGGTCCGCGCGGATCGATGCCTTTGGCGATGGGTTCGGACATGGCTAACACTCCTGACAGCCGAATGAGGGCGAGTGCGAGGAGAGCGTTGGCCGTACGCCAGCGAAGAAAGGGACCTACGGACGCAACGCCGTCAGCGGCCCGGACACAGGCAGGTCGACACGTGGCAGTTGTCGACGGCACGGCGACGCGTCAGCACCGGAAGCAGTGCCGCGGAGAGTCGGGTCGCCTTATCCATAGTGGCGTTTAGCGTACCAGCAAAACCGGCCATCGTGGACTACGGAATACGCTGCGTGATCACCGGCGACGAGCCGCTGGTGGCCGCGCCGATCGCGGCGATGACCTGGTCTTTTCGCGGTACGCCGACGGCCCTGCCGACCTCCTGGCCGGCCGCGCCGAGCAGCACCGTCGTCGGTGTGCTGAGCACGTTGAGGGCGCGTACCAGGTCGAGATGGTCGGCCACGTCGACCTCGACATGACGCACCCGCGGCTCGCTTTCCGCGACATGCGTGAGCAGGTTTTTCGTTGTGCGGCAAGGCGCGCAGAACGTCGACGACAGCTGCAGCAGCGTCAGGTCGACATCGTCGGCGGGGTCGGCGCCGGCCTTCTCCAGCAACGCGCGGTCGGCGGCGAGCGGCTGGTCCGGCGTCTGCTCCTTGGGCCGTACGCGGCCCTGCCGCCAGCGCCAGAGCGCGCCGGCCACCGTCGCGGTCACCAGGACCACGACGAGCGTGATGGCTCCAACGAGGCTCATGACGATCTCCAACAGCAGGCTGGCGCCCATGCTTCCCGCGCCGCCGGCAAACGTACTGCCTCTTGTGACGAAAGTCTCGGCTAGTGTCCCGGGTCGGAAATTCGTTGCTTAGCTCGGGGATCCAGGCGGTGACTGAGTGTGCCGGAAAAGCGTCCTCATACCGGGCGTATTCGGGCGCCTTTCC
Organism: Fodinicola acaciae; assembly: GCF_010993745.1. NCBI lineage: Bacteria > Bacillati > Actinomycetota > Actinomycetes > Mycobacteriales > Fodinicola > Fodinicola acaciae. The sequence goes on from NZ_WOTN01000003.1 coordinate 1,855,309, forward strand.
GGTGCGCTCAGTCGCCGTCTGGGCGCCGAGACAAGTGACGAATTTCTGACTCGGGACGCTAGCTCATCCGGTTGCGAGCCGGGAAGTCGGTGCGTACGCGCCCGGCCGGCTGCTCGGGGTTGGGACGGCGTCTCGTCGGTGCGACCTGCCGAGGCGTACGGTCGGCGCCGTTGTCACCAGGCAGCGACCGATAGCTGAGTGCCGCCGCCGGACGCGCGCCGATCGCCGGACGGACGCTGCGAGCCGGGAACGGCTCGGCGTTCGCCGCCTCGGCCGCCGGCTCCTGCCGTGGCGGCTCGGCCGGTGTCTCGACTGGCGCCTCAACCGGCAACTCGGCCTGTTGCGCGACCGCGCGCTCCAGCCGCTCGACCTTCTCCACCAGCATGCCGACCATCCGGTCGCGGTGGTCGATCGCCTCGTCGCGCTTGCTGACCGCGTCGGCCAGCCGGTTGATCACCGCGTCGCGCTCGTCCAGCCTGGCGAACAGCCGCTCGATCAACCGGTCGCGCTCGACCAACATGGTGATCATCTGCTCGCGGTGCTCGATCAGGTCGTCGCGCTTGCCGATCGCGTCGACCAGCTTGCCGATCACCGCGTCCCGCTCGGTCACCTGGTCGCGCGCGTACGCGGTGACCATCCGCACGGTCGCCGGGTCGTCCTGGACGGCCTGCTCGGAGTCGTCGTCGGCGACCGGTTCCGCATCGACGACGTCGTCCTCGACAACGTCGTCCTCGACAACGTCGTCCTCGACAACGTTCTCAACGACGACTGGCTCGACTTCGACCGGCTCCGGCTCGACCTCCTCCTCGGCCTCGACCACCGGCACGACGATCTTTTCCTGCGGCGGAGCCGAAGCCTCGACGGGTTGCGGCTCGGGATCCGGAGCGGAATGCCGGCCACGGCGACGCGGCGGCGGCGGTTTTTCCTCCTCCATCGGCTCGTCGCGAACGACGTTCTCCTCGACTGGCTTTTCCGGCATCGGCTCGGGTTCGGCGATCCCCGACGGCACCTCAGAGGGCATTTCTGGCGGCATTTCTGGCGGCATTTCTGGCATTGCCGGCGGCAACGGCAGCGGGATCGCCATGAGGTTCTCTTCGGCCGGCAGTTCGTCGACCGGTTCCTCGACCCCTCCGCGATCAGCGTTCGCAAAGGCGGTCACGCCCTCGGCGGACACCAGCGACGCGGCCAGGCCGTACAACGCCGACTGCTGGCTGCCGGCGATCGCCGGCCAGACGAGTACGGGGTTGGTCATCGCCGACACCAGGCCGAAATAGTCGGCGTGGCCGACCCGGCCACCGACCACCTCGGTGAAAAAGTGCGCCATGCCGTCGAACTTGAGCGTCGCCGGCAGCGTACGCGTGATCGCCTTCAGGTCGGCCGGTGAGGCGCCGAGCCGGCCGGCGACCCGCTGCCACATCAGCGGACCCGGTCGCGCGTGCAGACCGCGACGCGGTCCGATCAGGTAGGTCATCCGACCGGCTCCAGGAAGCCGCAGCGGGACGAGACGATCATCGGCACGGCCGCGGACAGCACGTGGCCGAGCTCCTCGGCGTTGAGCGGAGCGCCGGCCGGCAGCTCCTTCGCGTAACGCTGGACCTCGTCCCACATCGAGCCGGCGGTGAACGAGCCGCACCAGAACGAGTAGACGTCTGGCACGACCTCCAGCAGCACGTTGCCGTCCCGGCCGATCCGGAACACCTCAGGGCGGTCGCCGGAGTTTCCCATCCCCTGCGCGGTCGGATGCAGGTTGTAGGCCTGCAGCAGCCCCAGCGCCGACCGGCTGCTGGGCTCGAACTCGACGAGCAGGTTGTCGGTCAACATCCGCTCGACCATCTCGCCGGTCCGCGGCCCGACCAGCGGCTCGGCCAGCTCGACCAGCCGGCGGCGGGTGAACTGCAGCCGGGCGTGCGACTGTACGTCGACGTGCGCGGTCGACCACACCTGGTAGGCGTCTCGCGGAAGTCCAGCACTCTGACTACCGACAGTGACCTCGTAGAAATCGGGTTCCACGCCGCCGTTCGGGCCGAACCGGGGACCGTTGTCGAAACCCACCGGCACGATGATCGTGGCCACCTACACACTCCAGGGCTCTCACATGTGCTGGCGCCACGGTAACAGGAGTGCGGGACTTCAGGACCCCAGTCGGACTTGCCGGGCTCCGGCGGTGATGACCAGGTTCGACCCGACCAGCCGTACGGTCGACAGCGTCAGGCCGTATGGCAGCTTCGGCGACTTCACAAACCGGGCGAGCTGGCTGGACAACGCCGACGCGGCGCTGGATGGCAGCGGCACACCGGCGACGGTGAGCTGCGACAGCTTGATGGTCAGCTCGCCCTTGGTCACGCCGGGAGTGGCCAGGCCGCTGACCACACCGCTGAAGCCGGCGAAGCTGGCCGGCGCGTTGACCCGGATGTTGGAGCCTTCCGGCGTGAGCTTGATGCCGCGCGGCGCCAGCGGGTCGGCGATCCTGGCCAGCGGCAACACGGCGGTGGCGTCGACCCGGTCGGCGACCGCGGCCGACAGGTTCTGCCCGACCACCTCGCCCAGCGGCCAGCTGATGTCGGTGGCCCGTACGGTCAGCGTGCTCAGCTGGAGGCCCGAGATCGGCACGTCGACGATCCGCGCGTCCATGCCGTCGTACTTCCCGCCGAGCACCTGGGTCAGGAACGGAAAGCCTTCCAGCTCCACCGACTGCACGGTGCCGCCGTTCTGCGCGAGCGTGGAGGTCAGCTTGGTGCGCAACGTGTCGCGGGCCAGCGACGCGGTGCCGCGGTCGGCCGCGACCAGCGCGCCGACCAGCACGATCAGGAGCACCAGCAAGATGATCATCCACCGCCACCCGCGCCGTCGCCGCCGGCGGCTCACCGTGTCGGCGCCGCCCATGAGCCGGTCGAGAGATCCCTCGCTCAAAGAACCACCGCTCCATACGTCCAGGCGCCGAGCACCGTCATGGCGATCGCCAGGCACGGCCCGAGCATCGGCCGCACCGTCGAGTCGGCCAGGTTCTCGCCGGCCGCCAGCCGGCCGGCCACCGCGTACGACTGGCCGAGGTCGAGCAGCATGGTGACCAACCCCACGCCGACGCCGAGCAGGCCGGCGTAGACCGGCGCGATGTCGATCAGCTTCGCGGCCAGCGCACCGGCGACGCCACTGGCGACCGCACCGAGCGCGAGGCCGATGACGCCGCGCTGCACGCCGGGCGCGAGCGCCGGCTTTGGCAGCGCCACGTCGCTGAGGTGGCTGACCAGTGCCGCGCTGCCGGAGATCGCGACGAACGCGGCGAGTACGCCGGCGCCGTCGTTGCGTACCAACGGAATCGACGCGCCGAGCGCGACCATCGTGACGGTCAGCACCATCGTCGAGCCGAACGCCTCAGTGACCTGCGCGCGCTTACGCCCGCGGCCGAGCTGCACCAGGATCGTGGCGATCCAGGCGATCGCCACCACGCCGACCACCGCGGACAGGTCGGGACCGGCGCCGGAGTCCGGCATCACGTGATAGCCGAGGCTGCCGAGCGGTCCACCCTGCAGCAGCATGAACGTGTCGGCGACCAGCGTGGCGGCCAGCGACACACCGACCACGCCGAAGCGGTTGGCCGACTGCCGGCCGAAGACCCACACACCGGCCACCAGCAGCTGCGCGATCACCACGAGTCCGGCGTACGCGTAGACGTTGAGCAGGCCGCCACCAACGCCGATCGCGGCCGCGAGCACGCCACCGGTCAGCGCCAGCAGCAGCGAGCCGAGGCGAGGCGGCAGGCCGGACGGCCGCTCCTGCCGGCCCGGCTCGGGCGTGACGTCGAGCTCCGGCTCGTCCGGCGTGTACGCCGGCTGGGACTCGTCGTCATCGAGCGAGCGGTAGGGACTCTGCTCGTAGCCGACCGGCTGGTACGGCGGCGCGGCCTCGGCCGGAGCCGGCTCGGCCATAGCCGGCTCGGCCATAGCCGGCTCGGCCATAGCCGGCTCGGCCATAGCCGGCTCGGCCATAGCCGGCTCGGCCATAGCCGGCTCGGCCGGAGCCGACTCGTACGGAGCCGGCTCGTACGACGACTGGCCGTAGGCCGGCTGGCCGTACTCGGGCTGGCCGTAGTCGGCCGGTGACGGACCCCAACCGGGCGCGGCCTGGTAGCCCTGCGGCGGGTCCCATCCCGGCGTCGGTGGCGACACCGGCGGAGCCCCGGAGGCCACGTCCGTCCCACCGGCCGCCGGTGTGACCGGCGTGGCCGCTGGGGGGATCCCGGGGTCGGTAGTCATCACCTCTGATCGTGCCATGCCGGCGGCCGGCTCAACCCCCGAGACGGTGACGCCGACGCCGCAAACCGCCGCTTTCACGACATCCGTCCCAGGAAACCTCCACGCCGGCCAGGTGACCATGGGTTGCCGGATTGTCACCGATGTTCGGCGTGGGAAACGCCACTCCAGCTGCGACGTAAACCCTCGGTGACCAAGCTCTCGACACATCGGCTCCCCCGCTGGGCCCCGATCTCCGATATTCTGCATCGCTCAAGGAGTTCGTGGGGAGGTCCGGGGATGGACATTCTGGTCATGTCCGAGGACGCACCCGCCGCCGTCCTTCCGGCGCTCGACCTGCTCGGTCACACCACCAGGTCGGCACCGCGGGACGTACGGTCACTGCTGCACGCCACCAGCCCGGACGTGGTGATGGTGGACGCGCGCACGGACATCGCCGGCGCTCGCGCCACCTGCCGCGTGCTGCGCGCCACCGGCCTGAACGTGCCGCTGCTGGCGGTGCTCACCGAGGGCGGCCTGGTCGCGCTGACCGCGGAGTGGGGCATCGACGACCTGATCCTGGCCACCGCCGGTCCGGCCGAGGTGGAGGCCCGGCTGCGGCTGGTCACCGGCCGGCAGGCCGAGGACACCACCGGCGACAAGGTCGGCGTGATCCGCGCCGGCGATCTGGTGATCGACACCGCGACGTACGGCGCCAAGATCAAGGGCCGGCCGCTGGACCTGACGTACAAGGAGTTCGAGCTGCTGCGCTTCCTCGCCCAGCATCCCGGCCGCGTGTTCACCCGCGACCAGCTGCTGCGTGAGGTGTGGGGTTATGACTACTTCGGTGGCACGCGCACGGTCGACGTACACGTGCGGCGGCTGCGCGCGAAGCTCGGCGCCGAGTACGAGTCGATGATCGGCACCGTGCGGCAGGTCGGCTACAAGTTCGTCGGTCCGTCGGCGCGTGCGTTGCCGGAGGAAGCACCATCCACGGTCCCCGTACGTTAGGAATGCCGGCGCTTGGCCGGTAGTTTCCGTCGGCATGGTGACTGTGGAACGACCAGGTGCGCTGTCCGAGGCGGACGCGACCGCCGTACGCGATCTCGTCGCGGCCGCGACCGAGACCGACCAGGCCAGTCCGCTGTCGGAGGCGGCACGGTTGCGGCTCGGTGGCACCGACGCGGTGCATCTGCTCGTACGCAACGGATCCGGCATCGTCGGCTATGCGCAGCTGGACGCCGACGGCACCGCAGAGCTCGCCGTCCATCCATCGGCCCGGCGGCATGGCATCGGCCGCCGGCTGCTGGTCGAGGCGATCCGCGCCGGCGAACCGGATGCGGTGCGGGTGTGGGCTCACAACGAACATCCCGGAGCGCTCGCTTTGGCGGCATCGCTCGGACTGCGGAAAACGCGGTCGTTGTGGCAGATGCGCATGCCGCTCGGTGACCTGCCGGCGGCGTCGGTCCCCGATGGCGTGACCGTACGCACTTTCGTTGCCGGACAGGACGACGACGCCTGGCTGAAGCTCAACGCGCTGGCTTTCTCGCACCATCCCGAGCAGGGCTCGTGGACCGCCGCCGACCTGGCCGCGAGGCTCGCCGAGCCGTGGTTCGACCCGGCCGGCTTCTTCCTCGCCGAGTCCGACGGCGAGCTGCTCGGATTTCACTGGACGAAGTCACATTCGGCACAGCTCGGCGAGATCTACGTGCTCGGCGTGAGTCCGCGTGCGCAGGGAATTGGCCTGGCGAAAGCGTTGTCGCTGGTCGGCCTGCGATATCTGCGCGACACCGGCCACACCGAGGCGATGCTCTACGTCGAGGAGGACAACGCCCCGGCGGTCGGTCTTTATCGCCGACTCGGCTTCACGCACACCACCACCGACGCGATGTTCCGCAGCGGCTGAAAAGTCGGGTGGACCCGATCGCACACCCTCGTACGTCGATGCTGAGGAAGGCGAGACGAGGGGGCCGGCATGCTCGAGCAGCTCTACCGGGACGCCGGCCGGCAACTGGTGCTGGCCGCGTACGCGCTGACCGGTGACATCACCGAGGCGCAGGACGCGGTGCAGGAAGCGTTCGTACGCGCGTGTGCGCGGCCGGGAATGCTGGACGACACCGACAATCCGGTGGCGTGGATGCGTACGGTCACGCTCAACATCGCCCGCGACCGGCACCGCCGCCGGCAACGGATGGACCGGTTGCTGCGGCGCCGCCGGCCCGAGGACACGGTGCCGGAGATCTCACCGGATCGTGTCACTTTGCTGGCCGCGCTGAGAAAACTGCCGGAGCGCCAGCGCGAGGTGGTGGCGCTGCACTATCTCGTCGACCTGCCGACCGAGGAAATCGCGCAGTTGTTGCGGGTGCCGGTCAACACCGTGAAATCCCGCCTGTTGCGCGGAAAACAGGCGCTCGCCGGACTGCTGACCGACCGCACACCGACCGGAGGCCGGACATGACCGTCGACCAGGAACACCTCACCCAGGCCCGCCGCGACGTCATGGCGCAGGCGCAGTTGCCCGCCTGGGAACGGATAGACCAGAAAGCGCGCAACCGGCGGCGGCGCACGCGAACGTCGTTCGCGGCGGCCGGCGTCGCGCTGGTCGCGGTCAGCGCGGTCGGCGCCGTCGACGTGAAGGCGCACCTGGACCGGGACCGCGGCGCGATCGCCTCGGTCGCGCAGGCGCTGCCGGCGCAGACCAACCGGTGCGGCGTTTATCCGTCCTCGGAAAAGGAAATCTACGTCATCTACAGCGGCGAGCGGAGTTGCTTCGCCGGCGCGGTCTCCTATCTCACCCGTACGGTCGACGGTGGCCGGACGTGGCAGACCTGGCAGGTGCCGGCGAATGTCAACTGCGACGGCGCGCCGCTGGTGACGCCACTGGCCAGCGGCACCGCGGTCATGTGCGACCTGATCACCCACGACAGCGGCGAAACCTGGGACACCCTGCCGGCTGGTCGGCCGGTCGTCGAGGCCGTGCCGGCCGGCTGGATCGTCCTGCCCGGCACCAGCATCACCAGGAGCACCGGACAGCTGACCGTCATCGACCCGGTCACCGGGCGACGTGCGCTGCTGGCGCACTCGCTCGCGCTTCCGGGCGGCGAGGAGCTGGTCGTGACCGTCAATGGCTGGCCGCGGCTCAACTCCGACGGCTCGATCTGGGCCATGTCCTCCCAGCTCGCGCTCGGCCGCGGCCGGATCAGCCTCGACCGCGGCCGGACCTGGCATACGGTCACGCTGCCGGGCCACCGCGGCAACGGCACCAACTCCGAGCTCACCACGTACGACGGACGCGTCGGCTACATCGTGGCCGACGATTCCGAGCAGTACGTGCAGATCCTGCGGACCACCGACGGTGGCCGCAGCTGGCAGCCGATGGCCAGGCAGGAGCGGTCTGACGAACTGCTGGCGACAGCCGCCGGCGGTCTCATCGCCATGAAGGCCACCGGCCCGGAGCTGAGCACCGACGGTGGCCGTACGTTCCGGAAGCTGACCGGTGTCGCCGGCGTGATCGTACGGACCGCGACCGGCGCGTACTTCGCCGACGGCAGCGTCTCGGTTTCCGACGACGGTGTGCACTACCAGCGCATCCAGCCGCCGCGATAGGCCCCGCCGATCGGCCGATGATCCATCCGCCAAATGGCGGTTCACCTCGCCGCAATGTCCCGTTTTCCGCCATGACCTGCAACACATCCAGTGATGTTCACTCTCCGTTTACCCTCAGCCGGATATCGCGCAACCTCACCTCCCTAGCTTGGCCCTCGGACCGGTGCACCGCGCCGGTCACCGGCAGCGCTGCCGGGAACAGGCTTCTCTCGGAGGAAAGAACGTGAAGTTGCAGCGGCACGGCGTCTCCGCCTGCCTTCTGGCAGTCACCGCTGCGAGCGCCGTCGCGCTCGCCGGCTGTGGATCGGACAACACCCCCACCACCGGCGGCTCCGCGAGCGGCAGCGCCGGCGCGGCCGACTGCGCGACCGGCCAGATCAGCGCCGAGGGCTCGACGGCGCAGGGCAAGGCCATGGACGCGTGGACGCAGGCGTACGGCAAGAAGTGCGGCGCCAGCGTCACCTACAACAAGACCGGCTCCGGTGCCGGCGTCACCGCCTTCAGCGCCGGCAAGGTCGCCTTCGCCGGCTCGGACTCCGCTCTGAAGGACAGCAACACGCCGGCCGCCGACAAGCGGTGCGGCACCGGCAAGGCCATCGACCTGCCGATGGTGGTCAGCCCGATCGCGGTCGCGTACAACCTCAAGGGGGTCAGCAAGCTGACCCTCACCCCGGACGCGGTCGCCGGCATCTTCGCCGGCAAGGTCACCAAGTGGAACGACCCGGCGATAGCCAAGTCCAACGCCGGCGTCACGCTGCCGGCCACCACGATCACCACGGTGCACCGGTCCAAGGACTCCGGCACCACCGACAACTTCACCAAGTTCCTGGACGCGCAGTCCAAGAGCATCTGGACCTTCGGCACCGGCCAGGCCTGGAAGGCACCAGGCGGCAAGGGTGCGCCGGGCTCGGCCGACGTGATCTCCGCGGTCAAGGGCACCGACGGCTCGATCGCGTACGTCGACGGCCCGGACGCCAAGACCAACAACCTCACCGTCGCCGCGCTGGACTTCGGCCAGGGCCCGGTCGAGCTGTCCACCGACACGATCGGCAAGGCGATCGCCGCCGCGCAGGTCAAGCAGACCGGCAACGACATCAAGCTCACCCTCAACTACGGCCTCAAGCAGGCCGGCGCGTACCCACTGGGCCTGGTGACCTACGAGATCACCTGCGAGAAGGGCCTGCCGGCCAGCCAGTCCAAGCTGGTCAAGTCGTTCCTGACCTACACCGCCAGCGCCGAGGGCCAGGACGCCGCCGCCGCGGCCGGCCACGCCAAGCTGCCGGCCGACCTGCAGACCAAGGTGCAGGCCGCGGTGTCCGCGATCAGCTAGTGACCGAATATTCGCCAAACCGGGCCAAGTGGTCGTCGCTGACGCGGCGGCCACTTGGTCGTACCGAGGCACTTTCCTCAGGGGCCCCTTCGGAAGGCAGGTGCGGCAATGCCGGATGAGACCAAAGACGCGTTGTCGGTGCGTCTGGACGTGACCGAGACCGCGGCCGACCGCCGCGAGGTGGCACGTGACATCGCCGGCGACAACGGTGTCCTGCCGGTCGAGGAGCACGCGCCGCAGGACGCGTCGGCGCTGGAGCCTGCGGGCGTACGCACCCAGGCTCAGCCCGTCACGCGTACGCGGCTGGCGGACGCGAAGTCGACCAAGCTCGGCGACTCGGTGTTCCGCGGCATCTCCACCACCGCTGGCACGCTGATCCTGATCATCATGGCCGCCATCGCGGCTTTCCTGATCTACAAGGCGATCCCCGCGCTGGCCGCGAACTCGTCCAACTTCTTCACCACCACCGACTGGTTTCCCGACGCCAACGGCGCCACCGGCAAGCCGTCATTCGGCATCGCGGCGCTGACCTTCCACACCGTCATCACCTCGATCCTGGCGATGATCGTGGCCGTACCGATCGCGATCGGCATCGCGCTGTTCATCACCTACTACGCGCCGCGCCGGGTCGCCGCCGCGCTCGGCTATCTGGTCGACCTGCTCGCCGCCGTACCATCGGTCGTCTTCGGCCTGTGGGGCCTGTTCTTCCTCGCCCCCAACCTGCGGGAAACCGCGCTGTTCCTGGACAGGTGGCTCGGCTGGACGGTGATCTTCGACTACCGCCCGGACAGCGTGCCCGGCAACCGCTCGGACTTCACCGCCGGCCTGGTGTTGGCGATCATGATCCTGCCGATCGTGTCGGCGATCGCGCGCGAGATCTTCCGCCAGGTGCCGACCAGCCACGTCGAAGGCGCGCTGGCGCTCGGCGCCACCCGCTGGGAGATGATCCGGCTGGCGGTGCTGCCGTTCGGCCGCGCCGGCCTGGTGTCCGCGGCGATGCTCGGCCTCGGCCGCGCGCTCGGTGAGACGCTGGCGGTCGCGACGATCCTGTCGGCCGCGTACAACCTGAACGTGCACGTCCTGGAGGACGGCGGCATCACCTTCGCCTCCAACATCGCGCTGAAATACAACGAGGCCGGCGATGTCGGCACCGGCGCGCTGGTCGCCTCCGGCCTGTGCCTGTTCGTCATCACCCTGCTGGTCAACTCGGTGTCGCAGCTGATCCTGCGGCGCCAGGCGAAAGGCTGACGAGATGACCACTTTTTCGCCTGAGATCAGGGAAACCCTGCGCGGCAACAAGCTGCCCCGGTGGCTGCCGTGGGCCATCGCGGCCGGCTCGATCGCTTTGGTGGCGGTGATTTTCGCGATCACCGGCAGCCGCAGCGGCCTCGGCTTCACCGTGCTGTCCGGCCTGGTCTTCGTGGTCGCGCTCACCGCCACCAGCTTCGCGGTGGAGGGCTCGCGGCAGGCCCGCGACCGGCTCTGCACGACGGCCGTCTACACCGCGTTCGTACTGGCCGTCGCTCCGCTGCTGTCGATCGCGATTTTCACCGTGTTGCGCGGATATCGCGAGCTGAACGGCAACTTCCTCACGCACTCGATGTTCCTGATCAACCCGGCGCAGGAAGGCGGCGGCATCTACCACGCCATCCTCGGCACGCTGCTGGTCAGCCTGATCTGCGCGGTGATCGCCGTACCGATCGGCATCCTGACCGCGGTCTATCTTGTCGAGTACGGCGAAGGAAAGCGGCTGGCGCGCGCGATCAGCTTCTTCGTCGATTTGATGATGGGTGTGCCGTCGATCGTCGCCGGCCTGTTCATCTACGCGTTCTGGTTGCTGGCACTGGGTTTCCAGTTTTCCGGCTTCGCCGGCGCGCTGGCGCTGGTGATCCTGATGCTGCCGGTGGTCGTACGCAACAGCGAGGAAATGCTGAAGTTGGTGCCCAACGAGCTGCGCGAGGCGTCGTACGCACTCGGCGTGCCGAAGTGGCGCACCATCACCAAAATCGTGCTGCCGACCGCCTTCTCCGGCATCGTCACCGGTGTCGTGCTCGGCATCGCCCGCGCGATGGGTGAAACCGCTCCGCTGCTGCTTCTGGTCGGCACCAACCCGAAAATCAACTTCGAGCCGTTCAGTTTCTCGCTGACCGACCCGAACCCGATGGAGACGCTGCCGACCTACATCTACGAGCAGCTGGTCACCGCGGCCGGCAGCACCGCGGCGCCGGCGTACTACCGCGCCTGGGCCGCGGCGCTCGTCCTCATCGTCATCATCATGCTGTTGAACGCGCTGGCGCGGTTCGCCGCCCGTTTCACCAAAGCCCGCGGCTGAGCCTCCGGAGAAGGAATAATGGCCAAAAGCATCGACGTATCGGACCTGAACATCTACTACGGCAACTTCCTTGCCGTCGAAGGTGTTTCGATGAACATCGAGCCGCGCAGTGTCACGGCCTTCATCGGCCCGTCCGGCTGCGGCAAGTCGACCGTGCTGCGTACGCTCAACCGGATGCACGAGGTGATCCCCGGCGCGCGGGTCGAGGGGAAGGTGCAGCTGGACGGCGAGGACATCTATCACAGCTCGGTCGACCCGGTGAACGTACGCCGGACGATCGGGATGGTTTTCCAGCGTCCCAACCCGTTTCCGACGATGTCGATCTTCGACAACGTGATCGCCGGCCTGAAGCTGCAGGGCCGGCAGTCCCGGTCCAAGCTCGAGCAGATCGTGGAGAAGGCGTTGAAAGGCGCCAATCTCTGGAACGAGGTGTCCGACCGGCTGAACAAGCCGGGTGCCGGCCTGTCCGGCGGCCAGCAGCAGCGGCTGTGTATCGCGCGCGCGATCGCGGTCGAGCCGCAGGTGCTGCTGATGGACGAGCCGTGCTCGGCGCTCGACCCGATCTCCACGCTGGCGATCGAGGACCTGATCGGTGAGCTGAAAGAGCGCTACACGATCGTGATCGTCACGCACAACATGCAGCAGGCGGCGCGGGTCAGCGACCGTACGGCCTTTTTCAACCTGTCCGCGGTCGGCAAGCCGGGACAGCTGATCGAGATGGCCGACACGCAGAAGATCTTCACCAATCCGTCGGACAAGCGCACCGAGGACTACATCACCGGCCGGTTCGGATAAAGTGCGTTGGTGGTCCGGCGCACTGACTTCCTGGTCCAGATCGCGGACGTACGGGCCACTCTCGTACGGATGACCGGGCTGGTCAGGGACGCGGTCGCGGACGCCAGCTCGGCGCTGCTGACCGGATCCGTCGAGGTGGTCCCGCGGGTGCGGTCGCTGCGCGCCGAGGTCGACGCGCTGGCCGGCCGGGTCGAGCAGGAGGTCTACATGGTGCTGGCCCGCCAGCAGCCGGTCGCGACCGACCTGCGTACCGTGCTGGCGGCGCTGCGAGCGGCCGGTGACCTGCACCGGATGGGGGTGCTGTCGTCGCATCTGGCCAGCGTCGCCGAGCGTCGCCATCCGGCTCTGGCCGTGCCGGCCGAGCTGTCCGCCGTCGTCAGCGAGATGGCCGCGGTCGCCGAGCGGCTGGCGGTGAAGGCCGGCTCGGTGATCGCGCATCTGGACGTCGGCCTGGCCGACGAGCTGGTCGCCGACGACGACGCGATGGACGCGTTGCACCGGCAGCTGTTCTTCATCCTGCTGACCGACTGGCCGCACGGCGTCGAGGCGGCCATCGACATCACGCTGGTCAGCCGCTATTACGAGCGGTTCGCCGACCACGCGGTGTCGATCGCCGAGGAGGTGCGCTATCTGGTGACCGGTGACCGGCCACCCGTGCACACCGACGACGAGCCCTGGCTGCGTCCGGCCGACTGATCGCATGGCCACCATGCGTGCGTCCAGCGCACGCATGGTGGCCATGCGAACTTAGGTGACCAGGCCGGCCACGACGTACGCGAGCGCCGCGACCGCTCCGGCGGCCGGGAAGGTCAACACCCAGGCCATCACGATGTTGCCGGCGACACCCCAGCGTACGGCCGACACGCGTTTGGTCGCGCCGACACCCATGATCGCGGAGGTGATGGTGTGCGTCGTGGAGATCGGCGCGCCGAAGCCGATCGCCGCCACGTAGAGGATGACCGAGGCGGTGACCTCGGCGGCGAAACCCTGCGGCGGTCCCAGCTCGATGACCTTGCGGCCGAGCGTACGCATGATCCGCCAGCCACCGGCGTACGTGCCGGCCGAGAGCACCGCGGCGGACACGAAGAAGACCCAGATCGGGATGTCGTTGCCGGTGTGGAAGCCGCCGACCTGCAGCGCCAGCACGACGATGCCCATGGTCTTGGCGGCGTCCTGCATGCCGTGGCCGAAGGCCATGCCGGCGGCCGAGCAGCTCTGCGCCCAGCGGAAGCCGCGGTTGAGCTTGCCGGGGTTCTTCTTCCGGAAGATCCAGTAGATCGCCAGCATCACGAAGTATCCGGCGACCAGGCCGACGACCGGTGAGATCACCATCGGGATGACGACCTTGTCGACCACACCGGCCCAGTAGACGATCGAGCCGGCGGCCAGCGCGGCGCCGACCATGCCGCCGATGAGCGCGTGCGAGGACGATGACGGCAGGCCGAAGTACCAGGTGGTGAGGTTCCAGGCGATCGCGCCGATCAGGGCAGCGAAGACCACCAGCAGGCCTTCGGGTCCCGGTTTGAGGCCGATGATGCCGCTGCCGACGGTGGCCGCGACCTTGGCCCCGAGGAACGAGCCGAGGAGGTTGCCGACGGCGGCCAGTGCGAGCGCGGCGCGCGGGGTGAGCGCGCGGGTCGAGACCGAGGTCGCGATGGCGTTGGCCGCGTCGTGGAACCCGTTCGTGTAGTTGAACGCCATCGCGACCAGGATCACGACGACCACGGCGATCAGCACCGGTCAGGACTCCTTGACGGCGATGGTCTCGACCGTGTTGGCGACGTGCTCGAACGCGTCGGCGGCCGCCTCCAGCTCGTCGGCGACCTCCTTGAGCTTGAGCACGGTCAGCGCGTCGTACTCGCCGGAGAAGAGGCGTACGAGCAGCATCCGGTAGGCGCGGTCGCCTTCGTTCTCCAGCCGGTTGACCTCGATCCAGTAGGACTCCAGGTCGCGCAGTGCCTTGAGCCGGCGCATCGCGCGCGCGGTGTGCTCGGCGCTGGCCGACAGCACGTCGATCAGCTCGTGCATCTCGCGTGGCAGCGACGGCAGCTCGGACAGTCCGTACAGGTAGATGAGGTTGCCGACCGCCTCCATGTGGTCCATCACGTCGTCCAGCTGGGATCCCAGCCGGTAGATGTCCTCGCGGTCGAACGGTGTCACGAACGTCGAGTTGAGCGTACGCAGCATCCGGTGTGTCACGTCGTCGTTGTCGTGCTCGATGTCGACGAGCCGGTCGGACACCGACTGGTAGTCGACCTCCGCCTCGCTCAGCTCGGCCAGGATGGCGGCTCCCTTGACGAGGTTGTCGGCCGCCTCGCTGAAGAAGTCGTAGAACTCGTCCGCCTTCGGCCTCAGGTTGAAACGCACGTGGGTCCCTTCGCCGCTGGTCACGGATCGTCTACTCCGTTTGGCATAGTAGGTAAGCGATGGATCCCGATGTAAGCGACGCCCCGGTCTCCCGCTGGCGTCCCGGTTCCGTGCTGTCACGATCGCTCTTCGTGATCGCGGTGGCCGTCACCATGGTCATGCTCTTCGCGCCGGCCCGCGACGTGCCGGCCGGCCCGGAGGGCAGTGACAAACTCGTCCACTGCCTGATGTTCGCCGCGCTCGTGTTCGCCGGCGCGTACGCACGCATCCCGCTGCGCGCGCTGGCGCCGGCCCTGGTCGCGTACGGCGGCGTCGCCGAGCTCATCCAGGGCCAGATCGGCCGCGACGCCGACCTCTGGGACTGGCTCAGCGACTCGGCCGGCATCGCACTCGCTGTCGCGGTGGTGCTGTTCGTACGCTCCAGACACCACTGATCTACCTGCTACAGCGCGAAACTGTCGTACCCACATGGCAGTCTTGGCCCCCACCCAGATCGGGTGGGGGGTGGGTTCGCGTTGGAAACTTAGATAAGTTAGAAGTTGATCTTCGAATCGACCCCATGCGGCCCCTTAGTCACTGTGGCCTCTCTAGTCACACCGACCCCAGGGCGCGATGCACGCATGGGGGCCTTGCGTGCGCTGGACGCACGCATGGGGGCCTTGCTACCAGACGCCAAGCGCGCAAAACGGGCATGTAGCGCTCCATCGACGCGCTGGTCGGCGCCCGTGCCGCCGATCTACCTGCTACGGCGCGAAACTGTCGTACCCAGGTGGCAGTTTTGGCCCCCACCCAGATCGGGTGGGGGGTGGGTGAGAGGCCTTTCGCCTCGACGAAAATTTGCGTCATGGTGAGCCTCTCGACCCACCCCCCACCCGACCACTGGGTGGGGGCAACTTTGGTCGAGGGGTACGACAGTTTCGCGCCGGTCTCGGCGTGTCGCGGTCAGCTGGTCTGGGCCCGGCCGCGGTCGAAGAGGTCGAGCACCTGTGTCGCGTCCGTGTAGCCGGCGATCAGTGGCGTGCCGATGGGATACACGTGGCCGGCGCGTGCGGCTGCGCTGGCCTTGAAGAGTGTGTTGTCCAGCAGCGTCTACTCGGCCGGCCGGTCGCCGGTGCGCGGCCGTGGAAGATCACGGTGCCGTCGATCAGGTCCGCCAGGTCCTCGTCGCTGAGCGACGCGTTGCGGCTGCCGCGCGCGGACGCGGCGTCCAGAGCGGTCACCTTGGCCGACGACGCCGACGGCGCGAAGCGAGCGCCGGCGGCCACCAGGATCTTGCCGATCATCGAGGTCGGCGAGGCCGCGGTGAGCGACGTCCGGTCGAAGGTGTCAAGGACGTTGATGGTGTTCTTCGCCAACGCGGCCGCACGTGCCTGCCTGATCTGCGCGGCCCGTTGCGCGTACGCGCCGACCAATGTCCGCAGCGCCGCCTCGCAGTTGACGACATCCGCGATGACCGCGACACGGTGCTGCCAGTCGGCGCGTTTCGTACCGTCGATGCCGATGAGGACGACCGGGGCGATCTGCCGCAGCTTGACCAGCGCGGCGGCCGGGGTCAGGTTGACCGCGAAGATCACATCCGGTTTCAGGCTGGCGATCTTCTCGACGGTCGGCTCCGGTCCCCTGCTGACCTGGGAATGTTCCGGATCCTTGCGGTCGCCGGTACGGTCACCGGTCCAGCGAAGGCGAGTCTCACAGCCGGCACGCTATGTGCGGTTAACCTAACAAGACGTTCGCCGCGATGTGATGGAAGATGAGCGCGTGCCAGTGGTCGACGTGGAACGCTTCGAAACGCACCGCCGCCACCTTTTCGGTGTGGCCTACCGGATGCTCGGCACCGCGGCCGACGCCGAGGACGCCGTGCAGGAGGCCTGGCTGCGGCTGCAGCGTGCCGACACGAGCCGGATCGACGACCTCCGCGCGTGGCTGACCACCGTGGTCGGCCGGATCTGCCTCGATCAACTGCGGTCGGCGCGGGTACGCCGCGAGGCGTACGTCGGGCCGTGGCTGCCGGAGCCGATCGTCACCGGCGCACCGGCCGACGGCATCCGGCCGGTCGGCGGTCCCGATCCGCAGACCGCGATCGAGCTGGACGAGTCGGTGCGGATGGCGCTGCTGGTCGTCCTCGAGGAGCTCTCTCCCGAGCAACGCGTCGCGTTCGTGCTGCACGACGTTTTCGCCGTACCTTTCCCAGAAGTCGCCGACACGCTTGGCGTCAGCCAGGCCGCGGCGCGCCAGCTCGCGTCACGCGCGCGCCGGATCGTCGCCGACGCGGAGCCGCCGACGCGAGCGCCGCTGCCCCGGCAGCGACAGGTCGCCGACGAGTTCATCAAGGCCTGCGCGACCGGCGACCTGGAGGCGCTGACCAAGCTGCTGCATCCGGACGTCGTCGCGCGCGGCGACGGTGGCGGCCAGGTCTCCGGCGCTGGCCGGCATCCGATCCGCGGCGCCGAGAAGGTCGCGCGGCTGTTCCTCGGCCTGTTCCGGAAGTTTCCGCAGGCGACCATCGAGTTCGTCGGCGTCAACGGCGATCTCGGCATGCTGATCACCGGCGACGGCGTACCCACCGACGTGTCGTCCTTCGCCATCGACGACGACGGCCTGATCGTGTCGGTGTTCAACCAGGTCAACCCCGACAAGCTGCGGCGCGTACGAGCACAGTGACCAGACGCACGTACACCTGGTCGTAGGCGCCGGGTAAGGTCGCTGCCGAAGGGGAGTAGTCCCCCGTCGGTCGTCGACATACTCCGGGTCCCATGACCCGGCGGTGACCGGGCCCCGCACCGGGGTGGACGAGACCTTCGACCACAGGTGACATGTGTCGCCGCGGTCGAGGGGCGTCCGACCGTGGTGGTGCGGGAAGGCTTTCAGTGCTGCATTTCGTTGGCCTCGCGTTGTGCGCGGTGGCGGTCTATTTCGCGTGCGAGTGGTTCGTCAACGCGATCGAGTGGCTCGGACCCCGGCTGCGGCTCGGGTCGCTGGCCGTCGGGACCGTACTGGCGGCACTTGGCACGGCACTGCCGGAAAGCGCGGTGACCTTCGCGGCCGCCGTGGTCGGCAAGTCGCCGGACATCGCGGTCGGCGCGGCGATGGGTGGACCGCTCGCGCTGGCGACCGTCGCGTACGCGGTGACCGGCTGGATGCTCTTTCGCCGGCGCGCGGAGCGATCCGTCGACACGCGCAAGCTGGCGCGCGACCAGGCCTGGTTTTTGGTCATCTTCACGGTGAAACTCGGCCTCGGACTGGTCGCCTTCGCGATCAAGCCGTGGCTCGGACTGCTGATGTTCGTCGCGTACGCGGTGTATTTCGTCGTAGAGATCCGCCGCACCGACGACGGCGAGGACGCCGCGCAGGCGCCGTTGTTGTTGCAGCGCAAGCGATCGCGACCGTCGACCTGGGCCATTGTCGTGCAGGCGCTCGCGACTCTGGTCATCATCCTGGTCGCGTCGCAGCTTTTCGTACAACAGCTGGAATCGGCCGCCGGCATCCTCGGCCTGCCGGCCGAGGTGACCGCGTTGCTGCTGTCGCCGGTCGCCACCGAGCTGCCGGAGATCATGAACGCGATCATCTGGGTGCGCGCGGGCAAGCCGCAGCTGGCCCTGGCCAACATCTCCGGCGCGATGATGATCCAGGCGACCGTACCGAGCGGGATCGGCCTGATCTTCACGCCGTGGATGTTCAGCGTGCCGCTGGTGATCGCCGGCGTGGTCACGATGGCCGCGATCGGCTATCTGCTGGTCGTACTCCGGCGCGGACGGCTGTCGCCGGTGACGCTGTCGGTGACCGGTGTTTTCTATCTGGCTTTCGCCGCGCTGCTCATTCCGGCGCTGGCCGGCTGAGGCCTGCTTTTCGGCCGCTACGCTTGACCCTTGCGGGACAGTCGGTGACCGCGGCCGGGTGTCTCGCGCATCGAGTGCGGAAAATCCCGCATCTCAGGGCCGGTTTTACCGGAATTTTCCCAGCCACACCGATGTCCGGTTTGTTCGTTCTCCCCCGTAGGCGAGCTTTGGCTACCCGCTGCGTGCGGCCACCTCCTCGACCGACGCCAGCTCAGCGCACGACCAAGATCAACTTCCTACTTGTCTAAGTTTCCACGCGAACCCACCCCCCGCCCGATTTGGGTGGGGGCTCAGATTGACGTGGGGGTACGACAGTTTCGCGGTGTAGCGGGTAGATGGCGGTGGAAGTGGGTGCGAAACCCTGTGGACAACGGTGGATCGGTGGATAACGTCGCGGGACCGTCGGACCGCAACGGTAGCGTCGGGGTCGTGCCGAAGTCCGCTGACTCACCGCTCCGTGCCGACACTCCTGACGCGGAGGCGTCGACCGTGCTGGATGCCGCCGTGGGTGCGGTGCCGGACGGGGTGGCACGGCCCGGCCAGCAGCGGATGGCGCAGGCGATCTCGGCGGCGATCAGCTCCGGCGAGCACCTGCTGATCCAGGCCGGTACGGGGACCGGCAAGTCGCTCGGCTATCTGGCGCCGGCGCTCGCGTCCGGCCGGCGGACCGTGGTGTCGACGGCGACGCTGGCGCTGCAGTCGCAGCTGGTCGACCACGACCTGCCGCGGCTGGCCGAGGCGGTCGCGCCGGTGCTCGGCCGCCGGCCGACGTACGCGGTGCTCAAGGGCCGCGGCAACTACCTGTGCCTGGCGCGGCTGGACGCCTCGCGGGCGGAGGAGGAGAAGGAGCCGGAAGGCCTGTTCGACGACGGGCCCAAGTGGGTCGCCGCCGCCGGCCGGATGGCCAAGCAGGTGACCCGGCTGCGCGAGTGGGCCGCGCGGACCGACACCGGCGACCGGGCCGAGCTCGACCCCGGTGTCGACGACATGCTGTGGCGTACGGTCTCCACCTCCGCGCGCGAGTGTGTCGGCGCGGCGCGGTGTCCGTTTGGCGCCGAGTGCTTCGCCGAGGCGGCTCGCCAGCGTGCGCGCGATGCCGACGTGATCGTCACCAACCACGCGCTGCTCGCGGTCGACATGGCGATGACCTTCGACGGGGAGCGGCGGATCCTGCCGGAGCACGAGCTGCTGGTGGTCGATGAGGCGCACGACCTGACCGACCGGGTGACCTCGGCGGCGCAGGCGGAGTTCTCCCCGGAGTCGCTGGCCCGTGCCGGCAAGCGGGCCGGCCGCTATTTCGGCAACCGCGAAGGCGAGCGCATCGACGAGGCGGCCGAGGCGTTGCGCATCGCGCTCGACGCGCAGCTGCCGGGCCGGCTGGCGCAGGTGCCTGAGCAGGTCAGCCGCGCGGTGCTGCTCGTCGAGACGGCCTGCCAGGCGGGCATCCGCGCCATCGGCCAGATCGCCGCCGACGACCCCGACCTGGCCAGCAAGCACCAGGCGAAGGCGACCCTGCAGGTGCTCGCCGAGACCGCGCAGCGGCTCATCCTGGAGTCCGACCAGGACGTGATCTGGCTGGAGACCGACGACCGCGGCCGCCGTACGTTGGTGGTCGCGCCGCTGAGCGTCGCCGGCCTGCTGGCGCGCGAGCTCTATCGCGACCGCGTCGTGGTGGCGACCAGCGCGACACTGGCGCTCGGCGGCCAGTTCGAGGCGATCAGCAAGTCGCTCGGCCTGTTCGGCCGGCCGGCCGAGCCCACCGAGCCGGCCGAAAGCGATGAGGACCACGAGGACGAGGCGCCGCGCTGGCACGGCGAGGACGTCGGCTCGCCGTTCGACTATCCGAAACAGGGCATCCTGTACGTCGCGTCGCACCTGCCACGTCCCGGCATGTCCGGCCTGTCCGACGCCGCCGCCGAGGAGCTGGTCAGCCTGGTCGAGGCGGCCGGCGGACGCACACTCGGCCTGTTTTCCTCGCGCAAGGCCGCCGCGGCCGCCGCGGAGATCCTGATGAGCCGCACCGACCTGCCGATCCTGTTGCAGGGCGACGACTCGCTGCCGCTGTTGGTACGCAGGTTCAAGGAGGACCCGGCGACCTGCCTGCTCGGGGTCATGTCGCTGTGGCAGGGCGTCGACGTGCCAGGCCCCAACTGCCAGCTGGTGGTGATCGACCGGCTGCCGTTCCCCCGACCGGACGACCCGCTCACGGCCGCTCGCTCGGCGGCCGTCGACGCCTCCGGCGGCTCTGGCTTCTCCGCGGTGTCGGTGCCGATCGCGGCGATCCGGCTGGCGCAGGGCGCCGGCCGGCTGGTCCGCACGTCCGGCGACCGCGGTGTCGTCGCGGTGCTGGACCCGCGGCTGGCGACCCAGCGCTACGGCACGTACCTGCGCCGCTCGCTGCCGCCGTTCTGGTACACGACCAAGCGCGACACCGTGCTCGGGGCGCTCCGCCGCCTGCGTGCCGACTCGGAGGCGGCGACGGCCTAGGGTCTGTTTCGAACTCCCACGTGGATGAGCGCCGAGATCCAAACGTCGCCTGCCGGTGCCGGACGGAAGCCAAACAGCAGCGCTATGGTGGGTTTTCGGCCGGTGCCGGCAGGCGGCCCGAGAAAGATGTGACAGCGGCTCGGCTATCGCCGCGTGGGACTTCGAAACAGGCCCTAGTGTCCCGACACTAGGGTGCCGCCGGAGCCTCGCCGACCGGCAGCTCCTCGGTGCCCGGCGGATCCTTCGATCGCTGAGCGGCCTTGTTGGCGGCCGCCAGGCTGCGTACGGCGGTGTTCGTCACCGCGAGCAGCGGCACCGCGACCAGGGCGCCGATGATGCCGGCGATGACCAGGCCGGTGGCGATCGCCAGGATCACCGCGAGCGGATGCAGCGCGACCGCGCGACCGAGCAGGAACGGCTGCAGGATGTGGCTCTCCAGCTGCTGCACGCCGACCAGGATCGCGAGCACGATCAGCGCCGCGATCGGCCCCTTGGCGACCAGCGCGACCAGCACGGCGATGGTGCCGGAGATGAAGGCACCGATCACCGGCACGAAGGCGCCGAGGAAGATCACCGCGGCCAGCGGCAGCGCGAGCGGCACGCCGAGGATCGCGACGCCGAGGCCGATGAAGAAGGCGTCCACGAAGGCCACCAGCACGGTGGCGCGCACGTACGCACCGAGGGTCTTCCACGAGTCGACGCCGGCCTGCCGCACCGGCTCGACCGCCTTGCGCGGCAGCAGGCCGGTGACGAACCGCCAGATGTCGCCGCCGTCCCTGAGCAGGAAGAACGTCGTGAACAGCACGATGAACAGGCCGCTGAGCACCTCGGTGATCGTGGTGGTCGCGGTCAGCGCGCCGCTGGCGATGCTGGCCTGGTTGTCCGAGACCACCTTCAGGATGTTGGAGATGACCGTGTCGATCTGCGCCTGCTGCACGTGGAACGGACCGTTCACCAGCCAGGTCTTCACGTCGGTGATGCCTTCGGTGACGTTCTTGGTCAGGTCGGGAAGGCCGTTGAGAAACGCCTGTACGACGCCGTAGAGCACACCGCCGACCGCGGCGATGCCGCCGACCAGCACCAGCGCGGTGGCCAGCGACTTCGGCACGCCGTGGTCGCGCAGCCAGCCGACCGGCCGGTGCAGCAGGGCCGACAGCAGCAGCGACACCACGAACGGGATGACGACGACCGCGAGCGTGCCGAGCAGCTGCGCGATGATGTAGATCGTGGCGCCGACCACCAGCAACCGCCACGACCAGGCCGCCGCGACCCGGATCCCCAGCGGCAGCTCCAGCTCGGCGCTGGTAGGCGCGAACTCCTCGGGGACGGACGAGCCGTTGTCGGCCGGCTTGGTGTCCACCGCGGCCGGGGAACCGGCGCCGGCCGGCTCGGAGTCGGCGCGGCGGAGTCGCTGGAACCAGTTCGGCACGTGACCCCATCCCTTCGTGATCTGGCATCCCACCGTATCGGGTGGTCGGCCACCGGCCGGCGCGGCAGGCTAACGTGGTCTGCCGTGGACGGTGCAAGCACGGACATCGACGGCCAGCTTCCGATCCGGCTGTTGCACGATCGGGTGCTCGTACGCCGCGACGACGGCGAGGGTGAGCGGCGCTCGCTCGGCGGCATCGTCATCCCGGCGACCGCGTCGGTCGGCCGCCGGCTCTCCTGGGCCACCGCGGTCGCGGTCGGCCCGGCGGTGCGCAACATCGAGGACGGCGACCGCGTGCTGTTCGACCCCGACGAGCGCGCCGAGGTCGAGCTGCACGGCAAGGAGTTCGTGCTGCTCCGCGAGCGTGACGTGCACGCGGTGGCGGCAAGCCGGGTCGAGCCCGGCTCCACCGGCCTCTACCTTTAGCCGCTGCCTCTAGGGGCCTGTCTCCATATTCCGCGGGGCGATAGCCGAGCCCAAACGACTCTCAT